>JBLJBS010000017.1:0-6336 GCA_047637695.1 Aquamicrobium sp. | reverse complement strand
CGGGGTCGGCGCCGAGATTGCCGACCAGAATGACCTTGTTGACGCTGCCTGCCATGACGCTCTCCTGCGCTTGTCCTAAATTCGAGGTGCCGCACACTACCTCAACCGGCATTTCAACGCCCTGCCGGGTTCTCCTCGCGCACGCCTCGTCCACAATTTATATGTTCATATTTTGTTCCATATGGCAACCTCTGGCGACGGTCTCCCGCAACGGTCGTCGCGAGAGAAGGAATTTATGTTCATCTTCTGTTCTTTTCACTTGCCATCTTGCCTGCAAAGCGCGAAAAGCGGCCTAAAGGTTTCAGTGCGGGTGCGGCTGGCGGCGAGGCTGCTCAATCGCCATATGGTGCGTTGCCAAGGCGTGTAACGCGTCCCGGCTTTCCCATTCCTAAGCGGCGAACAGGTCATGGCGGACCATAAATTCATTTCCATTCGCGGTGCGCGCGAGCACAATCTCAAGAACATCGACCTCGACCTGCCCCGCGACAGGCTGATCGTGATGACCGGCCTGTCGGGCTCCGGCAAGTCGTCGCTCGCTTTCGACACCATCTATGCCGAGGGCCAGCGCCGCTATGTCGAGAGCCTGTCGGCCTATGCCCGCCAGTTCCTCGAAATGATGCAGAAGCCGGACGTCGACCAGATCGACGGGCTGTCGCCGGCAATCTCGATCGAGCAGAAGACCACCTCGAAGAACCCGCGCTCGACCGTCGGCACGGTCACGGAAATCTACGACTACATGCGGCTTCTGTTCGCGCGCGCCGGCGTGCCCTATTCGCCGGCGACCGGCCTGCCGATCGAAAGCCAGACGGTCAGCCAGATGGTCGACCGGGTGCTGGCGCTCGAAGAAGGCACGCGCCTCTACATCACCGCGCCGATGGTGCGCGGCCGCAAGGGCGAATACCGCAAGGAGCTGGCGGAGCTTCAGAAGAAGGGCTTCCAGCGCGTCAAGGTCGACGGCCAGTTTTACGAGATCGCCGACGTGCCGGCGCTCGACAAGAAGTACAAGCACGATATCGACGTGGTGGTCGATCGTCTCGTGGCGCGCAGCGACATCGCCTCGCGCCTGGCCGATTCGCTGGAGACGGCGCTGAAGCTCGCCGACGGCATCGCCGTCGCCGAGTTTGCCGACAGGCCGTTGCCGGAGAGCCAGACCGGCGAGGACGCGGTCAACAAGTCCAAGAACGAAACCCACGAACGGATTCTTTTCTCTGAGAAATTCGCCTGTCCCGTCTCGGGCTTCACCATTCCCGAGATCGAGCCGCGGCTGTTCTCGTTCAACAATCCGTTCGGCGCCTGCCCTGCCTGCGACGGGCTCGGCACCCAGCGCGCGATCGATCCCGACCTTGTCGTGCCGGAAGACCACGTCAGCTTACGCGAAGGTGCGGTCGCGCCCTGGGCGAAGTCGACCTCGCCCTACTATCTGCAGACGCTGGAGGCGCTGGGCAAGGTCTACGGCTTCAAGGTCGGCGACCGCTGGCGCGAGCTTTCGGAGGAAGCGAAGAACGCCATTCTCCATGGCACCGGCGAGCGCAAGATCGAGTTCGCCTATGACGATGGCGTGCGCGCCTACAAGACGGCCAAGACCTTCGAAGGCGTGATCCCCAATCTCGAGCGGCGCTGGAAGGAGACGGAATCGGCGTGGATGCGTGAGGAAATCGAGCGCTTCATGTCGGCAACGCCCTGCCCGGCCTGCAATGGCTATCGCCTCAAGCCGGAAGCGCTGGCGGTCAAGATCGGCGGCCTGCACATCGGCGAAGTGACGGAAATGTCGATCCGCAAGGCCGACCGCTGGTTCATCGAACTGCCGGAGAGACTGAGCGCCAAGCAGAACGAGATCGCGGCCCGCATCCTCAAGGAGATCCGCGAAAGGCTGCGCTTCCTGAACGATGTCGGCCTCGACTACCTGACCCTGTCGCGCAATTCCGGCACCTTGTCGGGCGGCGAGAGCCAGCGCATCCGGCTTGCCTCGCAGATCGGTTCGGGCTTGACCGGCGTGCTCTACGTGCTCGACGAGCCGTCGATCGGCCTGCATCAGCGCGACAATGCCCGCCTGCTCGACACGCTGAAGCATCTTCGCGACCTCGGCAACACGGTCATCGTCGTCGAGCATGACGAGGACGCGGTGCTGACCGCCGACTATGTCGTCGACATCGGCCCCGCGGCGGGCATCCATGGCGGACAGGTGGTGGCGAAAGGAACGCCGGCCGAGATCATGGCCAATCCCAATTCGCTGACCGGGCAATATCTGTCCGGCGCGCTCAGCGTCGCCGTCCCGGCCGAGCGGCGCAAGGGCAAGAAAGGCAAGCGCATCAAGGTCATCGGCGCGCGCGGCAACAACCTGAAGGATGTGACGGCCGAGATACCGCTCGGCACCTTCACCTGCGTCACCGGCGTTTCGGGCGGCGGCAAGTCGACCTTCCTGATCGAGACCCTTTACAAGGCCGCATCGCGCCGGATCATGGGCTCTCGGGAGCAGCCTGCGCCGCACGACCGCATCGAAGGGCTGGAGTTCCTCGACAAGGTCATCGACATCGACCAGTCGCCCATCGGCCGCACGCCGCGCTCCAACCCTGCCACCTATACCGGCGCGTTCACGCCGATCCGAGACTGGTTCACCGGCCTGCCCGAAGCGAGGGCGCGCGGCTATCAGCCGGGCCGCTTCTCGTTCAACGTCAAGGGCGGGCGCTGCGAGGCCTGCCAGGGCGACGGCGTCATCAAGATCGAGATGCACTTCCTGCCCGACGTCTACGTCACCTGCGACGTCTGCCACGGCAAGCGCTACAACCGCGAGACGCTGGAGGTGCTGTTCAAGGGCAGGTCCATCGCCGACGTGCTCGACATGACGGTCGAGGAAGGGGTCGAGTTCTTCTCGGCCGTGCCGGCCGTGCGCGACAAGCTGGAGACGCTCGACAAGGTCGGCCTCGGCTACATCAAGATCGGCCAGCAGGCCAACACGCTGTCGGGCGGCGAGGCCCAGCGCATCAAGCTGGCCAAGGAACTGTCGCGCAAGGCGACCGGCAAGACGCTCTATATCCTCGACGAACCGACCACCGGCCTTCACTTCCATGACGTCGCCAAGCTGCTCGAGGTGCTGCACGAGCTGGTCGTTCAAGGGAATACGGTCGTGGTGATCGAGCACAATCTCGAGGTCATCAAGACCGCCGACTGGATCCTCGATCTCGGCCCGGACGGCGGTGACGGCGGCGGCGAGCTGGTCGCCTCCGGCACGCCGGAGGACATCGTTGCCGAGCCGCGCAGCCATACCGGACGGTTCCTGAAGGAATTGCTGGAGCGGCGGCCGGGCGCGAAGAGAGAGGCGGCGGAATAGACGCAGCCCCATCCATCCACGCCATCGCGCATCGATCCCGCCGGAAGGCCCGCCGGGATTAAAGAAGGAAACGCCGCATGATCCTGATCGGCCAATACGATTCTTCCTTCGTCCGTCGCGTCGGCATCGCGCTCCGGCTCTACGATATGCCGTTCGAGCACCGGCCATGGTCGGTGCTCGGCGACGCCGACAGGATCGCGGCGTTTAATCCTCTGACCCGGGTGCCGACGCTGGTGCTCGACGATGGCGAGGTGCTGGTCGACAGCGTCACCATTCTCGATCACCTCGACGAGCTAGCCGGCCCCGACAAGGCGCTGCATCCGCGCGCCGGCGCCGCCCGGCGTTCCTCGCTCCGCATCGCCGCGCTGGCATCGGGCATCGCCGACAAGACGGTCAGCCTGTTCTACGAGCGGCAGCTGCACGAGGCGGTTTCCGCGTCGTGGGAGGAGCGTTGCCTGAAGCAGATTCGCGGCACGCTGGCCGCGCTCGAGGCCGACCGCGCCGGCCGTTCAGGCCGCTACTGGTTTGGCGAGCGCATCGGCCATGCCGACATCGCGGTCGCGGCTTCGCTGCGCCATATGCGCGATTCCAATCCCGACCTCGCCGATCTCGCCACCTTCCCGGCGCTTGCCGCGCATTGCGCGGAACTGGAGGCGATGCCGGTGTTCCTCGAAATCTCGCAGCCCTTCGTTCCGCCGGCATGAAGCGGGTGGCGTCGGCAAGGCTCCCTCGCCGATAGATGGCGGCTAAAAGCAGGAGGTTTACGTGAGCGCAGCAGCAACGATCCGCGCCGGCATGGGCGGCTGGACCTTCGAGCCGTGGGAAGGCAGCTTCTATCCCGACCGGCTGGCCAAGACGAGGCAGCTTCACCATGCCTCGCGGCAGGTGAAGACCATCGAGGTCAACGGCACTTATTATTCGACCTTCAAGCCGGCGACCTTCGCCAAATGGGCGGACGATGCCCCTGAGGACTTCGTGTTCTCGCTGAAGGCGATCCGCTTCGCGACCAACCGCAAGGTGCTGGCGGATGCGGGCGAATCGGTTCGGCGTTTCCTCGATTCCGGGGTCGCCGAGCTCGGCGACAAGCTCGGCCCGATCCTGTGGCAGTTCGCGCCGACCAAGAAGTTCGATCCGGCCGATTTCGAGGGTTTTCTCAGGATACTGCCGGACAGGCAGGACGGGGTTCCGTTGCGCCACGCGCTCGAAGTGCGCCATGACAGCTTCGCCGTGCCGGAATTCGTCGCGCTGGCGCGCGAATACGGCACCGCCATTGTCTATGCCCATCACGCGGCTTATCCGGAGATTGCCGACGTGACCGGCGATTTCGTCTATGCCCGGCTGCAGCGGGGCAGCGATGACAACGAGAACTGCTACGCGGAAGCCGCGCTCGATGGCTGGACCGGGCGGGTAAAGGAATGGGCAGCCGGCGGCCAGCCGCAAGACCTGCCATATGCTTCTCCCGATGTCCTTGCCGGGGTGAGGCCGCGTGACGTGTTCGTCTACTTCATCACCGAGGGCAAGTCGCGCGCGCCGTTCGGCGCGATAGCGCTCCAGGCCCGCGTAGATTCATAAGCATTTTGCAGCCGGACGGACTCGTCTGGCGTCGCATAAAGGCGGCTGAAACAAACAGACAGAGCGGCAGCCCGGATTTATCCGGGTGTCCATCGCTCTGGAAGCTCGCGCAGCACGGCCGGCAGCAGGCCGGGCAAATCCTCGGCGATCAGCCCCGGCCCGAACCGCGCGCCGGCCTCGGCATGGATCCAGACGGCGGCGCAGGCCGCTTCCCACGCCGGCATCTTCTGTGCGCACAGCCCGGCGACGATGCCTGCAAGGACGTCGCCCGAGCCGGCGGTCGCCAGAAGCGGCGTGCCGTTCTCGTTGATCGCCGTCCGCCCGTCCGGCGCGGCGATCACCGTGTCCGGCCCTTTCAAAATCACCACCGCATCGGCGCACGCCGCCGCCTGCCGCGCCCGGTCGGGCTTGGACAGCGCCGCATCCGCGGCGATGTCGGGAAACAGCCGCGCGAATTCGCCTTCATGCGGGGTCAGCACCACTTGGCATCGGGACGCCGCGATCGCGGAAGACAAGGCGTCGGGCGCACCACGGAACGCCGTCAGCGCGTCGGCGTCGAGCACGAGCGTGCCCGCCAAGCCCCCTTCGAGCACATGCAGGACGGTCTCGCGCAGCGGCCGGTCGAGGCCGAAGCCCGGCCCGATCACCATGGCGTCGGCCGGCTTCGCCGCGAATCCCCGGTCGAGATCGGCCGGCGTGTCGGCCCTGCGCAGCATGATCGAAGTCAGGTGCGCGGCGTTGACGGCCATCGCATTGCCCGGCGACCACAGCGTGACGGCCCCGGCCCCCGCCCGCCCGGCAGCAAGCGCCGACAGCCGCGCCGCCCCGGTCGTCGACGGCCCGCCCGAGAGCACGGCGGCGTGGCCGCGCGAATATTTGTGCTGGTCGCGCCGTGGGCGCGGCAGCGCCGGCGACCACAGCGCGGGAAGGTTGCGGAAAGTCCTCGGCAAGATGTCGTCCAGAACCGTTCGCGGGATGCCGATGTCGGCGAGGACGGTCTCGCCGCAAAGCGCCCTGCCCGGCTCGAGCAGATGTCCCGGCTTCAGGCGAAAGAAGGTGACGGTCAGCGCCGCCTGAAACACCGCTCCCGCTGCCCGGCCGCTGTCGCCGGACAGGCCCGATGGCAGGTCGACGGCGACGACGACTGCTCCCGCAGCGCGGCAGCTTTCCGCCGCGCGCGCCGCATTGCCATCGAGCGCCCGGGCAAGCCCGGCCCCGTAGAGCGCATCGACCACCACCCGGCCGGGCCGGGGCATGAAATCCCCGAGCGGCCGCAGCGCAACGTGACACCGGTCGGCGGCATACGCGGCGTCGCTGCCGGTCCGCGGCAGGCCTTCGCGCCACAGCGAAACCGCCAGCCCGGCCTCATCGAGAAGCCGCGCCACCTCGTAGCCGTCGCCGCCATTGTTGCCCGGCCCGCACAGCACGTCGAAGCC
>JBLJBS010000016.1:0-10370 GCA_047637695.1 Aquamicrobium sp. | reverse complement strand
ACCTGATCGAGCCGGCGAGCGCCGATCTGGCCGAGGCGATCCCGCAGATCCTCGAGCAGAAACCGGCGATGATCGTTCTCGCCGATGTCGGCGCCCTGCCCGACGGCGCGCGCACAAAGCTGATCGAATGGCTGGAAGATGGCGGCATGCTGATCCGCTTCGCCGGTCCCCGCCTCGCCGCCGCCGGCAATGACGAGGAACTGCTGCCGGTGCGCCTGCGTCTCGGCGAGCGGGCCATGGGCGGGGCTTTGTCCTGGACCGAGCCGCAGCCCGTGAGCGATTTCCCCTCCACGGGACCGTTCGCCGACCTCGCCGCACCTGCCGAGGTGACCGTGTCGCGGCAGGTTCTCGCTGAGCCCACCGCCGACATCGTCGAGCGCACATGGGCCGCCCTTGCCGATGGAACGCCGCTGGTGACCGGCGCGCCGCGCGGCGACGGCACGCTGGTGCTGTTTCACATCGCCCCCGAAGCGACATGGTCCAGCCTGCCGATCTCGGGCAGCTTCGTGGAAATGCTCCGCCGGCTGACCCAGTTCTCCACCAATCAGGGCCGCATCGATGCGGCGAATGCCGGTGCGGCGGCAGCCCTTCCCCCCTTCCGCATGATCGCGGCCGACGGCACGCTGACCGCGCCCGGCCCCGACGCGCGTCCGCTTACCTCAAGCTCCGCGCAATCGGTGACGCTCGAAAACCCGCCGGGCTTCTACGGCGGCGAAGAGGGCGTCGTGGCGTACAACCTGCTTGCTGCCGAAGCCGAGTTCCTTCCGATCGCGCAGCCGCAGACGGCGCTTGCCGTCACGCGCGCGGCCTACTCCTTAGACGAGGCCGTGGACATGAAAGGTCCGCTTCTCGCGGCCGCCCTGATCCTGATGGCGCTCGATACGCTGGCGGTGCTGTGGATAGGCGGCGCATTTTCCCGTCGCGCGCGCGCCGCGCGCAGGGCGGGCCAGACCGCCATTCTCCTTCTCGCCGGCAGCGTCGTGCTGGCAGCTGCGTTTCCCGCGCTTGCACAGGAAGCCGGGGTCGACGACGACAAGGCGATCGCCGCGATCGCCAAGACCCGCCTCGCCTATGTCCTGACCGGCGATGGCGCGATCGATTCGCTCAGCCGCGCCGGCCTGCAGGGGTTGTCGCGCTTCCTTGCCGAGAAGACCGCGCTCGAACCCGGCGAGCCGGCAGGCATCGACATCGAGCGCGACGAGCTGGCCTTCTATCCGCTGATCTACTGGCCGGTGGACGCGGAACCGGCTATGCCTTCGGAAGCGGCGCTTGCCCGCGTCGATGCCTATATGCGCGACGGCGGCACCGTGCTGTTCGACACCCGCGACCGCTACGCCCCCGGCCTCGAAGGCTCCGCCAGCCCTTCGACGCAGCGCCTGCGCGACATCCTCGCCACGATGAACGTGCCGCCGCTGGAGCCGATCCCGGCCGATCACGTGCTGACCAAAACCTTCTTCATCATGCCGGAATTCCCCGGCCGCTATGCCGGCGGGCCGCTGTGGGTCGAAGCATCGCTTGATGCCGAGAATGCCGAGGGCCGCCCGGTGCGGACCGGCGACGGCGTGACGCCGATCATGATCACCGCCAACGATTTCGCCGGCGCGTGGGCGATCGATTCCTCGGGAAATCCGCTGCTGCCGACCGTGCCTGCCGACCCCATGCAGCGGGCTTATGCCTTCCGCGCCGGGGTCAACATCATGATGTATGTGCTGACCGGCAACTACAAATCCGACCAGGTGCATGTGCCGATCCTGCTCGAACGGCTGGGGCAGTAGCCATGAACCTGTCGCTCGCCTTCGAACCCCTGCTCTCCCCGCTGGTCATCGCCGCGATCCTGCTGCCGGCGGCGGCGCTGGTGGCGACCGGCATCTTCTTTCGCCGGCCGGGCGGGCTGATCCGCCTTGCCGCGCTTGCCGCGCTGGCGGTAGCGCTGTTCAATCCTGTCCTGCTCGACGAACAGCGCGAGCCGTTGAAAAGCGTGGTCGCGGTGATCGCCGACCGCAGCCAGAGCCAGGATATCGGTGAACGGACCGGGCAGACCGACGCCGCGCTCGAAGAGATCAAGGCGCGGTTCGAACGGTTCCCGCAATTCGAGCTGCGCGTGGTCGAGACCGGCAAGGCGGGCGCGGCCGACGAACGGATCGAGACCCGTCTGTTCGATGCCGCCGGCCAGGCGCTGCGCGACGTGCCGCCGTCGCGGGTTGGCGGCACGCTGATGATTACCGACGGTCAGGTGCATGACATTCCCTCCGGCAACGCGGCACCCGCGACCGGGCCGCTCCATGTCCTCGTCACCGGCGAGGAAGGCGAGTTCGACCGCCGCATCCGGTTCGAGAACGCGCCGCGTTTCGGCATCGTCGGGCGGCCGGTGCAGCTGACCTACCGGGTCATCGACACCAACGCCGGCGAGACCGGCGGCAAAAGCGACGCGGTTTCCGTCCGCATCCTCGTCAATGGCGAGCAGATCGCAACGCAGGATACGATTTCCGGCGAGCCCACGACACTCGACCTGACCATTCCCAATGCCGGAAAGAACATCGTCGAACTCGCCATCGACCCGATTCCCGGCGAGTTGACCGAAACCAACAACCGCGCCATCGCCGTGCTGGACGGCATTCGCGAGAATCTGCGCGTGCTGCTGGTGTCGGGCGAGCCGCATGCCGGCGAGCGCACCTGGCGCAACCTGCTGAAATCCGACACCTCGGTCGACCTCGTCCATTTCACCATCCTGCGCCCGCCCGAAAAGCAGGACGGCACGCCGATCAACGAGTTGTCGCTGATCGCCTTCCCCACCCGCGAACTGTTCGTCGAGAAGATCGACGATTTCGACCTGATCCTGTTCGACCGCTACCAGCACCGCGACGTGCTGCCGATCCTCTATTACGACTACATCGCCGAATATGTCGAAAAGGGCGGCGCGCTGCTCGTTGCCGCCGGTCCCGAATATGCCGGCGGCATGTCGATCGCGCGCACCCCGTTGATGTCTGCCCTGCCCGGCCTGCCCACCGGAGAGGTGATCGAGCAGGGCTTTTACCCGCGCCTGACCGAGACCGGCGAGCGCCACCCGGTTACGCGCGGTCTGGAAGGCGCAGGGACGGAGCCGCCGCAGTGGAGCCGGTGGTTCCGGCTGATCGGCGTCGGCCAGCCGTCCGGAGCGGTCGTCATGGACGGGCCGGACGACAAGCCGCTCCTCGTGCTCGACCGCAAGGGCGAAGGCCGCGTCGGCATGCTCCTGTCCGACCAGGGATGGTTGTGGGCGCGCGGCTTCGAGGGCGGCGGGCCGCACGCCGCGCTCTACCGGCGCATGGCCCACTGGCTGATGAAGGAGCCGGAACTGGAGGAGGAACGGCTTACCGCTTCCGGCCGCGGCATGACGCTGGACATCAGCCGCCAGACCATGAGCGACGACCCCGGCCGCGCCACCGTCATCACGCCGTCCGGCCGCTCCGTCGAGGTAACGCTGTCGCCCGCCTCGCCCGGCGTTTTCACCGGCTCGCTGGAAACCGACGAGATCGGCCTTTACCAGATCGGCAATGGCGATCTGGCCGCGCTGGCCCATGTCGGCCCCGTCAATGCGCCGGAGTTTCAGGATACGGTCTCGACCGCCGGCCTGTTGCAGCCGGTGGCGGCGGCAAGCGGCGGCAGCGTCCGCCGACTGGATGGCGGCGCGGGCATCAGCCTCCCCGGCATCGTGCCGGTGCGCGCGGGCGGCACAGCCTCCGGCCGCGACTGGATCGGTTTCCGCACCACCGGCGACAGCGTGCTCAAATCGGTCGACCGCACCTCGCTGTTTGCCGGTTTCCTCGGCCTTTCCGCCCTTCTGCTCGCACTCGGCGCGATGTGGTACCGCGAAGGAAGGTGAAGGGCGTCAGGAAAACAGGGAACCGAAGCGCGGCAAGCTCATCTGAAAGATTGCGACTCGCTCAGATCGCCCTGTCAGCATGCACCACCGGACCGGCAAACCCTTCCAGCGCTCCCGGAGCGAGTTCGCAGGCGAGCAGCCGCGCCGGATCGACCGGACGCGGCATCAGAAGCTGGCCTTGCGGCACCACCTTCGAAAAGCCGAGCAGCGAATAATAGGGCGCGTCGCCGACGAGGATCGCCAGTCCCCAGCCATCTGCGCGCGCGGCATCGAGCGCCATGGCGACGAGCCTGCGGCCGATGCCGAGATTCTTAAACGCGGGCCGAACAGCAAGCGGGCCGAGCAGAAGCGCGCGGCCGTTGCCGGCGGCGATCGGCGTCATCCGCACCGAGCCGGCCACCTTGCCGTCAGCCAGCGCCACGAATGACAGGTCGCGCCGATGCGGCCCGCCTTCGCGGATCGAATAGGCCGCGCGGGAAAAGCGTCCAGGGCCGAAGGCTTCGGCGTTGATGTCTTCGATCTCGGGGTCGTAGTCGGCAGTCTCTTGGACATAGGCCACATCAAGAGTGGCCATGGCAGCAATGCTCATTGTCGGTCATCCAGGCATCGGAACGTTGGAAAGGCTGGGCGGGTGCAATACCGCCTGCGCGCGATTGCGCGCCTCAGACCATTCGTCGTCGCTCGAACCGGATCGCGATCAAGGCATGTCCTCCCGCCGGCCACATACCGGTCGACAAGTCCGCTATCATCAAATTCCCACTGCTGCAATCGCCATTCGTGAACGACAGAGACGAACTGTTCAGCCGATAGACTGTTTCTCTCTCTCCGTGTCCGACCTAGATGGATGCAAACGATTGGAGATTGCTATGGGTTTGCTGGTTGACGGCATCTGGAAAAACCAATGGTACGACACCGCCAAGAGCGACGGGCGGTTCGAGCGTTCGGTTTCGCAGTTCCGCGACTGGGTGTCGGCGGACGGCGCGCCGGCGGAAGGCCGCAGCCGCGGTTTCAAGGCCGAGGCCGGGCGCTATCATCTCTATGTCTCGCTCGCTTGCCCGTGGGCGCACCGCACCCTGATCGTGCGCAGGCTCAAGAAGCTTGAAGATGTCATCTCCGTCGACATCGTCCACCATTTCATGGGCGAGGATGGCTGGACCTTCCTGAAGCAGGACGGCGCGACCGGCGACAGCCTGTTCGGTTCCGACTTCCTGCACCAGATCTACACCCGCGCCGATCCCGCCTATTCCGGCCGCGTTACCGTGCCGGTACTGTGGGACAAGCATCAGGGCACCATCGTTTCCAACGAATCGGCCGAGATCATCCGGATGCTGAATTCGGCCTTCGACGAATGGGGCGACGCCGCGGTCGATCTGTTTCCGGCCGGCTTCCATGAGGAGATCGACGCGGTCAATGCGCGCATCTATCCGTCGATCAACAACGGCGTCTATCGTGCCGGCTTCGCCACGACGCAAGCCGCCTACGAGGAAGCATTCGACGCCCTGTTCGAGGCGCTCGACGAGGTCGAGGAAAAGCTGTCGCAAACTCGCTATCTCGTCGGCAACCGGCTGACGGAAGCCGATATCCGCCTGTTCACGACGCTGGTGCGGTTCGACGCAGTCTATTACGGCCACTTCAAGTGCAACCGGCGTCAGATCGGCGACTATCCGAACCTGTCGAACTATGTCCGCGACATCCACCAGATCGCAGGCGTGGCCGAGACCGTCGACATGCACCACATCAAGGCGCACTATTATGGCAGCCACACCACGATCAACCCGACGCGGATCGTGCCGAAGGGACCGGAACTCGACTTCTCAGCGCCGCATGACCGCGACCGTTTCACCGCAGGCTGAACGGTCACCACTCGCCTGACGGCTCGGCGCCGGTGAAAATCTCGTCAAGCCGCCGCCGTGTGCCGGCCGTCGTTCCATCCGGCAGCGCATCCAGCGGAAAGAACCCTGCTTCGGCGATTTCCATGTCCGGCCGCTTGGGCGCAGTCTGGCGGTAATGCTCCACCAGATAGACCACGACATGGTCGCGTCGGCTGGCATGGCGGTTGAGATGCACCGACCTCGCGACTGGCGGGGCCGTGATCTCGATATTGCCCTCCTCGGCAAGTTCGCGCGCGAGCGACTGCAGCGCCGTTTCGCCGATCTCGACACCGCCGCCCGGAAGCTGCCAGCCCGGCATATAGGTGTGCCGGATCAGGAACACCGAGTTGGCGGCGCGATCGTGGACCACGGCGCGGACACCGAAGGTAATCGGCCTGCGCAGCAGGAACCACAGGTGGAAGAGACGCACGCGCCACCGCGGCCCGCTGCTTGCCGCCATCTCTTTCGTTCCTGCCCTGGTCAACCTCGCACCACGCGGCGCTGGCACAGCGCGCCCTGCTCGATTAAACATGCGCCATGTTCAGGCTCGCGCATCTTTCCGACATCCATCTCGGCCCCTTGCCCGAAGTCGCCTATCGCGATCTCGTCTCCAAGCGTATCACAGGCTACATCAACTGGCGGCGCAACCGCAGCGCCGATTTGCACGAGAGCGTCATCGACGGCATCGTTGCCGATCTGAAGCAGCACGAGCCGGATCATATCGCCGTTACCGGCGACCTCATGAACCTGGCACTGACCGGCGAGATAGAACTTTCCCGCCTGTGGCTGGAGGCCCTGGGCAAGCCCGCCGATGTTTCCGTGGTGCCGGGCAACCATGACGCCTATGTGCGCGGCGCGCTCACCAAGGCCTGCGCGGCATGGAGCCCGTTCATGACCGGTGACGGCACGGTCGAACCGATGCGGCCGGGCGCGTTTCCATATTTGAGGGTGCGCGAGACGATGGCGCTGATCGGCGTATCCTCTGCCCGTGCCACGGCTCCCTTCATGGCCAGCGGCTTCTTCGGCGAGGAGCAGGCGCGGCGTCTGGGCCAGGTTCTGGATCGGGGGCGCGAAGCGGGTCTCTTCCGGGTGGTGATGATCCATCATCCGCCGGTCAGGGGCGCGACAGCCGCCCACAAGCGGCTGTTCGGCATCGGCCGGTTTCAGGAGGTTATGCGCCGTCACGGAGCGGAACTCGTCATTCACGGCCATACCCACCTGCCGACGACCTACCGCATCGATGGCCGCAACGGCGCAATTCCGGTCGTCGGCGTCGCCGCGGCAGGTCAGGCGCCCCGCGGCAAGAAGCCGGCCGGCCAGTACAATCTCTTCGACGTCTCGGGTCAGCCGGGGAACTGGCGGATCGAACTCACCCGACGCGGCATCTCCGACGTCAATGCGAGTGTCCACGACATCGCCACCGAAACGCTTGCCGGCTGATTCCTCCCGCCGGCGGAAGGCGGTCAGAAGCTGAAGCCGATCCGCTCGAGCCACTCGCCCGCAAACGCCAGGACGAGGCCGACACCGACCAGAGCGCCGAGAACGACGATCATCATGGCCGGTAGAAACGATCCCCGGCGGGTCTCGACCGGAGCGGTGTTTTCGGGTGCCTGGGCGATCGCGGATTCCGGCGGTGCCACGGGCGTGGCATTCCCGCGCTCGAGCGCGACCGTATCGCCTTCCATGGCGCGGCGACGCTCGATCATCCGCTCGGCGATGTAGCGCGTCACCTGATCGGCGACCGGCTTCATCTCGCTCGATTCGGCCAGCACCACCCGCCCGAGGCGCGTGTCGCGGAGGAAGCGATAGGTGCGGCGGTCGCGCGCCATGGTGACGTGGGCGACGGCGTCTATCCACAGCCGCGGTTGCGCGCCGGAGGAAATCGCGAGATCGAACCGGTCGTCGTCGACCGGGACCTCGGCGAAGACGGGCTTGAGCTCGTCGGCGAGAAGTTCGAGCCGCGTCAGCTGCGCCTCGCGGATATCGACCACGACATCGTCGCGATCGGCGAAGGCGTTCTTGACCTCGCGGATCGTCGCGGCGAGACGCCCCTCGACCTCGCGGTTCCTTTCGACAGGTTCGTTCATTGCCTCACCGCCTCAATTCCCATGGTTAAGCCACGGTTAACACAAGCGAAGGGCAAAATCACGGCAACATGAGCCAAGAACGCGAGCGGCATGAATTGCCGATTGCCGGAAGATAAGGAGACTGGTGGGCCCGGAGGGACTCGAACCCCCAACCAAGCGGTTATGAGCCGCCGGCTCTAACCATTGAGCTACAGGCCCCACGCGGCTGACCTAGTTGGTTTTGCCACTCCAGACAAGAGCGCCGCCGTATTGCCCCCACATTCCGCCCCTACCGGCAACAGGCACATCATTTTCGGAGATTGCCCATGTATCGTCCTATCCCCTTCCTGCCGCTCCTTGCCGCCGCCATGGTCCTGCCCGGCATCACCGCCGCACAGGAAGTGCGCAACCCTGCACCTCGGATCGCAGTGATCGGCGAAGGCGAAGCCGCCGTGACCCCGGACCTGGCGATCGTCACGCTCTCGGTGCTGCGCGAGTCCGAAACGGCGCGGGACGCGCTCGATCAGGCCAACAAGGCCACCACCGACGTGATTGCGGCGATGAAGGAGGCCGGTATCGAAGCCCGCGATCTCCAGACCGGCGGGCTTCAGATCAACCCGCGCTACGTCTATCCGCAGAACGGCAACGAAGAGCAGCCGCGCATCGTCGCCTATCAGGTCACCAATACGCTGACGGTGCGGGTGCGCGAGATCGCCAAGGTCGGCGAAATCATCGATCGGGCGGTGACGCTCGGCATCAATCAGGGCGGCAGCATCGCCTTCACCAACAACGATCCGTCAGCCGCACGAACGGAGGCGCGCCGCCGCGCCGTCAACGACGCGATCGAGCGCGCCCGCACGCTAGCGGAAGCCGCCGGGGTCGGCCTCGGCCCGGTCATCGAGTTGTCGGAGCAGTCCTACACCCAGCCGCCAATGCCGATTGCCGCCGGCCGCGCGTATCGCATGGAAGCATCGGCCGATGCGGTGCCGGTGGAAGCCGGTGAAAACGTCTACCGCATTCAGGTCAATGCGACCTTCGAACTGAAACAGTAGAGCGGCCTCGCCCTCTCCCGACGAAAAAAGTGCCGGCAGTCGCCTGCCGGCACAAGTCAGGGGAGGTCAGAAATATGCCGGCAGCGCCCGGTCAGCGCAGCACGGGGCAGGACGGCGAGTTGCCGAAGACGATCATCGCCGGGCGATGGCCGTGACCGCGACCGGCAACCTTGACGGTGCGGCGGCCCATATCGACCACGCGCGCATTGCGCAGCCCCATTCGCGAAGCCTTTCGCATCGCATCACGCGGCGAGCATTCACGCGCCCCATAACGGCCCGGGCCGTGACGATCGGGGCCGCGATAGTGGTGGCGGCCGCGATCGTCGAAACGGAACCGCGCGCCGGGACCATTGTCCGAGGCACCGAAACCGAGATAGATCGAACCGCTGGCGGCTTCGGCGGAGGCCGGCATCGCCGCGATGGCGCCGAGACCGACGATCGCGGAAAGCGTAAGGGTTCTGAGGAACTTGAACATGGGACGGCTCCTTTGGCAGCGTTGGCTCGGCATGTCGCCGCGATTGGAGACACCCTAGCCCCGCCGGCATGAACCCTCCCGGAACTCGTCGTTCATGCAGCGTTCATCGCTTGCGGCCGATGCCGCGGCCCAAGACATTCAGCCGGAAAATGGAAAAAGCCCAGGATCGCGGATCCCGGGCTTTTCTTCTTGTCAGTGCTTATCAGGCGCCGGAAAGACCGGCCCGTCCCGGCCCGATCAGGAGCAGCCGCTGGTCGAGCCGCAAGTGTCGCACTTCTCGCAGGTGCCGTTGCGGACCATAGTGAAGTTCTGGCACTCGGTGCACATGTTGCCGGTGTAGCCCTGCATCATCGCCTGGACCCGTCTTTCGGCCGCAATCGCCTTGGCGTCGGCGGCTTCCTTGGCGGCCATCTCCGTGAACAGCGCGTCGGCGGCAACTTCGGCCCGTTCCTCGATCGCAGCTTCCTCGGCAAGCTCCCTCGCCCGCTCCTCATAGTCGCGGCGGAAGGCCGTGACGACGCCGGATTCGACATCGAGCTTGCGTGCGGCCGCGCCGATGGCCGTCACCGTGGCGCCGCCCGATGCCGAGGCGCGCGGCGCGGAGCCCGAAGCGCCCTTCGGCTCGTTCCCCGAACCGGAGCCGCTGCTGACGAGCGTCGGCTTGTAGCCGCGGGTCCAGCCGGTCGAGATCAGGTTGGTCTTGCCCTCCTGGATGCCCTTGCCGAGCGTGGTGTTGGAGAAGTCCGACGTGTCGACATGGGCAAGGTCGTGGCGGCCGAGATAGGAGATCGCCAGCTCGCGGAAGACGTAGTCGAGGATCGAGGTCGCGTTCTTGACCGCGTCGTTGCCCTGGACGATGCCGGCCGGCTCGAAGCGGGTGAAGGTGAAGGCCTCGACATATTCCTCGAGCGGCACGCCATATTGCAGGCCGAGCGAAATCGCGATGGCGAAATTGTTCATCATCGCCCGGAAGGCCGCGCCCTCCTTGTGCATGTCGATGAAGATCTCGCCGAGACGGCCGTCGCCGAACTCGCCGGTGCGCAG
>JBLJBS010000015.1:0-7477 GCA_047637695.1 Aquamicrobium sp. | reverse complement strand
ATGCTGGAGCCGGGGGGCACCCGCATCGCGACCGAGGGGGCCGAACTGCCGCAGCCGGACGTCCTGCACGAAACGCTGATCGCGGCGGCCGCCGATCCGGCCGCGTTTTCGCGGCTCGCCGGGCTGGCGCGCGCCGCGCCGCGCCCCGCCGTCGAGGCCCCGCCGCAGGAGCTGGGTGCCCGGCTCGGCCGCATGCGGGAGAACGCGCCGGCCGGGCATGCCGCCCCGCCCGGGAATGACGGGTTACGGGACGGGGTCTGGCGCGACTATGCCGACATTCCCTCCGGGCGCATGCATCTGCGCCGTGCCGGGCAGGGAAAACCGCTTCTGGTGCTCCACGCCGCTCCCGGCTCGGCCGACCATCTCGGCCCGGTGATCCCCGGCCTGGCGCGAGGGCACGAAGTCGTCGCCCCCGACTATATCGGCAATGGCGAATCCGCGCGCCCGCGCGCGGAGGTGAGCATCGGCGGCATGGCGCAGGACGTGCTCGACCTGGCCGACAGCCTCGGTTTCGGGCAGTTTGACATCTGGGGCAGCCATACGGGCGCCAATGTCGCGATCGAAGCCAGCCTGCTGGCCCCGGGCCGGGTCGGGCGCATGGTGCTGGAGGCGCCCATCCTGCTCGATCCAGGGTTCACCGAGGACATCTTCCGCAACTATTTCCAGCCGATCGTGCCCAATCGCTGGGGAACGCACCTCATCGATGCCTGGAACTTCCGGCGCGACCTGATGCTGTTCTGGCCCTGGTACCGGCAGGAACGCGCCGCGGCGCGAACGGTCGGGGTGCCGGCGCTCGACGTTCAGCACGCCAACGTCATCGGCCTGCTGCAAAGCGGGGCGACCTACCAGAAGACCTACAAGGCCGCCTTTGCCTATCCGACGGCGAAGCGCATGGCGATGCTGACCTGTCCGTCGCTGGTCTGTGCCGGCCGCTGGGATTCGCTGTACAATTCGCTGGAGGACACACGCGGGATGTCGCTTGCCGGCGTGACCGTCGTCGAAACGCCGGCAACGGTCCACTATCCCGGACAGGACGCCGCCGCGGTCGAGGAAACGCTGGCCATCTACCTGCGCTTCCTGGCCGGCGCGCCGCTCACGTCATGAACAGGCCGCCATTGACGTCGATCACCGTGCCGGTGATGTAGTCGGCATCCGGCGAGGCGAGGAACGCCACCGCCCCGGCAACGTCCTTCGGGGTGCCGAAGCGCTGGATCGGCACGTTGCGGACGGCGTCGGCACGCTGCTGCTGCGTATAGGCGCTGAACATCGGCGTTTCGATCAGGCCCGGCGCGATCGAGTTGACGGTGATCCGGTCGGGCCCGAGCTCGTTGGCAAGGGCGCGGGTGAAGCCCATCAGCCCCGATTTCGAGGCGGCGTAATGGCCGCTGGTCACGGTCGGCCGCGCACGGGCCGATTGCGAGATGATGTTGATGATCCGGCCCTGCTCGGAGCGGCGCAGGGCCGGAATGCAGGCCTGCGTCAGCAGGAACGGTCCCGTCAGGTTGACCCGCAGCACCTTCTCCCAATCGGCGAGCCCGGTTTCCTCGACGAAGAACTTGCGTCCGTCCTTCTTCGGCGAGATGCCTGCATTGTTGACGAGAATGTCGATGCGGCCATCGGCGCCGGCGACTTTGGCGACGAGGTCGGCGATTGCCTGCGGATCGGTCGCGTCGGCGCGAATGCCGGCGACGTCGTGGCCGGCTTTGGCAAGGCGCTCGAGCGTCTCGTCGAGCGCGTCGATGATATCGACCAGCACCACGCGCGCGCCCTCCTCGGCGAGGCGCGCGGCGATCCCCTCGCCGATGCCGCGAGCGGCTCCGGTAACGATGGCGATGCGGCCTGAAAACCGTTCACTTTTCATGGGTAGCTCCAACAGGTTTCGCCTCGGGCCGTCCGGCTCAGCGATGAAGATGATCCTTCAGACAGGCATGCAGGCGCGCGACTTCCTCGCGCGCCGCCTGGCTGACCGGGGTGGCGCGCAGGAGGCTGTGGACATTGCCCTTCACATCGGAGAAATCGACGTGAATGCCGGCATCTCGCAGCCGCTCGGCATAGGCATAGGCTTCGTCGCGCAGCGCGTCGAACTCGGTCGTCATGACATAGGCCGGCGGCAGGCCGTCCATCGACTCGACGCGCATGGGAATGGCATGCGGATCGTTGAGGTCGAGGCGGTTCTGCAGGTAGCTGTTCCAGCAGTTGAGCAGCGTGGCGCGGCGGCACAGCGGGTCCCTGTCGGCGACATAGGAGGGCCGGGTGAAATCGACGTCGAGCATCGGATAGAGAAGGGCCTGGTAGCGGAGCGCCGGGCCGCCCCGGTCGCGGGCGCGGATGGCGAGGCTGGCAGTGATCTGTCCGCCGGCGGAATCACCGGCAATGGCGATCCGGTCGGTATCGACCTCGAGAAACTCGGCCGAACGGGCGACCCATTGCAGGATCTCGAACGCGTCGTCCATCGCCGCCGGATAGGGGCTCTCGGGCAGCCGGCGGTAGTTGACGCTGATGACGCAGGCTTCGGTGCCCCTGGCCATCTGCCAGGTCTGCATGTCGTGGGAGACGTAGGATCCGACGAAGAAGCCGCCGCCGTGGAAATAGAGGATCACCGGGGGGCGCGCGAGGCCGCGCGGCCGGTAGATGCGAATGCCGATCTCCCGGCCTTCGAGGCCGACGAAGTGATCGGCGATCTCGATCGTGTCGGGCGCCGGCAGGTTCCATACCGCCGACTTGCGATCCATGGCGCGGCGCTCGAAGTCGACAGTCGGCCCAACCGCATCGGGAGGGGCGACCTCCCACATCTTGCGAATGTAAACCTGAACTTCCGGGTCGAGGTGGCTGATATCATCCATGGCCGGCTCCTTGTCGGTCCGTTGTCGTCGCTGGGCGCACGGCACCTTCGGCTCAGCCGAAGGTGCGGGGCAGGAAGAGAATGATGTCGGGGAAGGCGATCAGCAGCGCCACTCCGACGAGATCGGCCGCGAGAAACCACAGGATGCCCCGGAAGATGGCCGTCGTGGAGATGAGGTTGCCCACGACGTTCTTGATCACGAAGACGTTCATTCCGACCGGCGGCGTGATCATACCGATCTCGAGCAGCTTCGCCACGAAGACACCGAACCAGATCAGGTTCCATCCGCTGCCGGACACGATCGGAAGCACAATCGGCAGGGTCAGCAGCATGGCGCCGATCGGTTCGAGGAAGCAGCCGAGGATCAGGTAGATGACCGTGATGCCGATGATGATGGCGAGCGGGCTGGCGCCGAAGCTCAGGATGAAGTCGGTCATGACCGCGCCCGAGCCGCTATAGGCCAGGAAACGGGTGAGCAGCGCCGCACCGGTGCCGATGATGAACAGGCTGGCGGTGGCGACGAGCGTTTCGAAGACGGCCGCCTTGAAGCGCTCCCAGGTCAGCGACCGGTACATCAGCGCGATCGCGCAGCTGGTTATCGAGCCGACCGCGCCGGCTTCCGTGGCGGTAAAATAGCCGGCAAACATGCCGCCGAAGACGAAAACGATCAGCCCGATCAGGGGCCAGGTCCCGCGCAGGGCGCCGAGCCTCTCCTGCCAGGTCGGAACGATATCGAGCGCCGGGGCGAGGGACGGCTTCAGTTTCACGCGAACGAAGATCACCACGATATAGCCGACCGCCGTCAGCACGCCGGCGCCGATGCCACCGAGGAAGAGCGGGCTGATCGGCTGCTGGGCGATGATGCCGTACAGAATGAGCAGGATGCTCGGCGGAATGAGCGGCCCGAGCGTTCCAGCGGCGGCGAGGGAGCCGGCAGCCAGGCCCGGATCATAGCGGTTGCGCAGCATTTCCGGGACGGCGATGCGGCCCATGGCGGCGGCGCAGGCGACGGAGGAGCCGGTCACGGCGGCAAAGCCGGCCGCACCGAACACCGATGCGATGGCCAGGCCGCCCGGCAGCCACGACAGCCATAGTCGGGCGGCGTCGAACAATCCCTGGGTGAGCCGGGCATGGTAGGCGACATAGCCCATCAGCAGGAACATCGGGATCGAGCTCAGCGTCCAGGTGGCCGCGAAGGTGTAGGGGATAATGCCCGCCGTGCCCCAGAGCGCGCGCGGCCCGCTGGCGAAATAGATGCCGGCGATGGAGACGGCGATCATGGATACGCCGATCGGTACCCGCAGCGCGATGAGGACGAGCAGGACTCCGAGGCCGAGAAAGCCGATGGTCGTTGGATCCATGACGGGGAAATCCTATTCTTGCGAAGGCAGCCCGGAGGAGCGCTTGGTGAAGGGTTCCCAAGCATCCCCGGTCAGGTAGTCGATGAAGCGGAAGACAACGGCCAGCGTCATGAGCCCGAAGCCGATCGGAAGAATGGCATAGGACGGCCATAGCGGGATGGCGATGTCCGCCTCGATCTGGAAGGCGCCGATATCGAACTTGTCGAGGGCGTCGATGAAGGAACGATAGGTCAGATAGCCGAAGACGGCGATCGAGATCGGATACAGGCAATGCGCCAGATGATACTGGGTCCGCGTCGGCAGCAGCTCGGTAAAGACCTCGACGCCGATATGGGCGTTCTCACGTTCGGCGAGTGCCAGCGACGCGAACGCGCACATGACCATGTAGTAATGGGAAACCACCGTTACGGTACCGATGAGCGGATAGCCGAACGTGCGGAAGAGCACGTCCGTGGAGATGTGGATCATCATCGCGATGATGCTGAACATCCCGACAACGGATGAAACCCGGATCAGGAAATCATAGACTGCGCGAATGTAACGCATGGCGTTGCCCCTTCTGGGTACGGGAAAAGCGGCCGGAGCTCGGCTCCGGCCGCTGTCCTGCCTACCGGGCTTCCGGATAGTTGGCGACGTCCAGCTTGGAGTAGATCTCCTGATTGTAGAGGCCGGCAAGCGCGTCTACGTCCAGCGGGTCGATCTCGTTGGTGAGCTTCTTCCACTTCTCGACGAGGCCGCGGAAAATCTCGACCTTCTGCTCGACATTGCCGAGCTTGTAGGTGTCGGTGTAGATCTTCATCGTGTTCGGAACGTCCTGCTCGATGAACCCGATGGTGGCCTCGACCAGGGATTCGTCCGCCGCATCGATGATGATGCCCTGCGCCTTGGCCTGCTCGAGGTCTCGGGTCTGGATGCGGTAGTAGTCGACCGAGATGGCGGCAGCGGCGCGGGCGGCGGCGCCGAGGAAGACCTGACGCTGTTCGACCGAAAGGCTGCGCCACACGTCGAGATTGACGTTGGTCAGCGCGACGCCGCCATAGGTGCCGCCCGGAACGGTGTCGTTGATCGTCTTGACCGCGCCGAACAGGCTGTAGTTCGACATTTCCGGAATGGCGTTGACCGTGCAGTCGATAATGCCCTGCGACAGCGCCTCGAAGGTCTCGGCCGGGTTGATCGCCATGCCCGTGCCGCCGAAATGCTCGACCCATCGGCGGAACACGCCGGCGGTGGCTTTGAAGTTGGTTCCCTTGATGTCGTCGGCATTGCGGATCGGCTTGGTGCAGAGAAGGCCCCACTGGGTGCCGGTGCCGGTGCCGAGATAGACCTGGTTCTGGCGCAGGTTCTGCTGCCAGCAATCCTTGCAGTTGAGCAGGACATATTCGGTCATCGCGGCGCCGATCAGGGCGCCGATGCTGACCGGAGCCTCGCCGATATTGGCGAGCAGCGTCAGGTCGCCGACCAGGTTGGTCTCGGAGAACTCCGCCGGGAACAGCGGCATGCTGACATGGCCGACATCGACCGAGCCGTCGCGAACGGCGGGCGCCGTCTGCTTCAGGTCGAACAGCTCGATCCCGTAGGTGGTGGTCTTGAAGTCACCATTTTCCTCGAGATAGGTCTTGAACGCCTCGTAGCCGACGCCGACGGAGCCCGGCGCGACGCCCGTCGCCAGCGTGAGGTCCATTGCCGATGCGGACGAGACGATGGCGAAGGAGGCAAGGCCTCCGATGGCCAAGAGGCGCAGACGCGCTCCAAAGCCTGAATTCCTGGAAATAGTCATGTAGCAACTCCCTGTCGAAACCCGGTTCGTTCGTTGTCTTCATTCAGGCGCGATGCCGGAATGCGCGAAAGCGCGTGAAGCGGCGTTCAGCCATAACTCGACAGGGGCCCACGCGCGCAACGTGTGCCAGACCCTGATCTCCAATGCAGTGCCGTGCTGTCTCGCTCCCAAGCCAGCTGATCCGGTCGACGGATCCTCCACGCTCCCTGCTTAATGCGTGCGACGACAATTGCGAAATCGGAAAAACGTATGGGGCGATAGTGCAAGGTATCGCCTCGAGCCATGGAAGCGCACAAGCGTTTGGCGCGCGGCTCACTATAGGTTAGGTGATGCTGGTAAGCGGCGACGACATGCGCGGGGATTTGCGCGGGATTGCTGTGCGGGCCTGAATGCCCGGAAATGCGGCGGGGCAAAGCGGGAGCAGGCAGGAATTGGACATACGACAACTCAGATATTTCGTGGCGATCGTGGAGGCGAAATCCGTTTCCACCGCTGCGCAGCGGGTGCATGTGGCGCAGCCCAGCCTCAGCCAGCATGTGCGCCAGATGGAGGCCGAGCTCGGTACGACGCTCCTCGTTCGGGGGCCGCGCGGCGTGGTGCCGACGGAAGCGGGCCTGCGCATGTTCCGCCACGCCAAGCAGATCCTCGATCACTTTCAGACGGCCGTCGACGAAATTCGCGGCAGCCAGGTGCAACCGGCCGGCGAGGTCCGCTTCGGCATCAGCCCGACGGTCGGCGAAGTGCTTTCGGCGCCGCTGGTGATGGAACTCCAGCGTGCCTTCCCCCTGGTGCGGCTATGCCTGGTCGAGGCGATGAGCGGCTATCTGCTCGACTGGCTGCGGGAGGGCAGGCTCGATCTCGCCACGATCTACCGGCAGGCGGAAGCGCAGCATGTCACCTGCGGTCACGTCCTGACCGAGCAATTGTGCCTGATCGGCCCCACCAATGTGAAGCTGACGGAAATCGCGCCCGGTGTCGTCGATTTCGCATCGATCGCCAGGAAGCCGCTGATCGTGCCGACTTCCGCCAATGGCCTGCGGGAGCTGATCGACGAATCGGCGGCACGCGACAAGATCGAGCTGAACATCCTGGCGGAAATGGATGCCTACTCGCAGATCAAGTCGCTGTGCGCGAGCGGGTTCGGATACTCGATCCTGCCGCGCGTCAGCCTGCGGGGCGAGCTGGAATCCAAGCAACTCCAGGCCTGGACCATCGCCAACCCGACGATCGAACGCAGCCTCTACATCGCCTATCCGACCAACCGGCCGCTCTCCAATGCAGGCGTGGTCGTCGACCGGCTGTGCCGGCAACTGATCGGCGAACTGGTCCATTCCAACAAGTGGCCCGCCGAATTGCCGCCGGAGATGCAGAAGGAAGGTGGCTAAAGCAAATCCGCAAAAGTGGGGGCCAGCTTTTCCGCCGGACATAGCGACACCGCCGCCGGGTTTTGATGGCCAAGCGAGGAGCGCGGCCTCGTCCTATTGAAATCCTGCGCCC
>JBLJBS010000014.1:0-2832 GCA_047637695.1 Aquamicrobium sp. | reverse complement strand
TGCCGAGCGCCGCGACGCGCACCGCCTCGATGGCCGCCTCGTCGGCGGCGGCGGCGATCGCCGCATGAAGGGTGGCTTCCAGTTCGGCCAGTCCCGCGTTCAGTTCGCTCATGTCGGTTTCATTTCAAAGACGGTTGGTGAAAAGGGTGCGGCGATCAAAGAAAAACCCGCGCCAGCCCTGCCAGCGCGGGTTTCCCAAATCAGAATTCCGTAAGCTTGGGAAGCGCTGGCTTAAGCTACAGCGCTCTCAAACTGGTTCGGAGTGGTGTCCTTGAGATATTCGAGCGCGGCCTTCGACTTGGCGACCAGCGCAGCGAATGCCTGCGGCTCGTGGATGGCCAGATCGGACAGGATCTTGCGGTCGACCTCGATGCCGGCCTTGTTGAGGCCATCGATGAAGCGGCCATAGGTCAGGCCATGCTCGCGCACCGCGGCGTTGATGCGCTGGATCCACAAAGCGCGGAAGTTGCGCTTGCGGTTCTTGCGGTCGCGGTAGGCGTATTGCAGCGACTTCTCGACCGCCTGCTTGGCGATGCGGATGGTGTTCTTGCGACGGCCGTAGAAACCCTTGGCTGCCGAAAGGACCTTCTTGTGCTTGGCGTGGGCGGTGACGCCTCTCTTTACGCGTGCCATGTCATGATCTCCTTATATCTCGTTCCGACCGGCTCAGAGGCCGCCGCCATTGGGCAGGAAGTAGGTCACGACCTTCTTGGCATCGGGTTCTGCCAGAACCATCATGCCGCGGGCGTCGCGAATGAACTTGTTGGAACGTTTGATCATGCCGTGGCGCTTGCCGGCAGCGGCGGCCTTGACCTTGCCGGTGCCGGTGATCTTGAACCGCTTCTTCGCGGCGGACTTGGTCTTCATCTTGGGCATTTTGCTTTCCTTTCCGAGGTCCCCGTCGTGCCTTCGGCACTCCACGCCTCTTGTTTGTTCGCGCTCCCGGCAAATTCGCTGTCGCTCACGCCTCCGCGGGGCGGCCGATGCCGGCCGACACACGGTCGCGCTTGCCTCGCTGTCGCTCGGTTCGCGTCTCTTTGTCGTTGCTTCGGGCCGACCAAGCCCGAAAAGCATAAGAAACCGCCACGGCATGCCCTGCCGGGCGGTTCTCTTGAACGCGCGCTATATAGCGGGCAGCCCGCAAAAGCGCAACAGGGAGAGGCAGCCTATTTCGGCGCCAGGACCATCATCATCTGACGGCCTTCGAGCTTCGGCTCAGCCTCGACCTTGGCGATGCCTTCGACTTCTTCCTTGACCCTCTGGAGAAGCTGCATGCCGAGTTCCAGATGCGCCATTTCGCGGCCACGGAACCTGAGCGTCAGCTTGACCTTGTCGCCCTCGTCGAAAAAGCGGCGCACCGCCTTCATCTTGGTCTCGTAGTCATGATCGTCGATATTCGGACGCATCTTGATCTCCTTGATCTCGATGGTCTTCTGACGCTTGCGCGCTTCGGCGGCCTTTTTCTGGCTCTGATATTTCATCTTGCCGAGATCGGTGATCTTGCACACGGGCGGCTGCGCGTGCGGCACGATCTCCACCAGATCCATCCCGGCCTCCTCGGCCATGGCCAGGGCTTCGCTGGTCGCGACGACGCCGCGGTTCTGTCCCTCGGCGTCGATCAGCTGAACCTGCGGGATGCGAATCTCCTGGTTGGAACGCGGCCCGTCCTTGACGGGCGCAGCGGCTTTGAACGGTCTGCGAATGGTCGTAATCTCCTTGAATAATTGACGTTAATTGCTTCAATGACGTGGCGCCACGGCATTGCCGGACGCATTTGAGCGCCGTCAATAACATGTCGGCGAAAAAAAATCACGGGCCTCTTGACGGCGCGCCGTCAGGACGCAGCTTTTCCCGCAAGGCTTTTTTGCAGCTGGCAAGCATGCCATGAGCCCACCGTTATTCCAGATAGGAGTCGATAAGGCCGATGTCCACCGAAGCCGAGTTCATCATGGTCGAGGACGACCGCATCGCGGTGCGCCGCCGGCAGGGCAAGGCGCCAGGGGCGGTCTGGCTCGGCGGATTCCTCTCCGACATGAACGGCACCAAGGCACAGGCCCTCGATGGATGGGCGCAAGCGGCCGGCCATGCCTTCGTGCGCCACGATTATTCGGGCCATGGCGAGTCGGGCGGCGCTTTCCGCGACGGCACGATCTCGCGCTGGCTCGCCCAGAGCCTTGCCGTGTTCCGGCGGTTCACCACCGGGCCGCAGATTCTCGTCGGCTCGTCTATGGGCGGCTGGATCGCCCTACGCATGGCGCAGGAACTCGCCAGAAGCGGAGAAAGCGCGCGCATTGCCGGCATGCTGCTGCTTGCGCCCGCTCCGGACTTCACCGCCGAACTGATGGAGCCGGTGCTGACGGAGGCGATGCGCCGTGATCTGGACGAAAAAGGCTATATCGAGGAGCATTCGCAATATTCGCCCGAGCCGAACATCTACACGCGGGCGCTGTTCGAGGATGGCCGCGCAAATCGGGTGCTCGACGGCGTCGTCGATACCCATTGCCCCGTCCACATCCTGCAGGGGATGGAGGACCCCGACGTTCCCTACAGCCACGCGCTCAGGCTGGTCGAGCACCTGCCGGCCGACGACGTGACGCTGTCGCTGATCCGCGACGGCGACCACCGGCTGTCGCGACCGCAGGACATCGCCATGATGGTTGCAGCGCTCGACGGGCTGGTCGTGCGCGCATCGCAGGCTTGAGCCGGCGCGGGCGCGCGGCATTCTTACAATTCGGTAAGGTTTTCCGGTTTTCCGGGCGCGGACCTTGAACGGCCATAGTGTTCCCCCCATTTCGAAACAGGCAGCCGATGGGGCTGCGCGACCTGGAAGGA
>JBLJBS010000013.1:0-5910 GCA_047637695.1 Aquamicrobium sp. | reverse complement strand
CCGCTGATCGAGATCTGCCGCCACAAGGCCGGCGAGATTTCCGCCCTGTTCGAGGAGGCGATCGACCACGGCCGCATCAGCCTGACGGAGCTGTTCGACGAGAATTACCGCGCCATTCCGGGTTCCGACCCGCAACAGGTCACGACGCGCTTCACCGCCTTCACCGACAGGGTGCTGCCGCCCGTTCAGGAGCCGGTGCTCGGGCTGGACCCGCGCATCGTCTTTTGCGCCGCGCTCGACCGCAACGGCTATCTGCCGACGCACAACCTCGTCTATTCGAAGCCGCAGGGCGACGATCCGGTGTGGAACGCCGCCAACTGCCGCAACCGGCGCATCTTCTCCGACCGCACCGGCCTCGGCGCCGGCCGCAACACGCGCCCGTTCCTGCTCCAGACCTACCGCCGCGACATGGGCGGCGGCAATTTCGCGCTGATGAAGGACCTGTCGGCGCCGATCACCGTCAAGGGCCGTCACTGGGGCGGCTTGAGGATCGGCTACAAGGTGTGATCCGCCCAGGTCGGGGCTGTCGAACCGGAAGCCGGCGCTGCTATAAGGGCCGATGACACCCGGCTCTTCTTCAGGATCGACCCGACCATGCCCGTAAAGCTTTTGAACGTCTCTTCCGCCGGCGCGCGGCCCGTCCATCTCGTCACCGCCGCCGGCTTCGCCGGCCTCGCGCTCGACGAGGCGGCGCGCGGCTGGGCAAAAGCCAACGGCTTTGCCGGGGAAGAAGGCAAGCTGCTCGTCCTTCCGGGGGACGGCGGCGGCATCGGCGGGGCGCTGTTCGGCGTCGCCGAGACGCGCGACGGATTCTCGCCTCTCGCGACCGGGGCTCTGGCGCGGCAGCTGCCCGAAGGCGAATGGCGTTTCGCCGAACCCCCGGTCGAAACGGAACTCGCCGCGCTCGGCCTCATGCTCGGGGGATATTCCTTCTCGCGCTACCGCAAGGCGAAGGATCGCGACATCGATTTCGTCCTGCCCGAAGCTGTCGACGCGGCGGCGGTGAAACGCTGGGCCGCCGCGGTCTTTCTGGTGCGCGACCTGATCAACACGCCGACCAGCGACATGGGTCCGGGCGCGCTGGAGCAGGCCGCGCGCGATCTTGCCGCCGCCCATGGCGCGGCGGTCACGGTGATCGCCGGCGACGATCTTCTGGCGCGGAATTTTCCGATGATCCATGCCGTCGGCCGCGCCGCCGCCGAAGCGCCGCGCCTGATCGACCTGACCTGGGGCCGTTCCGACGCGCCGAAGGTGACGCTGGTCGGCAAGGGCGTCTGCTTCGACACCGGCGGGCTCGACATCAAGCCGGCCTCGGGCATGCTTCTGATGAAGAAGGACATGGGCGGGGCTGCCAATGTGCTCGGCCTTGCCGCTCTCGTCATGGGCGGAAAGCTCGATGTGCGGCTGCGCGTGCTGATCCCCGCGGTCGAGAACGCGATTTCCGGCAACGCCTTCCGTCCCGGCGACGTGCTGCACAGCCGCAAGGGACCGACCGTCGAGATCGGCAACACCGATGCCGAAGGCCGTCTCGTGCTGGCCGACGCGCTGGCGTTGGCGGATGAGGAGGCGCCCGATCTTCTGATCGACATGGCGACGCTGACCGGCGCGGCGCGGGTGGCGCTCGGGCCGGACCTTGCCCCCTTCTTCACCGATGACGACGCGCTCGCCACTGCGCTTGTCGCGGCGTCCGCGGCGGTCGCCGATCCGGTGTGGCGGATGCCGCTGTGGTCGCCCTACGACAGGAAGCTCGCCTCCAAGGTCGCCGACCTGAACAACGTCACCACCGACGGCTTCGCCGGCGCCGTGACGGCGGCGCTGTTCCTGCGCCGTTTCGTCGAGAAGGCGAAGAGCTGGGCGCATTTCGACGTCTTCGGCTGGTGCCCGGTCGAGAAACCGCATTGTCCGGTCGGCGGCGAGGCGCAGGCCATCCGCGCCATCGAGAAGGTGCTTGTCGACCGCCACGGCTGACGGATACGCGCCGCGGCAAAAAGAAACGGAACCGAAACGATTTTCCGCGATCCTGGGCGATGTCGATTTCGCTCCGTCCCAGCCAGTCGCTGCGGCTCTGGCAAAAGGTCACCCTTGCCGAGGTGCGCGCCGCCTCGCATGATCTGACCATGCGCCAGATGGCCATCCTGTTGTCCGTCTATCTCGACCCGCCGCCCCATACCGTGCGCGGGCTGGCGGAAAGGCTCGCCGTGACCAAGCCGGTGATTACGCGGGCACTCGACACGATGGGAGCGATGGGTCTCGTCTCGCGGCATCGCGACGAGAACGACAGGCGCAACGTGCTGGTGCGGCGCACGGTCGAAGGCGCGCTGTTCGTCGAGCGGTTCGGCGATGTCGTCATCGACAAGGCGGCGGAGCTGCCGCTGTGAGCGAAGAACTCCTCGACCGCCGGTTGAACGCCTTCCGACCCGATCTCGCCGATGTGCGGCTTCAGGGTCGCGTCGAGGCTGCCCGCTTCGCCGCCGGACGCAAGGCACGCGTTGCCGTTCCGGTTCTCGACGTGAAATCCGCTCCGCGCGCCGATGCCGGCCTCGACACCCAGCTTCTTTGCGGTGACGAGGTGGCGGTGTTCGACGAGCATGAGGGTTATGCCTGGGTGCAGGCGTCGCGCGATTCCTATGTCGGCTATGTCGCGGCTTCCGGGCTTCACCCGGCGGCGGATGCGCCCGGCCATGTCGTGTGTGTGCCGCGCACATTCCTCTATCGCGAGCCGGATATGAAACGACCGGCAATGGCGGCGCTGTCGCTCGGAAGCCGGCTCATCATCGTCGGGACCGCGACGACCCGCGGCACCGATTACGCCCTTCTCGACACCGGCGAGGCGGTGATCGCCGATCATATCCGGAAGGTGGGGCAAGTCGACGACGACTACGTTGCGGTTGCCGAGACGCTGGAACGCACGCCCTATCTCTGGGGAGGCGCAAGCGCCTTCGGCATCGACTGTTCCGGCCTCGTCCAGCTGTCGCTGCGGATGGCGGGCAGGTCCGCGCCGCGCGACACCGACATGCAGGCGGCCGGGCTGGGTGAACCGCTTGCCGTCGGCGACGAGCTTTCCGGGCTGCGGCGCGGCGATCTCGTGTTCTGGAAGGGCCATGTCGCGATCATGACCGACGACGCGGCGATCATCCACGCCAGCGGCCATGCGATGATGGTGGTGCGCGAGCGGCTTGCCGACGCGATCAGTCGCATTGCCCGTCTTTATGACCGGCCGGTCGGGTTCCGGCGGCCCTGAAGCTTCAGGCCGCGTTGCGCGCCGAGAGATAGGCCGGCAGGTCGGTGATCGAATCGAGCACGACGTCGGCCAGTGGCGACAGGCTTTCCAGTGTGCCGGTGCCGGACAATACGGCGATCGCCAGGCCGGCGCCGCCGGCGCGCGCCATCTGCAAATCGTGGCGGTTGTCGCCGACCATCGCAAGTTGCGAAGGCTTCAGGCCGGTCAGGTCGCAGAAGGCATGGATGGTGTCGGGCGCAGGCTTGGGATTGGCGACCGCATCATAGCCATAGGCCGCCTCGAACATCTGGGCGACGCCCAGCGACAAAAGGGTCCGTTCGGCGCCGCCGGTCGAATCGTTGGTGGCGACGCCCATCCGGTAGCCGGCTGAATGGAGAGCCGAAAGCGCCGCCTGACAGCCGGGCAGCGCCACCGGCGCTGCAAAGTCGCCCGACGACGTCATCCGGTCGAACTGCTGAAGCAGCGCGCGGCGTTCGTCATCCGGCCTGTCCGGATACCACAGCGCCACCACGTCCTCGTTGGTGCCGGCGGCAAGCACCGAATCGGGCCGGAAGCGGCGATCGGAAAAGTCGAAGCCGGCGGCCTCGAGCAATTCGTCGGCGCGGCCGCGCTCGCCATTGGCGGCGAGCATCGCCAAGGCGTCGGCGGCGGCGAACCATGTCGCGTTGAAATCGACCAGCGTGCCGTCCTTGTCGAACAGGATGCCTCGAATGTCGGTCATCATGCGTTCCTAATCATTGGTCCGAAGCCTGCGCATATGCCGGATCAGCCCCGCTGTCGATGCGTCACGGTCGCCCGCATCCTGACGGCCTTCCACGACGGGAAGAAGACCGGTCGCCAGCTCCTTGCCCAGTTCGACCCCCCACTGGTCGAAGGCGTTGATGTCGTAGAGCGTCGCCTCGACGAAGACGCGATGTTCGTAAAGCGCGAGAAGCCGTCCGAGGGCGAACGGGTCGAGCCGCCGGTAGAGCAGGGTCAGCGACGGGCGGTTGCCGGGGAAGACGCGGTGCGGCGCGATGCGGTCGACCTCGGCGGCCGCCATGCCCCGGTCCAGCAGCTGCGCCCGCGCTTCCTCAAGGCTGCGCCCTCTCATCAGCGCCTCGGATTGGGCCAGGCAATTGGCCAGCAGCAGGTCGTGATGGCGGGCAAGCTCCGGCTCATGGCCTTCCGCCCCGACGATGAATTCGACCGGCACGATGTCTGTGCCCTGGTGCAGCAGCTGGAAAAAGGCGTGCTGGCCGTTTGTGCCGGGCTCGCCCCACACCACGGGACCGGTCGGCGTCGGGGTCGGCACGCCGGCAAGCGTCACGCTCTTGCCGTTCGATTCCATGTCGAGCTGCTGCAGATAGGCCGGCAGCCGCGCCAGCCGCTGGTCGTAGGGGATCACCGCGCGGCTGGGATAGTCGCAGACGACGCGGTGCCAGAAGCCTGTCAGGCCGAGCATCACCGGCATGTTCCGCCTGACCGGAGCGGTCTCGAAGTGGTGGTCCATCGCCTGCGCGCCGGCCAGGAACTGGCGGAACCGCACCGGCCCGACCGCCAGCATGACGGCGAGGCCGATCGCCGACCACAGCGAATAGCGCCCGCCGACCCAGTCCCAGAAGCCGAAGGTGCGCTCCTGCGCGATGCCGAAAGCTGCGACTTTGTCGAGCGCGGTCGAGACGGCGCAGAAATGCGCCCCGACCGCGTCCTCGCCAAGCCGATCCGCCAGCCAGCTTCGCGCGGTCTGCGCGTTGGTCATCGTCTCGATGGTGGTGAAGGTCTTCGATGCGACGATGAACAGCGTCGTTTCGGGGTCGAGTCGTTTCAACGTGTCGGCGATATGGGCGCCGTCGATGTTGGAGACGAAATGCGCCGCCGGCCCGTCATGATAGGGCGCCAGCGCCAGCGTCGCCATGGCCGGGCCAAGGTCTGAGCCGCCGATGCCGATATTGACGATGTCGATGATGCGTTTCCCGGTCGCGCCGACGATCGCGCCGGTGCGGATGCCGTCGGCGAACGCGCTCGTCGCATCGAGGACGGCGCGCACGTCGGCCGAGACATTCTCGCCGTCGACGGCGAAGACGCGGCCGGTCAGGTCGCGCAGCGCCACATGCAGCACGGCGCGCTTCTCGGTCTCGTTGATCGGCCTGCCGGCGAACATCTCCGCCCGCCTTTGCTCGACACCTGCTGCTGCGGCGAGCTCCTCGAGCAACGCCATCGTTTCGTTCGTCAGGGCGCATCTGGACAGGTCGAGCAGGAGATCGTCGAGAACGAGCGAGAAACGATCGAACCGATCCGGATCGCCGGCGAAAAGTGCACGCAGATCGGGCTTCCCACGCGCACGACCATGGATCGCAAGCGCTTCGAGCGCGGCGGCAAATCGGGTCCGGTCCATCATTCCTCCCGTCATCGCGGTTTCTGCCGCGAGACTAGCAGGCCCGGGGCGATTGGGAAGCCCGCGCCATTCTGGCGATGGAAGCCTTTCCCCGCTCCTCTCGCTGCCGCGATGGCCCAACCGGTGATGGATCAGTGGCATAAATTGGTGCGATCAATTAATTTCATTGGCGCAAATCATTGGACCAGTCTTGAATGGCGCTGGGCCAGAGCGCATCAGTCTCGGCCGACGGGAGAAATTTCATGTCCGTGCGCACCGATCCGGCCATCTGGTCCGGCCTGTTCAGGATTTC
>JBLJBS010000012.1:0-74767 GCA_047637695.1 Aquamicrobium sp. | reverse complement strand
CCCGCATCATGAAGTGCATCTTGCGGATGGCGAAATAGTGGAAGTTGAAGCACAGATCGGGCGTGACATATTCGTTGGGTGCCTGCTCGTGCGGCAGCACGATGTTCAGCCCGATCGACGGCGCGCCGCAATCGGCGGCGCCGCGATTGCCGGCCTCCATCACCCCCGGCCCGCCGCCGGTGACGACGACGAATTCGCGATAATAGGTCGTGGCCGAGTATTCCGAGCACAACCGCGCGAACTGCCGCGCCTCGGCATAGTAGCGCGCGCTCGATTCGAGGTTCTTCTTCTGGGTCTCGTTCTTCGCGGCCCAGGCCGGGCCGCCCGGCTCCGGGATGCGCGCTCCGCCGAACAGGATCACCGTCGAGCGGATGCCGCGTTCGGACAGGGCCATTTCCGGCTTCAGAAGCTCGAGCTGAAGGCGTACCGGACGCAGTTCGCGCCGCGTCATGAAGTCCTCGTCGTCCCAGGCCAGCCGGTAGGCCGGCGCGCGGGTCTGCGGCGTGTCGGGAACGGCCTTGGCGCGTTCCAGGTCCTCATGCGAATGCGGCAGCGGCGTCCAGCCGGCCTTGTCCTCCGGGTTCATGCGTGTCTCTGGTCCTGTCTGTGCCGGGCGCCGCCGCAGGCGTCACCCGGTGTCCCGTCATTGACCCCTTTCCGCGCTTCGCATAGGTTCCGCGCGGCCTTGGGGGCGTCCCTGTCTCCAGCCTATAGTCGCAGCCCTTAACAGCGCGTGTAGTGGAGCATTTTCATGACCCGACCGGACCTCGCAGCCCTGGAGAAGACCGTCGAGAAGGCCTTCGACGAGCGCGACGCCGTCTCGACCGATACGCGCGGCGAGGTGCGCGAGGCGGTCGAAACCGCGCTCGCCCTTCTCGACAGGGGCGAGGCGCGGGTGGCCGAGCGTGGCGATGACGGCGTCTGGACGGTCAACCAGTGGCTGAAGAAGGCGGTGCTTCTGTCCTTCCGCCTCAATCCGATGGAGATCGTGCGCGGCGGGCCGGGCGAGGCGGTGTGGTGGGACAAGGTCGCGTCGAAGTTCGAGGGCTGGTCGGCCAACGAGTTCGAGCGCGCCGGCTTCCGCGCCGTTCCGAACTGCGTTGTGCGCCATTCCGCCTATATCGCGCCCGGTGCGGTGCTAATGCCGTCCTTCGTCAATCTCGGCGCCTATGTCGGCGAAGGCACGATGGTCGACACCTGGGCCACCGTCGGCTCCTGCGCCCAGATCGGGCGTAATGTTCACCTTTCCGGCGGCGTCGGTATCGGCGGCGTGCTCGAGCCGATGCAGGCCGGCCCGACCATCATCGAGGACAATTGCTTCATCGGCGCGCGTTCGGAAGTGGTCGAGGGCTGCATCGTGCGTGAAGGCTCCGTGCTCGGCATGGGCGTCTTCATCGGCAAGTCGACCAAGATCGTCGACCGCGACACCGGCGACATCTTCTATGGCGAGGTGCCGCCCTATTCGGTGGTGGTGGCCGGAACGCTGCCGGGCAGGCCTTTCCCCAACGGCCAGCCGGGGCCGAGCCTCTATTGCGCCGTCATCGTCAAGAAGGTCGACGAGAAGACCCGCTCCAAGACGTCGATTAATGAATTGCTGCGTGACTAGAGCAATTTGCGGTCAGACGGTTACGTCTGACGTCGCATAGATGCGGCTCAAGAAACAAAGCGAGAGCGACGGAACTGCATTCGTCGGAATGCCCGTTGCTCTAGACAAGCTCCGAAACCGGCAGGGAAAAGAACGGAAATCGTCGCATGATGCAGATGGGCTGGCTGTTCTTCGGCTTTACCGGGCGCATAGACCGCAGCGTCTATGCGCTGGCCGGGCTGCTGGTGTTCATCATGCAGATGTTCATCGTCTATCGCTATCTCCAGCCGGTCCTGGGTCAGCTCGCCGACGGCTCGTTCGATCCGGGCGTGACGCTCGCCCTGTCGCCGATGACCAACGTCCAGAGCGCCGTGTTTCTGCTCGGCCAGCTCGCCCACATCGCGCTCGCAGCCAAGCGCATCCATGATTTCGGCCGCTCCGGCTTCTTCGCGTTGCTGTTCATGTTCGCCGGGCTGATCGCCTATCTGCTGCTTTGCCTCCTTCCCGGCACCCCCGGCCCCAACAAATACGGCTCCCGTCCCAACACGCCGAAATAGGCCGTGATTGGCCGCCCGCCCGGCCGCCAGCCTGCCCACCTGATGGGCCGGTGACAGGCTGGGGCGTTTGAGCTATCCCTTCGCACATCATGACCCTGCCTACAGACCCCGTCGCAAACCTCGCCGCCCTGATCCGCTGTCCTTCCGTCACCCCGGCCGAGGGCGGGGCGCTTTCGGCTCTGGAGGCGATGCTGAAGCCGCTCGGCCTTAACGTCGAGCGCCCGGTCTTTTCCGCCGAAGGCACGCCCGACGTCGAGAATCTCTATGCCCGCCTGTCGGGCCCCGATTCGGGCAACGGTCCCCATCTGATGTTCGCCGGCCATACCGATGTGGTGCCGCCGGGTGACGAGGCCGGCTGGACACATCCGCCTTTTGCGGCGGCGGTTGCAGACGGCTTCATGTATGGCCGCGGCGCGGTCGACATGAAGGGCGGCATCGCCTGTTTCGTTGCAGCACTGACCCGCCACGTCGAGGCGCAAGGGCTGCCGCGCGGCTTGGTCTCGCTGCTGATCACCGGCGACGAGGAAGGCCCGGCGATCAACGGCACGGTCAGGCTGCTCGAATGGGCGGCGGCGCGCGGCGAAAGCTGGGACGCAGCGATCGTCGGCGAGCCGACCAACCCGCAGAGGCTCGGCGACGCGATCAAGATCGGCCGGCGCGGCTCGCTGACCGGCGACATCGTCGTCCATGGCAGGCAGGGCCACATCGCCTATCCGCATCTGGCCGACAATCCGGTGCGTGGCATGACGGCGCTGCTCGACGCGCTGTTTTATCCGCCGCTCGACGACGGAACCGGAAATTTCCAGCCGTCGAACCTCGAGGTCACGACGGTCGATGTCGGCAATCCTGCCACCAACGTGATCCCCGCCCGCGCGCGCGCCACCTTCAACATCCGCTACAACGACACCTGGTCGGCCGAGGCGTTGCAGGCGGAAATCCACAACCGGCTCGACCGCGCCGCCGGGCGGACGAAGCTCAGGCCGGGCAGGGACAACGCCATCGCCTTCGATCTCGAATGGCGCGCCAATCCGAGCCCCGTCTTCCTCACCGGCGACGACAAGCTGATCTCCGGCCTGAGCGCGGCGATCCGCGCCGAGACCGGCCGCGAGCCTGCGCTCTCGACCTCCGGCGGCACCTCGGACGCGCGCTTCATCAAGGATTACTGCCCGGTGGTGGAGTTCGGCCTTGTCGGCCAGACCATGCATATGGTCGACGAGCGGGTCGCGCTCGCCGATCTCGAGACGCTGACCCGCATCTATCGTCGATTCATCGAAGACTGGTTCGCATGACCACGCCGCCGGCCGAGGAAATCCATCGTCGTCTTCTCGGTGCCTGGCGCATGATGACCGGCAAGCGCGACGGTCTGCGCCTGCTCGATCTTTCGCTCGACGGGTTCTGGAACTCGTTCTTCGCCATCGTCATCGCCGCGCCGCCGATGCTGGCGAGCTGGGTGCCGATGGCGGGAGAGCTGACCGGCGCCGACGCCTCGTTCGGCATGCGCCTGTCCATGCTGGTGCGGCTGGCGCTGGTCGATGTCGGGGCCTGGGTGCTGCCGCTCGCCGCCCTTGCCGCTGTCGCACCCTATGCCGGCATCCGTCATCGCTTCGTCCATTATGTCGTCGCCACCAACTGGGGCTCGGCCATCTTCGCCTGGCTGACGCTTCCGGTCTCGCTGCTGCGGCTGGTCTTTCCCGATACGGGCGATCTCGCGCCCAGCCTGTCGCTGCTGGTGTTCATCGCCACGCTGGTTCTGTCGTGGCGGCTGACCAACGCGGCGCTTGACAAGGGCGCCGGCACAGCGAGCGCCGTTTTCGGCGGCATGCTGGTCGCCTCGCTGGTCACGCTGTTCGCGTTGCAGGATATTCTGGGCGTCGCGCCGGTGTAGGGCCTGACGAAACGCTGGACGGAAAACCGCTTCACACTTTTCCCGGCGTTTCTCGATAGTCGACCTTGACGAGATAGAGCCCGTCGGAGGGCGCGACCTGTCCGCAGCGGGCGCGGTCGGCCGCCTTCAACGCCGCTTCGAGGTCGTCGGCGCTCCAGCCGCCTTCGCCGACCCGCTTCAGCGAGCCGACCATCGAGCGCACCTGATTGTGCAGGAACGAGCGCGCCGAGGCCCGCACCTCGATCAAATCGCCGACAAGGGTGACGTCGAGCCGGTCGAGCGTCTTGACCGGGCTGTCGGACTGGCACTGGACCGAGCGGAAGGTGGTGAAGTCGTGCTTGCCGAGGAGCCGCTGCGCCGCCGCGTGCATCGCCTCGGCATCGAGGCGCTTCGGCACATGCCAGACATTGCCGCGCATCAGCGCCGCGGGCGCGCGGCGGTTGAGGATGACGTAGAGATAGTGCCGCGCCTTCGCCGAGAAGCGGGCGTCGAAATCGTCGCCGACCGCGGTGACGGCAAGCGCCGCGACATGCTCGCCGGCGAGCGAAAGATGCGCGTTGAGCGCGCCCTGCACCTTGTCCGCCTTCCAGTCGCGAGCGAGGTCGACATGGGCGACCTGCCCGGTGGCGTGGACGCCGGCATCGGTGCGGCCGGCGCCGCGGATCGAGACCTCCTCGCCGGTGAAGGCGAGTATCGCCTTCTCGATCGCCGCCTGCACGGTCGGCAGCTCTGCCTGCCGCTGCCAGCCGGCATAGAAGCGGCCGTCATATTCGACGTCGATGCGATAGCGCGGCATGGTCAGTCCGTGCCGCTCAACAGAGGAAATCCCCCCGGCCGAGCTTTGCCCCGCGCAGGAAGTCGGCGGCGTTCATCGCCTTGCCGCCGGCGCGCTGCATTTCCACAAGCCGCACCGCGCCGTCGCCGCAGGCGATGGCGAGGCCGTCGTCGAGGATTTCGCCGGGCTTGCCGCTGCCCCCGGCCAGCGTCGAGCGCAGCAGCTTCACCCGCTCGGCCTTGCCGCCCGCCATCATCTCGCACCACGCGCCGGGGAACGGTGAAAGGCCGCGAATGCGGTTGTGGACTTCCGCCGCCGGAGCCGACCAGTCGATGCGGGTCTCGTCCTTGGAGATCTTCGACGCGTAGGTCACGCCCGCCTCCGGCTGCGGCGTCAATGACAGTTCGCCCTTTTCGAGCGCGGCGAGCGCGCGCACCATCAAACCGGCCCCCGTCTCCATCAGCGCGTCGTGCAATTCGCCGGCGGTCATGTCGGGGCCGATGGCGATACGGCTCGTCAGCGCGACCGGGCCGGTGTCCAGCCCCTCGTCCATCTTCATCGCCATCATGCCGGTCTCAGTGTCGCCCGCCATGATCGCGCGCTGGATCGGCGCGGCACCCCGCCAGCGCGGCAACAGCGACGCATGGCCGTTATAGGCGCCGAGCCGCGTGCCCTCGAGGATGGCTTTCGGCAGCAACAGGCCATAGGCGACGACGACCGCGACATCGGCCTGAAGGGCGTGGAAGGCTTCCTGTTCGTCCGCGCCTTTCAGCGACCGCGGCGTGCGCACCTCGATGCCGAGTTCTTCCGCCGCGAGGTGGACGGGGGAGTTCGTCAGTTCCAGCCCGCGCCGCCCCGCCGGGCGCGGCGGCTGCGAATAGACGGCGGCGATGTCGTGGCCGGCTGCTGCCAGCGCCGCGAGCGTGGCGGCCGAGAATTCCGGCGTGCCCATGAAGACGACGCGCAGCGCCATCGCCGACGCCCTAGACGGCGAGCCGGCTGGGCGCTGGCTTGTCCCTGGCGAGCTTCCTGAACTTGCGCAGCACCATGTCGCGCTTGAGCTTGGAGATATGGTCGATGAACAGCACGCCGTTCAGGTGGTCGATCTCGTGCTGCAGGCAGGTCGCCATCAACCCTTCGGCCTGAAGGGTCCGCTCCTTGCCGTCGCGGTCGAGACAGTTGACGGTCACCGTCGCCGGCCGCTCGACCTCCGCGTAATATTCGGGGATCGAAAGGCAGCCTTCCTCGTAGACGGAGATTTCGTCGCCGCTGGTCACGATCTGCGGATTGATGACGACGTGCGGCTCCTTCGGTTGGTCGTCCTTGGCAAGATCGATCACCAAAAGCCTGAGCGGCACGCCGATCTGGATCGCGGCCAGCCCGATGCCCGGCGCGTCATACATCGTCTCCAGCATGTCGTCGGCAAGCCGGCGCAGATCGTCATCGACGCGCTCCACGGGCGTTGAAACCTGGCGCAGGACCGGATCGGGAAGGATGACGAGAGGCCGTATCATGGACCGTCAGGTAATCCCGGCGAACCGGTGCGTCAACGGTCTTGCGGCGTCCTTCGGTTCTTTGTTCACTCTTTGATCTTATGCGACGAGGCCGAATCATCTATTCTTCGTCCATGAGCGATCTTTCGACGCTGTTCTCCCTGCCCGTGATGCAGCTTGGCGCGACCACAATCGCGCTCGGCCATGTGCTGGCCGCGACCGCCGCGCTGGTCGTCGTCCTGATCCTGTGGCTGTCCGTTTCGCTGTGGCAAGCCGGCAAGGCGCGGGCGCAGGCCGCCGTCGAGGCGGCCGAACGGGCGCGCGAGTCGGAAGCGCGCATGGCCGAGATCGCGCAGGCGCAGGCCCAGATGCAGGGGCGCATGGGCGCGCTCGCCGATGTGTTCGGCAGCCGTCAGGCGGAGCTGACCAAGGCTATCGGCGAGCGGCTCGACGGCATGAGTTCTCGGCTCGGCCAGTCGTTGACCGAGCAGACCCGCTCGACGCACGAGAATCTGGCGAGGCTGCAGGAGCGGCTCGCCGTCATCGACACGGCGCAGACCAACATCCAGTCGCTGGCGGGTCAGGTCGTGCAGTTGCAGCAGATCCTGTCCAACAAGCAGACGCGCGGCGCGTTCGGCCAGAGCCGGATGGAAGCGATCGTCGCCGACGGCCTGCCCAAGGGCGCCTATGAGTTCCAGGCAACGCTGTCGAACGGCAACAGGCCAGATTGTCTCGTGCGGATGCCGAACGGGGCGCCGGACCTCGTCATCGACGCCAAGTTCCCGCTCGAATCGTGGAACGCCATCCGCGCCGCTGCGGAGGCGGAGAACCCGGATGCCCAGCGCTATGCGGCGCAGGCGTTCCGGCGCGACGTCGAGGTCCACATTCGGGCCATCGCCGAGAAATATCTCATTCAGGGAGAGACACAGGACACCGCCTTCCTGTTCGTACCGTCGGAATCGATCTTTGCCGGCATCCACGAGGATTTCGAGGGGCTGGTGCAGAAGGCCCACCGCGCCCGCATCGTCATCGTCTCGCCGTCGCTGCTGATGCTTTCCATCCAGGTGATACAGGCGGTGCTGAAGGATGCACGCATGCGCGAGCAGGCGCATCTGATCCAGCACGAGGTGGTGCGGCTGATGGAGGATGTCGGGCGGCTCGACGACCGCGTGCGCAAGTTGCAGGCGCATTTCAGCCAGGCAAACCGGGATGTCGACATGATCCTGACCTCGACCGACAAGCTGACCAAGCGCGGCGCGCGGATCGAGGCGCTGGAACTCGGCAGCGAGGCGGGCGGCGAGCCGTCCGCGCCTTCCGATGCGGGCCCCGATGCGGACGGTGATGGTTCTCCGCGTCGCGCCGCCGCGGCGCCCGCCAGCCGCCTGCGGCTGCATGTCGTCGACGACGAGGAATGATCGAGCCTTCGCCATCGAAAGCATGTCGCCCGAGAGTGGAAACCGGTTTCGGGGATACCGACATGCGCAAAGACAAGAGCTTGAAGCGCGCGGAACGATCCTGAAGATCGCGACACGCTTGAGTGCATCGCGCGGCTTGACGCGCGCCAGCCGCGGTACGATCTGATGGGGCGATGACAGCTTCCGTTCTCGCTCCCGCCTTCCGCGCCGCCGCGCTTTGCGCCCTTTTCGTTCTCGCTGGCTGCCAGACGAGCGATTGGTGGCCGCGCGAGGCATCCTCGGCCGGTGTCTCGGCCTCTGCCGCCGCCCATGTGCGGCGGGCCCGCGCCACCGCCGGATTGTCCGCGCTCATGCCTGACGACAGGCTGGAGAAAGCGGCCCGTCGCCAGGCCCTCTATATGGCGCAGTCGGGCAGGATGGAGCACACGACCGGCCCCGGCCGCGACTTCGCCGCGCGGATGAAGCAGGACGGCGTCGACGCGCCTGCCGCCGAGAATCTCGCTCATGGCCGGATGGAGATGGAACGGGTGTTTTCGATGTGGATGGAATCGCCCGGCCACCGGCGAAACATGCTCGATCCGCGTTTCGGCCGCTACGGACTTGCCCATGCCGCTGACGGCAGCGGCCGCCGCTACTGGGCGATGGTGCTGGGGCGGTAGACAGCCTGTTCACACCCCGTCTCCCGGCTGCCACTGGCGCATCCCGGCCTGCACGCCTAACTCTGCCGCAACGAAACCGGAGCGTTCATCATGGAACTCGGCCTCTATACTTTCGGCGATGTCGGCAAGGACCCCGTCACCGGCAGGATCACCAGCCCGCAGGAGCGGCTGAAGAATCTCGTCGAGGAGATCGAACTGGCCGATCAGCTCGGCCTCGAATTCTTCGGCCTCGGCGAGCATCATCGCCCCGACTATGCCGTTTCTTCTCCGGCCGTGGCGCTGGCCGCGGCTGCGACCCGCACGACAAACATCCGGCTTTCCAGCGCAGTCTCCGTCCTGTCGTCCGACGACCCGATCCGCGTCTACCAGCAGTTCGCGACGCTCGACAATCTGACCGGCGGCCGCGCCGAGATCATGGCGGGCCGCGGTTCGTTCATCGAATCCTTTCCGCTGTTCGGTTACGCGCTCGACGATTACGACACCCTGTTCGCCGAAAAGCTCGAAATGCTGATCAGGCTGAACGAGGGTGAATTCCTGACATGGCCGGGCGGCCAGCACACGCCGAAGGTCGACGGGCGCGGCGTCTATCCGCGGCCGGTCAACGGCAGCATGCCGCTGTGGATCGCGGTCGGAGGCACGCCACAATCGGTCGGCCGCGCCGCGATGCTGGGCCTGCCGCTGGCGCTGGCCATCATCGGCGGCGAGCCGCACCGCTTCGCGCCGCTGTTCAACCTCTATCGCGAGGCGGCCAGGAAATTCGGCCGCGATCCGGCGACGCTGAAGACGTCCATCAACGTTCATGGCTTCGTCGCGGAGACCAGTCAGGAAGCGATCGACACCGCCTTTCCGCCGCACGCCGATGTGATGAACCGCATCGGCCGCGAACGCGGCTGGGGTGCCGCCACGACCAAGGCGCAGTTCGCCGCCGGCGCGGAACCGCTTGGAGCGAACTTCGCCGGCAGCCCGGCGCAGGTCGCCGACAAGATCCTCGCCAATTACGAGATCTTCGGCTTCGATCGGTTCGTATTGCAGATGGCGATCGGCGTCATGGACCATGCCAGGCTGATGAAGGCGATCGAGCTTTACGGCACGAAGGTCGCGCCGGAGGTCCGCAAGGCGGTGGCGGCGAAGAAGGCGTGAGCGCGGTTTTCCGCCAGCATCCCGCTCTGTCTCCTGGAATCGATCGCGATGAATTCAGGTTGATGAAGCCTGAGTTCATCGCGATCGAGGCGGCAGGCACATGATTTGCCTGTCGCCTAGTGCTTGGTGAAGACGAGGCGGCACCCTATATCGGCGCGATGATACCGCTCTCCGTTCTCGACCTTTCGCCCGTGCCTGAAGGCAGCGACGTTTCCGCCTCGCTGGCCAACACGCTCGATCTCGCCCGTCATGCCGAGAGGCTCGGCTATCGCCGCTACTGGCTGGCCGAGCATCACAACATGCCGGGTATCGCCAGCGCGGCGACTGCCGTGGTCATTGCCCATGTCGCCGCCGGAACCTCGACCATTCGCGTCGGGGCCGGCGGTATCATGCTGCCCAACCACTCGCCGCTGATGGTGGCCGAAGCCTTCGGCACGCTCGAGGCGCTGCATCCCGGCCGCATCGATCTGGGGATCGGCCGCGCGCCCGGAACCGATGGCCGCACCGCCCATGCGCTACGCCGCAACATGAACGCCGACATCGATTCCTTCCCCAACGACGTGGTCGAGCTGATTTCCTATTTCGAGCCGGAAGTCGAAGGCCAGCTGGTGCGGGCCGTGCCGGGCGCCGGACTGAAGGTGCCGGTATGGGTTCTCGGCTCCAGCCTCTACGGCGCGCAACTCGCCGCGATGCTCGGCCTGCCCTACGCCTTCGCCTCGCATTTCGCGCCGGCCGAGATGGAGCGCGCGCTCGAGATCTATCGCGCCCGCTTCCAGCCGTCGCAATATCTCGACAGGCCCTATGCGATGCTGGGGGTGAACGTGGTGGCGGCCGCGACCGACGACGAGGCGCGGCTGCTCTTCACCTCGCTGCAGCAGGCCTTCGTCAATCTGAGGACCGGGCGGCCGGGAAAGCTGCCGCCGCCGGTGGCGGGATATGGCGAGACATTGGAGCCGATGGCGCGCGCTATGCTCGCCCAGACGCTGTCGACGGCGATCGTCGGCTCGCGCGAAACGGTCCGGCAGGGGCTGGAAGCGTTCGCCGCCCGTACCGGGGCGGACGAGCTCATGGTCGCGGCGCAGGTTTTCGATCATGCGGCGAGGGTTCGCTCCTATGAAATTCTCGCCGAGGCCGCGCGGATATAGCGCCAGCTTCCGCCGCGCGGCCGGGAATTCGTTCCGGGGCTTGATTTTTCACGCATCTTAGCATCCGTTAATAGGCGGAAACCGGAACGGCGGCTGGTCGGCGCCGTCCGAGGATTTGGCGTATCCCCAATTCCGGGTCGAGAAGCCGGCGCGGTCGCACACAGTCTTGGGAGGGGCTGTTGTGATGACGGACATCCTTATCGTCGAAGACGAGCCGGCGATCATGGAATCGCTGGAATTCATCCTGAAGCGCTGCGGCTGGACGGTCGGGCTTGCCCGCGATGGCGACGCCGCGCTCGCGGCGGCCCATCGCTACCGGCCGCGCATGGTGCTGCTCGACATCATGATCCCGCGACGCAACGGGCTCGACGTGCTGCGCGAGATGCGGGCGGACGAGACGTTGCGCGACACGTCGGTGCTGATGCTGACCGCGCGCGGCCAGCGATATGACCGGCAGGCGGCGGAAGACCTGAAGGCGGACGGTTTCATCACCAAGCCCTATGCCAACACCGACATCGTCGCCGCCGTTCGTCGCGTTCTCGAGCCCGCATTGCCGATTCGGGCCTGAAGCCGGTATTTCCCGCATTGAGCCGATGCTCCGGCTCAGGCCGGGATTTCCTGGCGATGGCTGCAATCCAGACGCGGACACAGCATGCAGGCCGGCCCGACCTCGACCGGCGGCTGGCTAAGGTCCAGCCCCTTTCCGTAGACCGTGCGGTCGGCATGGATGATGTCGCAGGCCAGCATTACGGAGAACACCAGCGGCGGCGCGCCGAAGCCGGCGACATGCCTTGACGTCGCCTCCGCCACGAGCAGGAAGCGGGCGCCGCCGGGAAAGGCGCAGACCTGGCGCACCAGCCCGCGCTCGAAGAATGCCGTGTACAGCGGCCACAGCAGGCAGCCGTGACCGAAGCCGGGTATGTTGAGGCCGGGCAGCGGAAAGCGCTTGGTCAGCCGGCCGGAATTGTCGGCGCGCACGAAGCCGAACGGCACGCCTTCGCTGCCCTTGCGGCGCAGCGTGACGAAGCGGTGGGCCACCTGCTCGAAGCTGACGCCCAGTATCTGACTGATCAGGCCGGCATCGTATCGCCGTTCCTCGGCCATTGCGAGGAAGCTGTCATAAGGCATCATCATCGCGCCGGCGACATAGGAGGACAGCGCCCGCCGGGCGAGCGTGCGCGCCTCCTCGGAGGTCAGCTCCAGCCCGCCCAGCGTCGCCTCGATCGCGTCGCCGGCCGCACGCAGGGCATAGAGGCGCAGCATCCGGAAGATGCGGCCCGCGCGCGGCATGAATTCGGGGAACGTCAGGACCGCCTCGCCTTCCTCCAGGCGCACGCCCCCGGTCGAAGCGAGGCGGCAGGTGACGCCGAAACGGCGCTTCAGGGCGCTGGCGATCGTCTCCGCCTCCAGCCGCCCGCCTGTCTCGATCTCGGTCCGCAACATCGCCGCCGCGTCCTCGAGGCGCGGGAAATGGTTGTTGTTGGCGACGATCGCCTCGTCGAGTTCGAGGATGGGCGAGAACCGCTTCTGCCGCGCCGCCGACTGGTCGAAATAGTCGACGAGGCTCTGCATCGAGGGCACCAGCTCGCGCGCCTCGCTGTTGATGGTGCCTATGAACCGGCGGCGTTCCTCGTCCGTCAGGTCGGAAATGCCCTCGAGGATCTCCGCGCCGGACTTGATGCCGGCGATGCGGTTGAGGATGGGGTGGAGAAGCTGCGACAGCAGCGGGTCGGACTTCAGCCGGTGCTGAAGCACCTCAATCTCGGCATTGGCGTCGGCATAGGCGCGATAGAGGCGGGCAAGTGCGGCACCCGCCTCGGGAAAGCGGGCAACGAGGTCGCGCACCGCATCGGCGTCGATGTCGATGCCTTTCATCGCCGGGTCGCCCATCAACTCGCCGATCGTGCCGATGATGCGCGCCTCGCTGTCGCCGGACAGGTGCTCGAGGTCGATGCCGAGCCGCTCGCCGATGCGCAGCAGCAGCGTGCCGCCGATGGCGCGCTTGTTGTTCTCGATCAGGTTGAGGTAGCTCGCAGAGATGCCGAGCGCCTGTGACAGCGCCACCTGCGACAGGCCTGCCTGAAGGCGCTTGCGCTTGATGCGCGCGCCGATCGGTGTGCGTCCCCGGCTCAAATCGGCACTCGGCCTTTTGTAAATTATTGACTGATTCAACTTTACAGATACTGATAAATTTACAAAAAATTCCTTATCTGTCAATTAGATATTGAGTTTATGACTTTTTATGACAGTCTCTTTCACGCACCGCCGGGAGGGCGCGTCGCGTGGAGGAAAAGACATGACGAAATTCAAGATCAGCAGAAGAAGCGTGCTCAGGGGAGCCGGCGCCGGCATTGTCGCGCTCGGTGCTCCGACCATCTTTACCAGAGGGGCCTGGGCCCAGGATTTCTGCAACGACCCTTCGAAGGGCAAGATCATCTTCGGCTTCAACGTCCCCCAGACAGGCTCTTATGCCGAGGAGGGGATGGAGCAGCTCAAGGGCTATGAACTCGCCGTCAAGCACATCAACGGCGAAGGCGACGGCGGCCTGCTGAATACGCTGAAGCCCTCCGCGCTCAAGGGCAACGGCGTTCTCGGCAAGAAGGTCGAATACGTCACCGGCGACACCCAGACCAACACCGACGCCGCCCGCGACGGCGCGCGGCGCATGATCGAGCGCGACGGCGCCATCATGGTCACCGGCTCGGTGACGTCGGGCGAGGCCATCGCCCAGCAGGCGCTGTGCCAGGAAATGGGCGTCATCTACATGTCCGGCCTGACCCACTCCAACGACACCACCGGCAAGGACAAGCGCCGCTACGGCTTCCGCCACTTCTTCAACGCCTACCAGTCGGGCGTCGCCATCGCCCCGGTGCTGGCCAAGGAATACGGCACCGACCGCCGCGCCTATCACCTGACGGCCGACTACACCTGGGGCTGGACGCAGGAAGAATCGATCAAGAACGCGACCGAGGCCCTCGGCTGGGAGACCGTGGCAACCGTGCGCACGCCGCTCGGCCTCGGCGACTATTCGCAGTACCTGACGCCGGTTCTCAATTCCGGCGCCGACGTGCTGATCCTCAACCATTACGGCCACGACATGGTCAACTCGCTGCCGCAGGCGGTGCAGTTCGGCCTGCGCGACCGCCAGGCCAACGGCAAGCAGTTCGAGATCGTCGTGCCGATGTTCTCCGAGCTGATGGCCGTCGGCGCCGGCGAGGCGGTGAAGGGCATCATCGGCACCTCCAACTGGCAGTGGTCGTTGCAGGACGAGGGCACCCAGGCCTTCACCAAGTCCTACGGCCAGGCCTATGGCCAGCCGCCGTCGCAGTCGGCCCATACCGGTTATGTTCAGGCCATTCTTTACGCCGATGCCGTCGAGCGCGCGGGAACCTTCTATCCGCCGGAAGTCATCAAGGCGCTCGAGGGCTTCGAATTCGACGGCATGGGCAACGGCCCGACGCTCTATCGCGACACCGACCACCAGTGCTTCAAGGAAGTTCTGGTCGTGCGCGGCAACGAAAATCCGACCAGCCGTTTCGACGTGCTGAACGTGATCGGTTCGACCGCACGCGAGGAGGTCACCTACGACCCGTCGATCTTCGGCGGCGAACTCGGACCTTACGAGCCCAACAAGTGCTGATCTGACATGGCGACAACCCGGCGGCCGGCAATGGCTGCCGGGTTTCCCGGCCTGTCTCGCATGGCGGCGCTTGCCCCGCATCAGAGGGATTTTAGATGAACGCGTTCTTGGCCCAGTTACTCAACGGGCTGGATAAGGGCGGCGCCTATGCGCTGATCGCTCTTGGCCTGACACTGGTTTTCGGCACGCTCGGCGTGGTGAACTTCGCGCATGGCGCGCTGTTCATGCTTGGCTGTTTCTGCGCCGTGACCTTCCGCTACCTGATCACCATCGAGACGGTGACGGTCGATCCCGAAAAGCTTTCCCCCTGGGGAGCGCCGCTGGAAGTCCGCACGCCGCTGGTCCAGAACTGGTTCGGCGATTTCGGCGCCGTTCTCGTCGATTATTCGGTGCCGATCTCCATCCTGCTCGCCATTCCGGCGATGGCCGCGATCGGCATCGCCATGGAACGCGGCCTGATCAAGCATTTCTACAAGCGCACCCATGCCGAGCAGATTCTGGTGACGTTCGGTCTGGCGATCGTGCTTCAGGAAATCGTCAAGAGCTTCTTCGGCGCCAATCCCGTGCCGCAGCCGATCCCCACCGACCTGCGCGGCGCGGCCGATATCGGCGTGATGTTCGGCATGGATCCGCATGTGCTGACCTATCCGTGGTGGCGGCTGATCTATCTCGCCTTCTCCCTGCTGGTCATCGGTGGCGTCTTCGCCTTCCTCCAGTTCACCACATTCGGCATGGTCGTGCGTGCCGGCATGGCCGATCGCGAGACCGTCGGCCTGCTCGGCATCGACATCGACCGCCGCTTCACCATCGTCTTCGGCCTCGCCGCCGTGGTCGCCGGCGTCGCCGGCGTCATGTACACGCCGCTATTGCCGCCCAACTACCATCTCGGCATGGATTTTCTCGTGCTCAGCTTCGTCGTCGTGGTCGTCGGCGGCATGGGTTCTCTGCCCGGAGCGGTCGTCGCCGGCTTCCTGCTCGGCATCCTGCAATCCTTTGCATCGATGACGGGGGTTAAGACCCTCATCCCCGGCATCGACCAGGTCATCATCTATCTCGTCGCAGTCATCATCCTGCTCGTGCGTCCGCGCGGCCTGATGGGACGGCGCGGTGTCATGGAGAGCTGATCCGCCATGTTCTCACTCTCCCGCAAGGACCTTCTCGCGCTGGTCGTCTTCGCCGCCGTGGTGCTGACGATGCCGATCTGGCTGGCGCCGTTCGGCGCCGCCTATCCCGGCCTGATGCAGAAATTCGCCATCTACGCGATCTTCGCCATCGGCTTCAACATCCTGTTCGGCCTGACCGGCTACCTCTCCTTCGGCCACGCCGCCTTCCTCGGCGTCGGCTCCTACACCACGGTCTGGTCGTTCAAGCTGCTGACGATGGACATCCTGCCGGCGATGGTTTTCGCCGTCATCGTCGCCGGCCTGTTCGCGCTCGTCATCGGCTATTTCAGCCTGCGCCGCACCGGCATCTATTTCTCGATCCTGACGCTGGCTTTCGCGCAGATGAGCTACAGCCTTGCCTATTCGGTGCTGACGCCCATCACCAACGGCGAAACCGGCCTGCTGCTGGCGCGTGGCGACCCGCGTTACGTCGACCAGCTGTTCGGGGCGCAGATGAATCTCGCCGGCCTGCCGCAGCCGAGCCTGCTCGGCAATTATCTCGGCGGCTATGGTGGCTTCTATCTGTGCGCGGTGGTGCTGATCCTGTCGTTCTTCGTCTCGCAGAAAATCTTCGCCTCGCCGTTCGGCATGGCTCTGCGCGGCATCAAGTCGAACCAGACGCGGATGAACTACACCGGCTTCAACACCAAGCCCTACACGCTGGCGGCCTTCGTCATCTCCGGCATGTTCGCGGGTCTCGCCGGCGCGCTTTTGTCGATCACCGACCCGCTTGCCGGCGCCGAGCGCATGAAGTGGACGGAATCCGGCAATGTGGTGCTGATGACCATCCTCGGCGGTGTCGGAACCCTGTTCGGGCCGGTCGTGGGCGCATGGCTGATCAAGTACTTCGAGAACATCTTCTCGGCTATCAACATGAACATGCTCAACAACTTCTTCTCGTTCCTGCCCGACGGCGTCCAGTCCTTCGTGGTCACGGTGCTGTCGAAGTTCGTTGGCGAAGGCTGGCACCTGACGCTCGGCCTGCTGTTCGTGCTCATCGTCGTCTTCCTGCCGGGCGGCCTTGTCGAGGGCTTCCAGAAGCTGGTTGCCCGCTTCAGGCGCAAACGGCCGAGGCCGGAAAAATCGACATCCGTGCAGCCGGCTGAATAGGACGCGACCGCAATGATACAGACAGAGCCAAACATCGTCCTTCACGCGGCCGACGTTCAGAAGAATTTCGGCGGCCTAAGGGCACTCTCCGATGTCGATCTCCAGGTCGAGGAGGGCAAGACCCACGCCATCATCGGCCCGAACGGGGCGGGAAAATCGACCCTTCTCAACGTCATCATCGGTCGCATCCCCCCGACAAGCGGCGCCGTCATTTTCGATGGCACCGTTCTGACCGGCAAGGCGCCGCACGAAATCAACCAGCTCGGCATCTCGCGCGTGTTTCAGACGCCGGAAATCTTTGCCGACCTGTCGGTGCTCCAGAACGTGATGGCCCCGGCCTTTGCCCGCCGCGACGGCGCATTCAAGATCAACATCCTGCGCTCGGTCGACAATGAGCATGAAATCCGCGATGAGGCCGAGAGCCTGCTCAAGGATATCGGCCTGATCGACCGCAAGGATGATCATGCCGGTTCGCTGTCGCGCGGCGACAAGCGGCGAATGGAACTGGCCATGTGCCTGATCCAGAAGCCGCGCCTGTTGCTGCTCGACGAGCCGACCGCCGGCATGAGCCGCCACGACACCAACACCACGATCGAACTGCTGCGGCGCATCAAATCCAGCGGCATGACCAAGGTCATCATCGAGCACGACATGCACGTCGTCTTCTCGCTGGCCGACAAGATCTCGGTTCTGGCGCAGGGGCGCATCATCGCGAGCGGCCTTCCGCAGCAAATCAAGGAAGATCCGCGCGTGCAGGAAGCCTATCTCGGTGGGAGCGTCGAATGAGTGTGGTGATGGAAAGACGTCAGGCCGCTACGGTGGCGCTTGCGGCGGATCCTTCGAAGGAGTTCTTCACGGTCCGCGACATTCACGCCTATTATGGCGAGAGCTATATCGTTCAGGGCATCAGCCTCGATATCCGCAAGGGAGAGATCCTCGCTTTGCTCGGCCGGAACGGGGCCGGCAAGACCTCGGCGCTGCGAACCATTGCGCGAATGGACAATCCCGAACTGCGGGGCGGGGAAATCTGGCTGGAAGGCGAACCTCTTCACACCCAGAAATCGTGGCAGGCGTCGCGCGCAGGCATCCAGCTGGTGCCGGAAGACCGGCGCATCATCCAGGGCATGACGGTCGAGGAAAACCTTGTCCTCGCCCGCGTTGCTCCCGGGCACGGCATGGAACTCGACGAGATCTACGAGCATTTCCCGCGGCTGGCCGAGCGGCGCAAGCAGGAAGGCACGACCCTTTCAGGCGGCGAGCAGCAAATGCTGGCGGTCGCGCGTGCGCTTGCCCGCAACATCAAGCTGCTGCTTCTCGACGAGCCCTATGAGGGGCTTGCTCCCGTCATCGTGCAGGAGATCGAGCGCATCGTCTACGGCATCAAGGAGCGCGGCATAACGACGATTATCGTCGAACAGAATGCCGTTGCGGCATTGCGTCTTTCGGACCGGGCGGTCATCATGGATACGGGGCAGATCGTGTTCACCGGCACGGCGAAGGAACTGCTCGAAAACCCGCAACTGAGGAATGAATACCTCGCAATATGACCGCGCACACCTGCGGGCGCGCTGCGGAGGAGGAAATATGTCAGACAGTCGTGTTCATCGTGTCCAGGAGAGCTGGCGTTCGGATTCTCAGATCGATCTCGAAACCTATCGCGCCTGGTATGCGCGCAGCGTTTCCGACCCGGACGGGTTCTGGGGTGAGCAGGGACGCCGGCTTGACTGGTTCAAGCCTTATACCAAGGTCAAGAACGCCTCCTTCGACGGCGACGTTTCGATCAAATGGTTCGAGGACGGCGAACTGAACGTCTCGCATAACTGCATCGACCGTCATCTCGACACGCGCGGCGATCAGGTCGCGATCATCTGGGAAGGCGACGACCCCGCCGACGACAGGCGCATCACCTATCGCGAGTTGCACGAACATGTCGGCCGCTTCGCCAACGTGCTGAAGAAGCACGGCGTGCGCAAGGGCGATCGCGTCACCGTCTACATGCCTATGATCCCCGAAGCCGCCTATGCGATGCTGGCCTGCACCCGCATCGGCGCGGTCCATTCGGTGGTGTTCGGCGGCTTCTCGCCGGATTCGCTCGCCGGCCGCATCGTCGACGCCGAATCGACCTTCGTCATTACCGCCGACGAGGGCCTGCGCGGCGGCAAGCCGGTGCCGCTGAAGGAGAACACAGACAAGGCGATCGACATCGCCGCGCGCCATCATGTGATGGTGAACAAGGTGCTGGTGGTGAAGCGCACCGGCGGCAAGATCGGCTGGGCGCCGGGGCGCGATTTCTGGCTGGAGGAGGAGGCGGCATCCGTTTCCGCCGATTGCCCGGCCGAGCCGATGAACGCGGAGGATCCGCTGTTCATCCTTTACACCTCCGGCTCGACCGGCAAGCCGAAGGGCGTCCTGCACACCACGGGCGGCTATCTCGTCCACACGTCGCTGTCGCATCAACATGTGTTCGACTACCGCGAGGGCGAGGTCTACTGGTGCACGGCCGATGTCGGCTGGGTCACCGGCCACAGCTACATTCTCTACGGCCCGCTCGCCAATGGCGCGACGACGCTGATGTTCGAGGGCGTGCCGAACTATCCCTCGCCCTCCCGCTTCTGGGAGGTGATCGACAAGCACAGGGTGTCGATTTTCTACACTGCCCCGACAGCCATCCGCGCCCTGATGGGCGCTGGCGACGAATGGGTGAAAAAGACGTCGCGCTCGTCGCTGCGCATTTTGGGATCGGTCGGCGAGCCGATCAACCCGGAAGCCTGGGAGTGGTATTTCAACGCCGTCGGCGATGCCCGCTGCCCGATCGTCGACACGTGGTGGCAGACGGAAAATGGCGGGATCCTGATCGCGCCGCTTGCCGGCGTCTGGGATCTGAAGCCGGGTTCGGCCACGCTGCCATTCTTCGGCGTCGTGCCGCAGATCGTCGACAATGAAGGCGGCCTGATCGAGGGCGCAGGCTCTGGCAATCTCTGCATCGCCGAACCATGGCCGGGCATGATGCGCACGCTTTACGGTGATCACGAGCGCTTCATCCAGACCTACTTCTCGACCTATCCGGGCAAGTACTTCACCGGCGACGGCTGCCGCCGCGACGAGGACGGCTATTACTGGATCACCGGCCGCGTCGACGACGTCATCAACGTCTCCGGCCACCGCATGGGCACGGCCGAAGTGGAATCGGCACTCGTCGCCCATGACAAGGTCTCGGAAGCCGCCGTCGTCGGCTATCCGCACGACCTCAAGGGGCAGGGCATCTATTGCTATGTCACCCTGATGGCCGGCGAGGAGGGCACCGACGAACTGCGCAAGGAACTGGTTGCGCATGTGCGCAAGGAGATCGGGCCGATCGCCTCGCCGGACAAGATCCAGTTCGCGCCGGGCCTGCCCAAGACGCGCTCGGGCAAGATCATGCGCCGTATCCTGCGCAAGATCGCCGAGGATGATTTCGGCGCGCTCGGCGACACCTCGACGCTGGCCGATCCCGGCGTGGTCGAGGACCTGATCTCGAACCGGCAGAACCGCAAGGCATGAGACACGCCTTCCCGCATTCCGGCTGAGCGAGGGGGGAGGCCGCGGCCGCCGTCTGGGAGGGCGGCGGCCGCATTTTATTGTGGCGAGGTGAGCGCCGCCCGTCGGCTCGACTTCATCTCTGCCGTGTCTTTGCTGTCGGGAAGAATGGCCGTCGCGGCAGTGGGCGGCCTGCATGCGTAAGGAAAGCGGCGGAATCGAAACGGCATCGAGGGGGATCCGGATGACGACCGACCAGGCGGGGCACGCACCGCCGGACGTGGAGCGGCAGCAGCGGTTGCGGGCCTTGAGCCGCTCCCTTCCCGCCACCATCCTGCGTGCCCGCGAGGCGGTGATGGCCCTCTTCCGCCCGGTCCTCGGTCTGCACGATCTTTCCGAGCAGCAATGGCGGGTCCTGCGCTTTCTGGCCGACAGAAAAGCCGCCCGCCCGAGTGACGTTTCCGCCGCCACGAGGATTCACGTTTCCAGCCTGTCGCGGATCATTGCCTCGCTGCGCGCCCGCGGTCTCATCACCCGTGGCGAGGATGCGGGCGACATGCGTGCCGCTCTCGTCGCCATCACGCCGACCGGCATCGATCTGATCGCGCGGATCGCACCGGAGCTGGAGGACGTCTATGCCGAGATCGAACACAGGATCGGGCATGACGATATCGAGGCGCTGGCCGATCTTGCCCGCCGCATCGAGGATGCGCTGAAGATCGGATAGTTTCGAAGGCAACGGCTCTGTCCATGGTTAAAGCGTGTCGCGATCTTTCAGATTCGCTCCGCACGCTTTAATCTCGTGTTTTTACGCATGTCGTTGTCCCGAAACCGGTTCCCACTTTCGGGCGACATGCTTTAGGTCAAAGAAAAGGCCCGCATGCGAAATGCGGGCCTCATATGTGGCGTTCGAAAGATGCCGCGGATCGCGGCCTATAGGGCGAGGCGCTTTCTGGCCGCGGCATATTCGTCGGCGAGGCGTTCGACCAGATCGGCGGCGCCGACGACCTCCTTCACCGCTCCGATGCCCTGACCGCAGCCCCAGATATCCTTCCACGCCTTGCTGCCGCCGCCGAAATCCATTTTCGACGGATCGGATTCCGGCAGCTGGTCGGGGTCCATGCCGGCGGCGCGGACCGAACCCTTGAGGTAGTTGCCGTGGACGCCCGTGAACAGGTTCGAATAGACGATGTCGGCGGCCCTGGAATCGACGATCATCTGCTTGTAGGCATCGACGGCGCGCGCCTCGCGGGTGGCGATGAACGGCGAACCGATATAGGCGAGATCGGCGCCCATCGCCTGGGCCGCAAGGACCGCACCGCCATTGGCGATGGCGCCGGACAACAGCAGCGGCCCGTCGAACCACTGGCGGATTTCCTGGATCAGCGCGAACGGGGAGAGCGTGCCGGCATGGCCGCCCGCACCCGCCGCCACCGCGATCAGGCCGTCGGCGCCCTTTTCGATAGCCTTGCGGGCGTGGCGGTCGTGGATGATGTCGTGCAACACGATGCCGCCATAGGAATGGACGGCCTCATTCACTTCCGGAACCGCGCCCAGCGACGTGATCACGATCGGCACCTTGTACTTGACGCACAGCGCAAGGTCTTCCTCCAGCCGGTCGTTCGACTTGTGGACGATCTGGTTGACGGCGAAAGGCGCCGACCTGTGCGCCGGATTTACCGCGTCATGGGCGGCCAGTGTCTCGGTGATCTCGGCCAGCCATTCGTCAAGCTGGGACACCGGCCGCGCGTTCAGCGCCGGGAATGAGCCGACGATTCCCGCCTTGCACTGGGCCAGAACCAGCGGCGGGTGCGAAATGATGAACAGTGGCGAACCGACCACCGGGATGCGAAGTCTGTCTTTCAGGATGTCCGGCAGCGCCATCGTCACTCCTCACCTTTGACGTTTACGAAAACGTCACTTTCTAGCAGATCGTCGCCACCAGACAACTGGTTGCGACGAGGACAGGACGTGACGCGCCGACCGGAGCAATCGTTCGAACGATTGATTGCGGGGCCGGCTGCGGTTAACGATGCGGGATGAGGAGACGTCTCGGTGCGGCGGTGTGATGGATTCGATTGAAAAAGCGATAAGAAGCGCCTTTGCCAAGGGGGACCCTTCCGAGCGGGCCTTCCGGGAAAAGGTCTATCGCTCCGCCTTCGGTGCGCTCGACCGGTCGCTGAAGGCCAATCCGAACGTGACCGAGGCCATCGCCCAGCGCCGTCGCGAGACGCTTCTTGCCGCCATCACCGTGATCGAGACTGAATTCGTTCCCGCCAGGCCGGCCCCCGCCTCCGCCGCTACTCAACGGCCGTCGCAGCCCGCTCCGCGGCCGCAACAGCCGGTGCCTGCGCCGGATGTGGTGCCTGAGGCTGCCGGCCGGTCGCTGCCGGACCGTGATCAAGTGTCCGCATCCGACGTCGCGCCGACGCTCGATGGCGAAAGACGGCCGGTGTCGCTTGGGACGGGCAAGCCGGCCGTCCGGCAGGCTGCCCCCCAGGCTGCCCCCCAGGCTACCCGAGCAAAACCATCATTGCGGGAGGGGCGCCGCGACCGGCCGCGGCGGCGCTTCCGGTTCGCCGGTCCGCTTGCTTTCCTGCTGCTGGTTGCCCTTGCCGGGGCAGCGGCATGGTGGCTCGTCGTTTCCGGCCAGGGCGAGAGGCTGCTGACGCCGCCGCAGACGGGTGAAAATGGCGGCCCGCGCATCCCCGGCAGTGCCGACACCTCCGAAGGCTGGATCGACATCTTCACCGCCGCCGACCCGACCACGGTGACGGCGCCGGGCGATACGCAGGCCGAGGTGATGGAGGAGGAGGGCACGCGCTTCATCCGCATCCGCAGCGGCGCATCCGGGTCGCCGGTGCTGTTCGACGTTGGGCAGGGCGTGCTCGAGGACATCGCCGGCCGACGCGCGGTCTTCACCATCGTCGCGCAGGCGCGCGAGGGGGAGGAGACCCAGATCTCGGTCGACTGTGAGTTTGGCGTGCTCGGCGATTGCGGTCGAAAGCGCTACGTCGCCGGTGCCTCCCGCGAGGAATATCTGTTCGAAATCGACCTGCCGTCGCAGCGGCCCGATGCCGGCGGCGTCATCGCCATCAATCCCGATGTCGAGGGCAGGGGCAGGGCGGTCGACATTCACGCCATCCGCGTCCGGCCCGCGCAGTAGAGCATTTTGCAGTCAGACGGTTACGTCTGACGTCGCATATATGCGGATCAAGAAACCAAGCGAGAGCGACGGAACTGCATTCGTCAGAATGCCCGTTGCTCCAGATCGCGCAGCCGCATGTCGGGTGGGTATCGTCTGTTCCGGCCTTGCGCTCAATCGCGGCGGAAGATGAGGCGGCCGAGCCAGCCCGTCAGGATGGCGAGCGCCACGGCGGCGAGCCCGTAGAAAAAGCCGTGTTGCTGGGCGATGCGGTGAACCTGCTGCTCGAAGCCCGCCTTGAGAATGGCGAGCTGGGCCGAGCTCTCCTTGATGAAGACACCGTTCTTGAACAGGAAGGCGCGCGCCCTGTGCGTGCCCACCGGCACGTTGGGCGCGAGATGCAGGGTCGCGCGGAACAGGCTCTGCGACAGGAACTGCACACCGCCGATGCGTTCGCTGTAGAGGCCCGCCGCCTTCTTGCGCTCGCGCAGCGCGGCGGTGAACTCGGCAATGGTTACCGGGTCGTCGCCTCGGTCCTCGGGAATGAGGGCGATGTAGTCGGGACCGAGCGCCATCTGCCGGTAGCTGTCGGGGCCGGTGATGTCCTGCCACACCCGTGTCGTCGCCACCGAATAGGACATCGGCACGTTGACGAATGTTTCCGACCAGGTGTTGATCCACATGCCGAGAACCCGGCTCTTGCGCCGCACCACCACCGGACGCGCCGGTCCTTCCAGCACCACGATGACGTCATAGCGGCCCTGGCGGGCGAAGAGCGGGTCGGCGAAGTCGAGCGCGCCGAAGATCGTCAGGTCGGCGCCGGAGAAATCCGAGGTGATGAAGACGCGGTCGGTCGAAAGCCCGATCTGGATCGTTTCGGGATTTGGGTTCTCGGGGGCTTGCGCCGCTGCCGGCGCGACCAGCAGAAGCGCCGGCAGGAGCGACAGCAAGGCCAGGTAGCGTATAAGCATCGCTCAGATCCCCGACAGGGAGGTCAGCGAATAGATCGAGGCCGGCGGCACGAACAGGTCGAAGCCGAGCCGGGCGGCGACGGCAAGCACCAGCAATGCCAGCAGTGCCCGCAACTGTTCGCCCCGCAGCTTCTGGCCGGCCTTGGCGCCATATTGCGCGCCGGCCACGCCGCCTACCATCAGCAGGAAGGCGAGCACGATGTCGACCGTCTGGTTGGTCGTCGAGTGGACGATGGTCGTATAGGCGCCGGTGAAGACGATCTGGTAGAGCGAGGTGCCGACGACGACATTGGTCGGCACCTTGAGCAGATAGATCAGCGCCGGAACCATGATGAAGCCGCCGCCGACACCCATGATCGATGCCAGGAAGCCGATCACGACGCCGAGCCCGAGCACGGGGATGACGCTGACGAACAGCTTGGAGGTGCGGAAGCGCATCTTGAGCGGCAGGCGGTGCACCCAGTTGTGCTGGCCGGGCCGGCGCAGCGTCGGCGCCTCGCCGCTGGCGGCGCGGCGCATCGCGCGCAGGCTTTCGACCAGCATCAGCCCGCCCACGGTTCCCAGAAGCGCGACGTAGAGCAGCGATACGAACAGGTCGAGCTGGCCGATGCTTCGCAACAGGCTGAACACCCAGACGCCGACCGACGAGCCGAACACGCCGCCCACCAGCAGCACCGTGCCGAGCTTGAAGTCGATGGTGCCTTTCTTGAAGTGGGCGAGCGCGCCGGAGGTCGACGAGGCCACCACCTGATTGGCGCCGGTGGCGACGGCGATCGCCGGAGGGATGTTGTAGAAGATCAGCAGCGGCGTGATCAGGAAGCCGCCGCCGACACCGAACAGGCCCGAAAGGAAGCCGACCGCAGCCCCCATCGCCAGAACAACTGCGATGTTGACCGACATTTCAGCGATCGGCAGATAGATGCCCACCGTCAGACCCGACTGCTCGTGCGTTCCCGGAGCCGTTCGCACCATCGCGAACCTGCCGGAACGGCATATCCGTTCTTGCGACGATGCGCCGTCGAAGTCAAACGCGGCCGGCCGGCTTTGTGGCGATGCGATGCCGCCGTTGCCCCGCAGCAACGCCGGCTGCGCTTTTCCGACATGGAAACGCTCGGCGGAGAGGGAGAACAGGCTGGTCCATTTCACGGATTAATGGTGCTGCGGGAGGATTGAACTCTCGACCTCTCCCTTACCAATTAAGGTGGAAAGGCGCGTATTCGCTGGTTTGCTGTGCCGGGTGTCTAGCTACACCGCGCCAATATCGCGTCGGCTGCGCCAGCTTGTGCGGTGCTCTGCGTCAGGATGGTGATGAAGATAATTGCCTGCAGGTTCGATAGGATTGCACCGACCGTAAGCGAGATTGCCTTATGTCCGTTGCGGTTACACTCACACACCAGGCAATGAATATCTGTCCCGCACCTGCGAGGGGACGACACCGAACATCTTGCGGAACGCCGTCGCGAAATTGGCGGGGCTGCTGTATCCGGCGATGTGGGCTGCCTGCGCAATCGGGATCGAGGATGTTTGCAGCGCTTTCAACGCCTTTTCCATCCTGCGCTGGCGCACATGGTCGAAAACGCTGCAGCCTCTACCTTTCTTGAACAGGCGCTGGAGCGAACTGGCGCTGAGGCCAACATGCCTGGCGATCTCTTCTATCGAGAGCACCTGCTCGGGATTGGCATCAATGTACTCCAGCGCGGCATCGAGATTGAGCCGCTCGATACGCCCCAATCCGGTCTGGTCGTCGTTATCGGGAACGGCGCTGGCGATCATCTCGGCAACGACTTCGATTGCCCGGCTTTCCAGATAGAGATTTCTCACGGCTTCGGGCATCGCCGGCGGATCGATGATGTGCTCGACGAGAGACTGAAGCCTTGGAGATGGGATAAAGGCGAAGGACGAAAGATGCTCGTTCAGAAGCCAGTGCAGCGAGCTCGACCCGCTGACTGAAGATAGTCCTCCCGCATCCAGCCATTCGGGGGTGACTGTGATGAGCAGCTTGCGGATACGCGTACCTGTCCTGATCTTGCGCGAGAACACGTCGGGTTCAGCCCGGTTGACGATAAACGCGCGTGGCTCGCCGCGCGGCGGCGCATTCGCATCGTCGCCGGTGCCGCCGGTGCCGCCGGTGCCCATGTGAAAATCCGTCTCGCCGAAGCGGACATCCACCTTGCCATAGCTGAAATAAAGGAACGACACGCCGCTCTGCACTTCGGTGCGAACGTCGACATCGCGCAGTTCTGTCACGTCGCTTGCGTGCATGATGAGGCCGGGTCGCAGCCGCACCGAATTGAGCACGCCGCGCAGCAAGACCGTGTCCTCGCCGATGCGTGGTGAAAAAACCGGCGTCTCGGTGTTCCGTGTCACCAGCTCGCGCGCGAGAATGGCCAGGTTGAGGTCGTGCTGTGTCACTTCTGGCCTGCCGTTCTGGCTTCCTGTCACCGCTGAAGCTTGTGCAAAGGCATTGGTTGCGGCGCAAACGTCTTTTAACTTGAATATCAAAGTCAGGAAATAGAAACCTGCCGCCTGCACGAATACGAGTTTGCACAGGTGGGTGATCGAATATGCATGGCGACAGGCGTTCAGGCAACAACAGCGATAAGGCCGTGACAGCGCAGGGAATGCTCAAGCCTCTGGCTTCGCTCCTTCTTCTCGGTACCGCTATGGCGATTCTTACCGTTCCCGTGCTGGCGCAGCAGAACGATGTCACCGAACTCGAAACCATCGTCGTCGATGGCGAGGGCGGCGGCAATGGCACCGAGGGCGTCGTCGCCAAGAAGAGCTCGACAGCCGGCAAGACGGATCGGGAGATTGTCAGGACGTCGCAATCGGTCAATGCGGTGGCGCGCGAGGAAATGGAGCAGCGCGGCGCCACCACGATTTCCGAGGCGCTCCGCTATACGCCGGGCGTCGTTGCCGAAGGTCGCCCGACGACACGTTACGACATCGGCTATATTCGCGGCTTCGGCGGGTTGCAGAACTGGTTCGACTTTGCCGACGGCATGAAGATGCAGCGCGGCTTGAGCTATAACGCCCCGGCGATGGATGCCTGGAACATCGAGCGAGTGGACGTGCTAAAGGGGCCGGCATCGGTGCTCTATGGGCAGATCATGCCCGGTGGCCTCGTCAACCAGACGACCAAAAAGCCGCTGGATCATGCCCAGCGCGAAGTCCAGTTCACGGTTGGTGCCCCCGGCCGTATCGAGGCGGCATTCGATTTCACCGGGCCGGTCGCCGGTTCCGAGAACGTCAAATATCGCCTTGTCGGTCTGGGCCGCTATCAGGAAAGCAACATCGATTTCGCCGATACGGAGCGTTGGTTCATTGCGCCGTCGCTGACATGGGATGCGACGCCCGATACCTCGCTCACCGTCTATGCCGGATATCTGCGCGATCCTTCCAGTGTGTATCCGCTCTACTTGCCTGCGCTGGGGACGGTCATTCCCAACGGGGTGCTGCCCAAGATTCCCTATAATTTCAACGTCGAGGGCAATGGCTATTCGAAGTTCGATCGCGAACAGTTCTGGGCCGGCTACGAGCTGGAGCATGACTTCACCGATGAGTTGAAGTTCACCCAGAAGCTCCGTTTCATGGATACGAAGTCGGACTTCCAGGGACTTGCGGTCGTCGGGCTTGCCGGTTCGAATATTCTGCGGCGTCCTTCGCAGGCGCTTGACGACGCCAGCCAGATTACGATCGACAACCAGCTTCGCTACGAGTTCGAGACTGGCACGGTTCGCCATACGCTGCTCGGCGGTCTGGATTTCCAGTATCTCGATGCCGACCGCTATCTCGGCCAGTCGGCGACCATGTCGCCGATCGACTATCTCAACCCGATCTATACGCCGCCGCCCGTTCCGCCTCTTTCGGGCTACACCTCGCTGAAGCGGACCCAGACCGGCATTTATCTTCAGGACCAGATCGATGCGGGCCGCCTCTCGGCCACTGCCGGTCTTCGCTACGACGCCGTTTCCTATGATGTCGGTGCCTTTGGCTACAATCCCGTCACCGGTGCGAAGACGCCGCTTGCGATCGGCTCGGTCGACAAGAAGGTGGACGATATCTCGTGGAATGCCGGCGTCGCCTATGTCTTCGACAATGGCATCGCGCCCTATGCGAGCTACGCCACGTCGTTCGAGGTTACACCGGGAACCGGCATCGGCGGTGTCGCCTTCGAACCGACAACCGCCCGACAGTTCGAAGTCGGCGTCCGCTATCAGCCCGCCGCCTTCAACGGCATGTTTACGGCTTCCTATTTCGATATCGAGCAGGAGAACGTTCTGACCACGACCGGCATTCCAGGAACGCCGGCCAATGGATGCAGCGCCGCCACCTGTCAGAGCCAGCTCGGCAAGGTGCGCTCGCGTGGCATCGAGCTGGAGGCGAAGGCGGAAGTGGTGCCCGGCCTCGATCTGGTCGCTTCCTATGCCTATGTCCGCGCCCGTGTCGTCGAGGACACGATGGCGATTCTCGTAGGTTCGACGCCCTCCGGCGTGCCGACCCATCAGGCCGCCCTCTGGGCGCACTACCAGTTCAACGAGAACTCGGCGCTTGCGGGACTGGGTATCGGCGCGGGCCTTCGCTACATCGGTGATACCGAGGCGCTCTATCTCGGTGGACGTCTGGACGTGCCGGACTATACGCTGGTCGACGCCTCGATCTCCTACGATTTCGGCCGCAGGAATGCCTCGCTTGAAGGGCTGAAGCTGAATGTCTCGGCATCTAACCTGTTCGACAAGGAATATGTCGCATCGTGCAGCAATTCGCTGACTGCGATGGGCAGCTGCTACTACGGCACCGGCCGCGAAGTGAAGGCCACGCTGAGCTACAAATGGTAAGTTTGGAAGGCGTTGTGCCGGCGGGACGACCGCCGCTCGCGGGAAAGGGTGACCTGCCACACAATCTGTGGCAGGTGGAAGTGGCTGCGACGCGGCGCATTGCCCCGCGAATCCAGCGAGTAAGCCTCTATAGTCCTATCGTCGCGTCGATGCCCGCGGGACCGAATATCAAGCTCTTCATCCCGCCCCGAGGCGCCAATGATTTGACGCTGCCGGAGCTGGATTCGCGCGGCCGGCCCGTCTGGACCGAGCCGGCAATGCGACCGGCGATCCGCACTTACAGTGTTCGCCGGTTGGATCGCGACGCCTGCCTTCTCGACGTCGACTTCGTTCTGCACGATCATGAAGGGCCGGCGTCGCGCTGGGCCACCACCGCCGAACCCGGTGCGCGGCTGATCCTCGGGGGACCGGGCGGGCGCGACGTTCGCCCGGCTGCGAATTACGTTCTTGCCGGCGACCTGTCTTCCTTGGCCGCGATTGCCAATATTCTCGAGAATCTGCCGGCCACGGCGCACGGCACGGTCCTGATCGAGACCCCTGACGAGGATGATCATATCGCGCTCGATCATCCGCATGGCATCAATGTCGAGTGGCTGCGTGTGGTGGCCGGCGGCAGCGTGCTGCCGCAGGCGGTGCGCGACAGGATAGACTGGCATGCGCATCCGGATACTTTTCTTTGGGTCGGCGGCGAATCCGACGCGGTGCGACAGATCAGGGCATTCGGTCGGGACGAGATCGGGCTGGACCGGCGCATGATACTGGCTGTCGGCTACTGGAAGCGTGGCATGTCCGAGGATGCCTATCACAGCGCCCACGACAATGACCGGGATGCCGATTATCACGCCGTCTGGCACGAGGAGCGCACGCGCAAGGTCGCCAATGGATGAGGTCAGCATACGCGGCACACATCGCTTCGACATCGAGTGCGATGGCCGTCAGTTCCGTATCTTTGTCTACCGGCCGGCGACACCCGCTTCTTCGGGCGGGTTCCCGGTTGTCTATGCGCTTGATGGCAACGCTCACTTCCTCAGCCTGATCGCCTCGACAAAGGCGCATGGGGTCCGTCCAGCCCTGACAGGCCTCGATCCGGCTGTCGTCGTCGGTATCGGCTATCCGGTCGAGGACGATCTCGATCTCGACCAGCGCACTTTCGACTATACGCCTGCCGTGGACCGCGCCCTGCTCGGTCCACGCCCGGACGGCCAGCCATGGCAGGAAGTCGGTGGGGCCGACGCCTTCCTGTCGCTGCTCGATACGGTCGTAAAGCCGCGGATCGAAGCCGCCATGCCGATCGATCGTGATCGGCAGTCGCTGTTCGGCCATTCCTTCGGCGGGCTGTGCACGCTCTATGCGGCGCTGACCCGGCCGGGTTCGTTCCGAAATTTTCTCGTTTCAAGCCCGTCGATCTGGTTCGGGGAAAAGCGCATCCTGGCGTTTCTCGACGGATATCGTGACCGTCTTGCCGCCGTGGGAGAACGCCGCACGCTCGTTCTCAGCGTCGGTGCGCTCGAACAGGACACGCCGAAGGCGCTGTCCGATATATGGCCGGCCTATGCGGACTGGATCAGGCGCAACAACATGGTCGGCAACCTTCGCGCCTTGCACGACAGTTTGGCGGCGCTGGCGCTTCCTGATCTTGACCTCGTCTGCCGCGAGATCGAGGACGAGCATCATGGTTCGGTTCCGCCGGTGGCTATCCACAAGGCGATGCCGGTTGCATTGCGCAGGGCAATTCAGAGGACAGAGGAATGAAACGCATTCTTGAGACGCTGATCGTCATCTTCGCCATCACGCTCGGCCTTGCCGGCGCGCGCGCCGAGCCGATTACGGTCACCGATGTTCTCGGTCGTCAGGTGACGCTGGAGAAGCCGGCCTCGCGCATCGTGCTCGGTCAGGGGCGGCATCTGCTGGCGCTCGGCCTCATCCACCCCGATCCGGTTTCCCTGATTGCCGGTTGGAAGGACGATCTGCGCCTCGATCCTGCGACCTATGAGACCTGGAAGGAGCGGTTTCCCGCTATTGAAGGCATAACGTCGGTAGGGGCTGCAGGCGACATGAGCTTTTCGATCGAGAAGGCGATCAGCCTCCAGCCCGACCTCGTGGTTTTCGGCTCGATCGTCAGCACGATGGGAGACGCCTCGGCCGTCAATCATCTCACCTCGCGTTTCGAGGATGCGGGCATCAAGGTTGTCTTCGTCGATTTCTTCGTCAAGCCGATGCAGAATTCGCTTCCAAGCCTCGAAATACTCGGCAGACTGACGGGAGCGGAGGAAAAGGCTGCGGCCTTTGCCGAGTTCTACACGCGCAAGATGGACCGCATCGCCAGCCGCATCACCCCTGAGCTCAAAAGGCCCGACATATTCATGCAGGTTCATGCATCCGGCGCCGATTGCTGCAATTCGCCGGGGCAGGGGGTGTTTCACGATTTCATCGAAGCGGCGGGAGGGCATAATCTCGGGGCGGATGTCATCTCGGGCATAGCCGGCAAGGTCAGCCTCGAATACCTTATCAGCACCGATCCCGATTTCTACGTCGCGACTGGCGGTGCGCATATGGCGGCGCGGAAGGGACTTGTTCTCGGCACCGGTATCGACGCTTCGGCAGCTGCGGCCAGCCTCGCCAGCCTTGTTGCATCGCCCGGCCTTGCCGACCTGACCGCCGTGTCCGAAAAGCGCGCCTATGGCGTCTGGCATCTGTTCAACGATTCTCCCAGCCACATCCTGATGATCGAGGCGCTGGCAAGGTGGTTCCATCCCGATCTCTTCGGCGATGTTGACCCGCAGGCGACACTCGCTGAACTCAACGAGCGCTTTCTGGCTGTTCCGCTCAGCGGCACTTACTGGATCGGGTTGGAATGACGGCTGAAAGTTCCGTTTCCGCCGGTGCGGGAACGCTGGGGCAATACCGCGCTATCCTCGCGCGGCGGCGGATCGTGCTCTTTACGCTCGCCGTCACTGTGGCCGTCTGCTTCGTCGTCGACTTGGCCACAGGCCCTGCCATGCTCTCGCCGATGGAGGTGCTGCGCGCGTTAGTCGGGCAGGAAGTCGGTCGGGGCGTCCACACCATCGTTTTCGGTATCCGCCTGCCGGCGGCGATTCTCGCGATCCTCGTCGGCGTTGCCCTGTCGCTTGCCGGCGCCGAGATGCAGACCCTTCTCGACAACCCGATGGCCAGCCCGTTCACGCTCGGCCTGTCATCGGCGGCGACCTTCGGCGCGGCGCTCGCCATCGTCATTGGTGCGAGCCTGCCCTTCATCTCCGCCGAATGGTTCATCTTCGCCAATGCCTTCCTGATGGCGCTGCTCAGCGCCTTTCTCCTGCGGCTTCTCTCGAGGCTCTACAGCCATGACACCGCCTCCATAGTGCTGTTCGGCATCGCGCTTCTCTTTGCCTTCAACGCGCTGGTGGCGCTGATGCAGTTTTTCGCCAGCGAGCAGGCGTTGCAGAAGCTCGTGTTCTGGACCATGGGCAGCCTCGATCGAGCCGACTGGACTCGCATCGCGCTGCTGGCTCTGACAGTCGTCCTTGTCGGCTTGTGGTCATGGCAGGCTGTGCCGTCGATGAATGCGCTGCGGCTCGGCAGCGAACGGGCGATCAGCCTCGGCGTCGACATGGATCGCTACAGCCTCGGCGCGCTTGTCCGCGTCAGCCTGCTGACCGGCATCTCGGTCGCCATCGTCGGGGTGGTCGGCTTCATCGGTCTGGTCGGACCGCATATGGCCCGTCTGCTCGTCGGCGGCGAACATCGTTATATGTTGCCTGCAGCGGCGCTTTGCGGCGCGGCCGTCATGTCGATGGCCTCCATCCTGTCGCGGATGTTGTTGAGCGGCGTCGTGCTTCCCATCGGTCTGGTGACGGCGCTGGTCGGGGTGCCGCTGTTCATGGTGCTGATCCTGCGCAACAGGGGGCGTGGCTGACCATGCTTGTCGTCGATGGGCTGACGGCCGCTTATGGATCGCGGCAGATATTGAACGGGATTTCCATTCCCGCTTTTGAGGCTGGCCAGATGACCGCGATCGTCGGCCCCAATGCCGCCGGCAAGTCCACCCTGCTGAAGGCGGTTGCCGGAATCGTCGCCTATAACGGGTCCATTCGCCTTCGTGGCACGGCGTTGGAAACCATGCCGAGACGGACGCGCGCGGAGTTGATCGGCTTCATGCCGCAGATGACGCCGACCCGATCCGATCTGACGGTTCTAGAAGCGACGATCAATGTTGCCGCCATGGTCGAGGGCAGGCGGCAGGCGGGCGATGCCGCGGGGCGCGCTCTTGCGCTTCTCGCCGAACTCGGCATTGAACATCTCGCGCTCGTCCCGCTGGAACGTCTTTCCGGCGGCCAGCGCCAGATGGCGAGCTTTGCGCAGGCTTTGATCTTCTCGCCGGATGTCCTGCTTCTCGACGAGCCGACCAGCGCCCTCGATCTCGGGCACCAGATCAGGGTGATGAACGTAGCCAGACGGATGGCGCAGCAGGGAAAGGTGGTGCTGACCGCCCTCCATGATCTCCCTCTCGCCGCAAAGTATGCCGACAGAATTGTCGTGCTGCACAAAGGCCGGATGGCTGCATCGGGTCCTCCACTCGAGGTGCTGACGCCGGAACTGCTAGAAGCCGTTTATGGCGTGGTCGCTCAGGTCGTCCATACCGAAGGGCAGGGGCTATATCTGGAAATCGAAAGCGAGCTGTCGGCGGGTAGAACGTAGCATCGGGTCGGAGGTATGGGAGTAGGGCTTTGGTCCGCGCTCTCCAATCCTTGACAAACGGGCGCGCATACCGTGCTCGTCATGGATCGGTATCGGCAGGCACATCATTGCCAGGCTCAGCATGCCGAAGAACATCGCGCCGATCTTCCGGCAGTCGCGGGCGCCGGAGTCGAATGCTGTCGAGAAGGTCTGGCAACAGCTGCGCCAGAACTGGCTCTCGACCCGCACCTTCGACAGTTATGACGCCATCATCGACGCCGCCTGCGAGGCATGGTCGAAGCTGCTTGCCACTTCCCAAACCATCACATTTGAGATTGGGCCCATGTCGATCAAGCCAAATTTCAGTTCAATGAACGTCGCTTGAAATCATCGTCGCTTGCTGGCTTCCGGGATTAGGCCGTTCGGCGCAAAACGCATGATGAGCAGAAGCATCACGCCCATCAACAGCGGCCGCAGATAGGCTGCCGCATCGGTCAGGTGCAGCTTTATCGGATTGTCCGCCGCCATCCCGGCGGTAACGGCAGCGGTCAGCCAGACGCCGACGGGCTCAGCCTCAACCCAGATGAACCACACCAGAAAGCTGCCGAGCACAGCACCCCAGTTGTTGCCTGAGCCGCCAACGATCACCATCACCCAGATCAGGAATGTGAAACGCAAGGGATTGTACTGGCCGGGCGCAAACTGTCCATCAAGTGTCGTCAGCATCGCTCCGGCAACGCCGACGAGAGCAGAGCCCAATACGAAAACCTGCAAATGGCGGCGGGTGACATCCTTGCCCATGGCTTCGGCAGCATCGCGGCTGTCGCGGATCGCCCGCATCATCCGTCCCCATGGCGCGCGCAGCGCACGCTCAGCCAACCACATCAGGATTGCCAGCACGATTGTGAAAAGGATCGCATAGGACAGGCGAACATAGACCGCTGAAAAGAAAATGGGATCGAGCCCGAGCCGCGCGGAAAAGTCGAGGAACCAGTCCGCCTGCTGCAAGTCGATCTCATAAGCCACCGGACGCGGCAGACCCGAAACATTCTTGACGCCGCGAGTCAGCCACTCCTCGTTCTTTATCACTGCGATGATGATTTCCGAGATGCCGAGAGTGGCAATGGCGAGGTAGTCGGAACGCAGGCCGAGCGATATCTTGCCGACAAGCCATGCTGCGGCCGCAGCAAAAACACCCCCGACCAGCCACGAAAAGAGGATCGGCAAGCCAAGCCCACCCAGATAGCCCGAGCGTACGGCGTCGAAATTCTCGATGGCTTCGACGGCAGGATCAAACACCATGCGGATCGCCACGAAACCACCCGCCGCTATTGCAAAGGAAGCGAGGGTTCCGGCCAGTCCACCGATACGGGCGCGCACGAAAAGGATAAGAAGTGCCGTTGCAATGACGGCCAGAAGCGTCAACCCGATGCCAATGCCGCCTGCTTCCCATGCGCCAGCGACCGGAGGCATCGACACGAGCACTGCCGCAAGGCCGCCAAGAGCTGCGAACCCGACGATGCCGACATTGAACAATCCGGCATATCCCCATTGCATGTTCACACCCAGCGACATAATCGCGGAGATCAGGCACAGATTGAGGATTGTCAGGCTGAAGGTCCAGCTCTGGAAGATGCCTACAAGCAGCAGCAGGACCGCCATCGCAGAATAGAGCACGACAATGCGCCGGACGTTGCTCATAGCACGCGCCCCCTGAACAGCCCTGTCGGCTTTACAAGCAGCACGAGCACGAGAATGATGAACGAAATGGCGAACTTATATTCCGTCGAAAGGAGCTGAGCGAGACCGGCCGGCTCAAAGCCGATATATTCCAGCACGCGCTTGTAGGCATAGGTCACGGTCACTTCTGAAAAGGCGACGATGAAACCACCCGCGACCGCCCCGACCGGATGCCCGATGCCGCCAACGATGGCGGATGCAAAGATCGGCAGCAGGAGTTGGAAATAGGTGAAGGGGCGGAAGCTCTTGTCGAGACCATAGAGAACCCCGGCTATCGTGGCCAGCGATGCGGCGATTATCCATGTCACCGCAACCACGCGCTCGGGGCTTACCCCGGACAGCAGCGCCAGATCCTCATTGTCCGAATAGGCGCGCATTGCCTTTCCGGTGCGTGAATGCTGCAGGAACCAGAACAGCGCGACAACGGCAATGCCTGCTACGACCAACGATATGACGACAGGGACACGGATGACGAGGCCTTCAGCAAGGCCAGTGAACTCACGAAAACCACGCACCGTGACGATGAAACGCTCGCCATCTGCGAAACGTTGCTCGTTGGGGCCTATGAGCATGCGAACGATGCCGTTCAGGACGAACATGACCCCTACCGAGGCCATGACCAGCACGATTCCTGCAGATTTCTGCTTGCGGTAAAAGCGGAACACAAGCCGGTCGACGAGAAGCGACATGGCGACCGCGCCCAGAATGCCGATGGGCAGAGCCAGAAGAGCGGTAGGCAGCGGACCGAACGTCACGCCGATGCTCATCAGCCACCACGTCGCGAGAATGGTGAGCGTTGTTCCGAACGCCATCAGATCGCCATGCGCAAAATTTGAAAACCGCAATATGCCGAATATCAGCGTAACGCCCAGAGCTCCTAGAGCGAGTTGCGAGCCATAGGCAATGCCGGGAATGAGCACGAAATTGGCGAAAACGACGATCGCGTTGAGATAGTTTTCCATCGTCTCAACCACCCAGGAATGTTGCGCGGACCTCGCGGTCGGCCAGAAGGCGCTCTCCGGTATCGGTGAAGCGGTTGCCGCCCTGAACCAGCACATAGCCGCGATCGGCAATGGCCAGTGCCTGCCGCGCATTCTGCTCGACCATCAGGATCGCTATCCCGGTATCGGCGATCTCGATGATACGATCGAACAGTTCATCCATGACGATGGGCGAAACTCCTGCTGTCGGCTCGTCCAGAAGCAACACTGCCGGTCTCGTCATCAGGGCTCGGCCCACCGCAACCTGCTGGCGCTGCCCGCCTGACAATTCTCCCGCAGCCTGGCGGCGCTTTTCCTTGAGAACGGGAAAAAGATCGTAGACCTGTTCCATCGTGTCGATGAAATCGTCGGTGCGTATATACCCGCCCATTTCCAGGTTTTCCTGGACCGTCATGGTCACGAAGACATTGGAGGTTTGCGGCACAAAGCCCATGCCCGCCCTTATCCGCGCCTGAGGCGAAAGGGCCGTAATGTCATTGCCATCCAGAATGACGCGCCCCTTTCGCAAGGAAAGCATGCCGAGTATCGCCTTCATGGCGGTGGATTTTCCGGCCCCATTCGGTCCGACGATGACTGCAATCTCGCCCCTGTCCACGGCGATGGTGCACCCTTGCAGTATGTCGGGGCCGCCATAGCCACCAAACATGGCCTCGCCAACGAGAAGGCTCATGCGCGACCTCCCGCTGTCCTGCCGGCACGACGGTTTTTCAGGCCGCGCCCGAGATAGGCTTCGATGACCTGCTCGTTGGCTTTAACTTCATCGACGGAGCCGACGGTGAGAACCTTGCCTTCGGCCATGACGATGACCGGATCACACAGCCTGCCGATAAAATCCATGTCGTGTTCGATCATGCAGAAGGTGTAGCCTCGCTCGCGGTTAAGCCGCAGGATCGCGTCGCCCAGGGTATTCAGAAGCGTGCGATTGACGCCTGCGCCCACTTCGTCGAGGAAAACGACTTCGGCATCGACCATCATGGTACGGCCGAGTTCGAGAAGCTTCTTCTGCCCGCCAGAAAGATTGCCAGCCCGTTCATCGGCCACATGCGCGATCTGCAGGAAGTCTATGACGTCGTCTGCGCGGGCGCGTATCTCCTCTTCCCGTGCACGCACCGCCGAAGGCCGCAACCATACGTCGATCAGTTGTTCGCCGGGCTGAGAGGGAGGAACCATCATCAGGTTCTCGCGCACTGTCAGCGTGGAAAATTCGTGTGCGATCTGGAAGGTCCGCAGCAACCCCATATGAAAAAGCTTGTGCGGCGAAAGACCGGTTATGTCGTTTTCGCCAAGCCACACCTTGCCGGAGGTCGGCTTGTGATGACCGGCGATAACATTGAACAGGGTGGATTTGCCGGCCCCGTTGGGGCCGATCAGGCCGGTTATCGTGCCCTTCGCGATTTCGATGCTCGCCCCATCGACGGCCTTGAGGCCACCGAAGTGCATGTGCAGGTTATCGACACGGATCATGACGCGGCTCCCGTCTCTCCCTGGCCTGTCAGCCGGGATGGCGCGTGCCTCTCCCCTGTCGACGCCGACATCGATACGGCAGGTTTCCTGCCTCGGGCAATCGCTGCGGACATGCGCACCTTCGCTTGGCAACTTTCATTCTGGCATGGAAAACTGCCCGGCCCCTGGGGGACCGGGCAGTGTGAGATTTATACGTGGCCGCTAGTGAAAACGGACCGTCGTGTAGTCAGCGTTCTCGATAATATATTCGCGATAGGTTCCTGAGGCCTCGCCGGCGCCGACCAGTTCGACATTGGTTGCCCCGACATAGTCGATCTCGCCGCCTTCCTTCAGTATTTTGAGGCCCTTTGCCAGTTCGCCCGCAAGGATTTTCTCGCCGGGACCATTGGCGACGTCGAGGATCGCATCACGAATGGCAGTCCGGTCTGCCGAACCAGCCTTCTGAATGGCAAGGGCGATCAGCGCCGCGGCATCGTAGCTTTCGCGACGAAAGGCACCATCGGGATCGAGGTTCGCAGCCTTGGCCGTGCTCTCGAACGAGTCTGCGCCTTCGCCCTGTGACCACGGAACCGAACCGATCGAACCGTCAAGATCAGCTCCGAAAGCATCAAGAAGGGTGCGCGAATACATGCCGTCACCCAAAAGGAACGTTTCGAAAGCACCAGTTTCCAGCGCGCCCTGAATGATGCCGGAGCCACCCTGATCCGCGCGACCGAAGACAGCAAGCATTTCACCACCAGCGGCAGCGAGCGTTCCGACCTCGGCTGAATAATCGCCCTTGCCGTCGTCATGCGGCGCAGCGACGGTGACCTTGCCACCATTGGCCACGAACACGGAGGCGAAGGAATCGCTGAGGCCGCGGCCATAATCGTCATTGGCGTAGCTCACCGCCACTTCCTTTACGCCCCGATCCTTGAGGATCTGCGCCAAAACCTCACCCTGACGGGCATCGGACGGCACCGTGCGGAAGAAATAGCCATTGTCATTGATGGTGGTAAGCGCCGGCGAGGTAGAGGCGGGCGACACCATGACGACGCCATTCGGAACGGCGATGTTGTTGGCGATCGCGATCGAGGCGCTGGAACAGTCCGAACCGACGATGGCCGCGACGTTCTCGATTGTAATCAGCCGCTCCGCAGCGGCCTGGGCAATCGAAGCATCGACGCAGGTGGTGTCGGCGCGCACGGAAGCGAGTGTCTGACCATCGAGGAAAAGACCGCTCTCGTTCACTTCCTTAAATGCCAGTTCGGAACTGTCGGCCATTCCAGGCGTCATCGATTCAATCGGTCCGGTGAAGCCGAAAATGATGCCCACCTTGATTTCTTGCGCCGCCGCCGTTCCTGATACGAGCGTTGCAATCGAGAGTGCGAGAAGCGTCTTCTTCATGGGTTGTCCTCCTGTTCGATCGCACGCAGGGTTGCGTGCTCCACCATTCCCATTCTTCCCCGCTTAGGGAACAAAGCCCTTCGCAGTGAATCCATTGTCCTTGCCGCCGGCCGGTCCTGTCTGAAATCTTTCATGGCAGGTAACCCTGCTCTTTCAGTCTGCGCGCCAGGATGCTCATCTGCCTGTAGATCCGTCCGGCCTCGGGAAACCATTTCTCGACGTACTGGCCCTGCCTTTCGACGATATCGACGTCACCGCGCGCGGCCGGGCCGGTTATTGCCGTGCCTAGCCCCGCCGCTGCAACGTTTTCCAGCGTCGACAAAAGCAGAGTTCGGTTGATCTCCCGGATCGCGTGGTCCGGAAGGCCGGCTTTCGCCCAGGCGGCCTGCGCTATCGCCTGTAAAACCACGGCAAAATTGTTCGAGAACACTGCGGCGGCGTGGTAAAGCATCTTGTCTTCGGTCTCGATGCCAAAGGCCCGGCCGCCTATCGTTTCGACCAGCGGCACCAGTGAATCCTTGGCGACGGGATCACCTTCCAACCCGCACCACGTACCGGGAAACTGCCGACACGATTCTTCGGGGTCGGCAAAACTCAGAACGGGATGAAGGCTGGCCAGGGACCATCCGAGCGCAGCCAGAGGTGCCATGACAGACGAGGGCAATGAGCCACTGCAATGGACCGCGGTGCATCCGGAAGAGGCGGGCCGATCTTGGGCGATGGCTGCAATTTCTCCGGCAACGGCGCCTATAAGTCTGTCCGGCACCGTAACGAACCAGATATCCGCCGGACGCATAGCGCCGATGGACGCAACCGCGCGGCCTCGGCCGATGAACGCTGCCGCGCTCGATGCCGTTTGCATGCTCGTGGCGCAGATGTCCTGAATCTCATAGCGGTCGCAGGCTGCGAGCAGCCTGAAGAGCGTCTGGCCGACCTTTCCTGCTCCCACCAGATTTAGTTTCTGCACCTGACAGCCCTTTGAGATCCCGGATCGCTCTCCGGAGTATTTCGATATCCGATGCCGCAGGCAGACTTGGCAGGATTCAGCGTCCGCTAGGCCCTGTCACCGCAACGCCCCAGCCATGCGGATCTGCACCCGCGCCGGTATGAAGCGCGGTGATCGCCTGATAGAGGCGTTTGGTCATAGCTCCGGCCTTGCCGTCGCCAATGGTTACGGTTTCGTCGCGATAAGTCAGATTGCCGATAGGAGAAACGACCGCAGCCGTACCGAGCCCCCATATTTCCGGGATGGAGCCATCCCGCACTCCAGCAAGGACATCCTCGATGGCGATGTTTCGCTCGTGAACAGGTTCGCCCCATTCTCTGAGCAGTGTAAGCGCGGTATCGCGCGTGACGCCCGGAAGAATGGAATCACTCAGTGGCGGCGTGATGATGTCGTCGCCCTGTCGCAGCATCACATTCATGGTGCCGACTTCTTCGAGAAAGCGTCGTTCGATGCTGTCCAGCCACAGAACCTGGGTGTGGCCTTCCTTTTTCGCCTTTTCGCTCGCGAAAAGGCTGGCAACATAGTTGGCTGCCGCCTTGGCCGATCCGATCCCGCCACGCGCGGCACGCACATGCGCTTCCGAAGCATAGATGCGGACGGGCTCGGCACCTTCCGAATAATACGCCCCCACCGGGGACAGGAAGATCATGAATTTATAGCGTCGCGACGGCCTGACCGCCATGAAGCCTTCCGTGCCGATCATCGTTTCCCGCACATAGAGCGCGGTTCCCTTCTGCCTTGGCACCCAGTTCCGGTCGATGTCGACGAGCCGTATCATTGCTTCCAATACGTCTGCCTCGTCGATAGCGGGCATGCATAACCGGGCAGCAGAATTGTTTATGCGCTTTAGATGTGCATGCGGCCGGAAGAGGCGGATCGAGTCATCGTCGCTGCGATATGCCTTGTAGCCATCAAACAGGGATTGCCCGTACTGGATGGCCCCAGCCGAGGGATGAATGGATATTTCACCGAACGGCACGATGCGATGGTCGTGCCAGCCGCGACCTTCCTCATAGTCCATAATAAACATGTGGTCGGTGAAATAGTCGCCAAAACTACCTCCGACATCGTCGGGAATCTTCTTCGGCTCATTGGTCAGGGTAATCTTGATGTCGAGATCGTTCACAATCCGCCCCTCGGAAAGTCGTCAGTATGGCAGGCCGGCCCCGGCACATCCGTGCTAGGTCCATCTCTGCCTCGTCGTTTTCAGGCGTTGGCGACGTCGCCCATGTCAGCGTGAAGCAAACTGGCCGGCCAAGAATGCCGAACGTGCAAGCTTTCGAACCGCATGGCATTCCTCCAAATCCCCGACATTCCAAGGCTCCGCCAGAGAGCGAGCAATTGCAACGGCTTCGCAGCGCCGCAGCGGCTGCGCTTCAGCAATGATTGTTTTAAAAATGGTTCCATTCTTTGTGAAAATTGCTGTATTCCGCACCAGACTTTTCTGATTGCTACGGAGCATTGCCTTGAAAATGAAGAGCGTCGTCCAGCTCGATACGATAGATCGCCGCATCGTCGAGCAATTGCGCTCCAATGCACGCATATCGAACGTGAAGTTGGCGGAACTGATAGGCATCTCTCCGGCGCCATGCCTGCGCAGGGTCAAGGAGCTCGAACGCAAGGGTGTGATCACACGTTACATTGCCTGCGTCGACCGTGCTGTTCTCGGGCAATCGGTCATGGCGTTCTCGGAAGTGCAGCTCAAATCGACGGCAGCTGTAGCCATGGACGAATTCGAAGCCGCAGTGGCCAAGATCCCCGAAGTTGCAAAATGCTATGTCACATCGGGTGGTTGGGATTACATGCTGGAGATATTCACTCAGGATCTTGATGCATTCGAACATCTGACAAATCGTCACCTCTCCCAGTTGCCATGGGTAAAGCGGGTGCGTTCAAGATTTGCTCTGCGCGACACCATCAATACGCAAAAACCGGGATAGACTAAGGCCAATACAACGCATGATCTCTGCGTCAACCTTCCCAATTTGGTGTGCAGCTAATTTATGATCTGCCGACCCGAGTACGTCTGATTGGTCTGACCCATAAGGCGGTCCGGTTTCATTATTAATGCATGCTTGGCCCGCCGCCTGAGAAGTGGTTCTCTTTGAAGTGGGCTATTTGGCCTTGGAGAGGAACGTTTGCATGCCCCGGAAGAAGCACAAGCCCGAAGAGATCGTCGTGAAGCTGCGCTAAACATCGCAACCAGAAGGAAGAGATCCTTTTGGAAGCCGATAAGGGGTCCCGTTACAACGCCGATTGACACCCGGCGCGGTCGATATGCCACCACGCCGCAGTGTGCTCAGCCGCTCACGGGATACGGAACCGGCTGGCCGGCAAAGAAGGTCCGCAGGTTCTCAAGCACCATGTTCTGTGCCGTTTCATGCGCGTCATAGCTGTTGCCCGCAATGTGTGGGCTAAAGACCGTCCGTGGAGCGTTGAGCAGCCGTTCGGCGATAACGGGTTCGTTTTCGAAAACGTCGAGCCCCGCGCCGGCAATCGTTCCATCCTCGAGCGCAGCGACGAGAGCCGTCTCATCGACCATCGAGCCGCGTGAGACGTTGACGAGATGGCCGGACGGGCCGAGGGCTTTCAGAATTTGCCCGTCGACAGCATGACGATTGTCCGCGTCGGCGCGCGCGGCGACGACGAGAATGTCTGCCCATTCCGCAAGCGAGATCAGGTCGCGATGGAAGGGATAGTCCACGTCCTGATGCGCGGCGCGTCCATGATAGGCCACCTCCATCTCGAACGCCTCGCATCGCAGCGCTATACGCCGGCCGATCTCTCCCAAGCCGTAAATGCCGACCTTGCGGCCGGTCATGCCGCGCGCCGCCGGCTTTGGCGCCTTGATCCAGCGTCCGTCCCGCGCGTATCGGTCGCCATCCATCAGGTCGCGAACCGAGGCGATCATTAGCCCGAGCGCGAGGTCGGCGACCGAGGCGCCATTGGAGCCGGGGCTGTTGCAGACGACGACACCGCGCTTGGCAGCCGCTACCAGGTCGATCCGCTCGAAACCGCTGGCATAGCAGCAGATCAGCCCCAGATTGGGAAATCGATCCATCGCAGCCGCGTCGATAGGGATCGTGCCGTATGTCACAAGCGCGCGGACATGATCATTGCCGCCATCGTCCGGGCTGATATCCGGCCAGCCGGAGAACGGACCGACAAGACCATATTCGGCCCTCAGTTTCTCAACGAACCTGCGCGGCATCGCCGACGTCAGACCTACGACGTTTCTTGTCATGTTACCGGCCATCACTTTCCAATCCCCGTCGCGGCCTGGTCATCCAAGGTGACAGGCAAAGAAGTCGAGCGTCCTGCGCTGGGCGAGCGCGGCGCTTTGCGGCTCGAAACTCGATCGGTCCGTGCAGCCGAAGCCGTGCCCCGCACCTTCGTAGACGAAGGTGTCGACCTCCGGCCGGGCGTCTCGGATCGCCTCGACATCGCTCATCGGTATTGCATGATCCGTTGCGCCGAAATGCAACTGCACGGGACAGCGCGGGACGGCGTCTCGTGACGCGGCAACACCACCGCCATACCAGGCGACGGCCGCCGCGAAAGTCGAGGATTGCGTCGCCCCCCACCAGGCGATGGTTCCACCCCAGCAATATCCGACGATCCCCTTGCGCGCCGTGCCGAGCGAGGCAGCCGCCGCTTCGATGTCGGACATCGCTCCGGCGTCGGGGATCTGGCTTCTCAGGGCAAGACCGCGTTTGACGTCTTCCGTGGTGTAGCCGAGCTCGGTTCCCCGCTCGACGCGATCGAAAAGCGCGGGGGCCACCACGCGGTATCCGGCATCGGCGAAGGTTTCGCATACCCGGCGCATATGGGCGTTGACGCCGAATATCTCCTGCACCACGACGAGCGCGCGCGTCGCGCCATCGGGTCCGGCGACAAAGGCCGACAGTTCGTGCCCGTCGGGCGCGGTCAGCGTTATGAATCTGCCCATGTCGGTTCCTTTGCCCCTGTCACGTCGCTTCCGGATCGCGCGGGGGCAGCCGCCAGCTTCCCGGCTCATGCTTCGCGACGAGGCCGCGCGACCGCGCAACCTGCTGCGTGTGCTCACCCGGAAATGGAGGCGGCGCGACTATGCCGGGGGTCCTTGAGAAATGCCATGGCAGACCACCGACAGCCAGTTCCCCCCACGGCTCCTTGTCGACAGGCACGATCATGCCCGTTTCGAGAAAATGGACATGATGGCGCTGCTGTTCGTAGTCCATGAACAGGGAGGCAGGAACGCCTGCCGCGTTCAGCCGTCGACAGGCCCATGCGGATGCGAGTGTCGCGAATGTTTGCTCGAGAACCGGGATGAGAAGAGCGCGCGCATTCACGCGGTCGCGATTGGTGGCAAACCGTGGATCGGCGGCCAGCCCTTCAAGCCCAAGGGCGGAGCAGAAAGCGCGCCATTCGGCTTCGCTGGTGGCGGATACGGCCACGAAGCGGCCATCTCCGCACCGAAACGCCTGATCCGGAACGCAGTAGGAGATGCCGCTGCCGTTCCGCTTCGGCTCCATGCCTGAGGCCGCAAATTCGGCGAAGCGCACCCGCTGAAGCGCCATGCCTGCCTGAAGCATCGACGTCTCCACGCGCTGGCCTTCGCCGGTCCTCTCCCGCGCCCAAAGGCCGGTAAGGATCGCCTGGGTCACGACCATGGCGGTGGTGAGGTCGTGATGGGCATAATAACGCATCAGCTCGCCATCGCTGTCGGATTCTCCGTTGAGCGCGCCATAGCCGCAAAACGCCTGAGCGTGCTGGTCGGTGCAGCCCATGTCCTTCATCGGGCCGCTGCGCCCGAATCCGGTGACGGAGCAGTAGACGACGCGCGGATTGCGTTCGCGCACCGCGTCGTAGTCGATGCCCAGACGCTCGACGACACCCGGCCTGAAATTCTCGATCAGAACGTCGCACTCGCTGGCCAGAGCCAGCGCCGTAGCCCGGTCTTCGGGATCCTTGAGATCCAGGATGACGCCCTGCTTGTTCAGGTTCATCGCGGCATAGGTCGTCCCGAGCCCGTTCTGGAAAGGCTTCACATAATGGATCAGGTCGCCTGCCGGCGGCTCGATCTTGATCACTTCGCAGCCGAGCTGGCCGAGAAGCATGCCAGCCCATGGGCCGACTGCAGCCTGACTTATGTCGACGACGCGAATGCCGCGAAGAGGTCCCTCGCCGACCGCCGCCGCGACGGTGTTTCCGGTTTCAACGTGCTGCACGTCTGCCACCCCGCTCTGCGATCGCCTGCATCCACTGATCCGTATGCTGCCCGAGCCTTGGCGCGGGCCGGATTTCTCCGGAGCCATCGGGCAGCTCGACCGTGAACGGACTGGCAACCTGTCGCATCGTCCCGCTCTGCGGCAGCGGCGCGGCGGTGAATGCGCCCACGCTTTGCGCCTGCGGGTGAACCCCTATCGAAGCCATCGTGCTGTGCGGCACCGACGTGCCGCCGACCCCGGCGACGGCATCGAGCACGACGCTGGACGGCAAGGTGCTGAGCGCCCGATCATACTCCTCCTTCGTCTCGCCGACGAGGTCGCCGGTGTAGATGGTGGCGCGCCAGTCCCTGAAGCGCGGGTCGTCGGGGAGATGGCCAAGCCCGACCTGCTCGCAGAAATCGACCCAGAGCTTGCGCCCACGTCTGAATTCCAGCGTCACCTTGCCATCGGAGGTGTGGTAACCGGTGTCGGGCGCCCACAGAATGTTGAGCAGATGGAATCCGACCCAATCGTCTGGCTTGTTCATCGATGCGGTAAGAATGGTCGCGTAGGTCATCAGCGAGCCGAGCAGCGACAGATCGACCGCCTGCCCTTGCTGGGTGCGCCGCCTGTGCAGCAGCGCCGCCATCGCTCCCTGATAGGCGAACAGGCCGGTGCCGATCTCAGCCAGTTCGGCTCCGTGGCGAACAGGCGCGGCATCCGGTGCACCAAGTAGTTTCCAGTAACCCGACATGGCCTGCGCCGTCAGTTCGGAGCCGGGGCGATCCGACAGGGGACCGCCCACTCCATTGGCCGATATGCGAACATGGACCAGCTTAGGATTGATCTCGCAGGGCTCGGCGCCGATGAGCGACGCCCAGCTTTTCGTCAGCGGCCGGATGTGCTCGATCAGCACGTCGCCCTGCTCGACCAGAGCGATGAGGCTCGCGCGGGCGGGCTCGGATTCGGGATCGACGACCACGCTTTCCTTGCTGCGGTTCAGGGCGAGGAACGCGGCGCTTTCCCCGTCGATGAAGACCCCGCCCCATCCGCGGCTCCGGTCACCGTCCGGCGTTTCTACCTTCAGGACGCGTGCGCCGAGGTCCGCGAACTGGAGGCCGCAGATCGGACCCGCGATGCCCTCGGCGACCTCGATGATCAGAAGATCCTTCATTGCGTCAGAACCACCCGCCCGGCGGCCTTGCGCTCTTCGAGCATAACATGCGCCGCGGCTGCCTCCTCGACCGGCATCGTCGCCGCGATGACCGGCGTGAACTGGCCGCGACGGGTCAGTTCGATCATGTCCTGCAATTCCTGCCAGTGCGTGCTCTTGGAGCCTATCAGGCTGATATTCTTGAAGATGAGGAGCGCAGGGTTGAAGCTGATCTTGTCGGACGTGACCTGGCCGATAACGATGAACCGGCCATATGGAGCCATCACCTTCAGGGAGGATCTGAAGGCGGGTGCGCCGACATTGTCCAGCACCACGTCAACGCCATAGCCACCGGTTACGCGGCGCACCTCGTCGACGAAATCGTTGTCGCGGGAGAGGACGACATGATTGGCGCCTGCTTCGCTGAGCATGTCGATCTTGTGCTCGGAAGATGTGATGGCGATCACCTCCGCGCCGAACAACCGGGCGAGCTTGACCGAGTGCATTCCCAGGCCGCCGCCGGCGCCAGTCACCAGCACTGTGTTGCCGGGCTTGACCTTCGCTTCTTCCCTGACCGCGTGAAGGATAGTGCCGGCCGAACAGGCAAGCACGCTCGCATGTTCGTAGGACACCTCATCCGGCAGCTTGACCAGGGCCTTCTCGCCAATCGCGACGTACTGGCCGTAGCCGCCCGTCGTTCCGTTATGGCCGATGAAGACGCTGTTGAGACATGACGATTCCTGTCCGCGGCGGCAGTACCGGCAGTGCCCGCAGGGATCGCGCTGAAGGGAGGCAACACGATCTCCGGTTCGCAGCGACTGAACGCCGTCGCCGACCTCGATGACTTCGCCGGCGATCTCGTGCCCGTGGACCATGGGGAACCCGACGCCATGTTTCATGACGCCCGAGCGCTCCAGAAGATCGTGGCCGCAGACGCCGCAAGCCCTGACCCGGACGATCACCTGCCCCTGCCTGGGCTTGGGGTCGGGAAGCTCGCCGGGACGAAGCACTTCAGGCCCGCCGAACTCGGTCTGAATGATAGCGCGCATAAAGTTCCTCCCTGAACCTTGTTTGCTACTTCGCCTGCGCGTTCATCACGATACGCGACACGCCGACCATGCGGTCGAGGATGAAGACGGCAATGATGGAGACGAGGATCATCACCGAAGAAACCGCGATAATCATCGGATCGTAGGTCTGGTCGAGATAGGTGAAGATCGCCACCGGCAGCGTCGGATTGCGTGGGGGCGAGATGAAGAGCGAAAGCCCGACATCGTCGAAGGACATGATCGCCGCGAAGGTGAAGGCACCAAGCATGCCCGCGGTGATGTTGGGCAGGGTCACGCCGATGAAAGCCTTGATCGGTGTCGCGCCCATGGACATGGCCGCCAGCTCGAGGCGGCGGTCCACTCCCACAAGGCTCGCCGTCAGCAGCCGCACCGCATAGGGCACTGTAATGATGAGGTGCCCGAAGATGATGGTCAGTGTGTTGGGCCGGATATGAAGCGCGCTGTAGAAATGAAGCAGCGTGATGCCCATCACGAGGGTGGGGATCATCAGCGGCGAGACGAGGAAGCCCTGAATGAACCCCCGGCCCGGAAAATCGTACCGGGTCAGGCCGATCGCGGCGAGCGTCCCGAGAGCGACCGCAAGCGTGGCCGCAGAAAGGGACGTGACGAGGCTCGTGAGGAACGCATTGACGAAATGGGTCTGCGATGCGGCCGCGACGTAGTGCTTGATGCTGAATCCCTGCGGCGGGAAGCGAATGTAATCGCTCGCGCTGAAGGAGGTGATCAGGACTATCGCGATGGGAGCGATGATGATGCCCGCCATGAGGCAGACGAAGATATTGAGCGCGAGGTCAGGCAGACGCACGGCGGAACACCTCCCTGTATCGGCTTCTCTCGAGCATCAGCGTCGTCACCAGAACTACGGTGAGGACGATGGCGAGAAGCAGGAACGCGACGGCGGCTCCGAGCGGATAGTTCAGCGTCGTTGTCGTCTGCTGGTAGGCGAGCAGGGACAGGACCCGGAGATTCGTTCCGCCCAGGATCGCCGGCAGGACGAAGACACCGCTCGAAAGGCTGAAGACGATGATGCTTCCCGACAGCACGCCGGGTAGAGAAAGGGGGAAGATCACGTTCCGGAACGTGGTGGCGGGTGAAGCCCCCAGCGAATCCGACGCTTTTGTCAGGTTCAGGTCTATCGTCTGAAGCGAAGCGAGGATCGACAGGACCATGAACGGCAGGAAAACCTGCACATAGCCGATCAGGACTGCCCATTCCGTATAAAGGATTGAAAATTCGCCGAGGCCGAGGCTGACTGAAAGGTTGCTGACGACGCCGTTGCGACCGAGGATGAGAACCCAGCCGAGCGTGCGCACGACCACGTTCATCAGCAGCGGCGCGAGAATGATCAGCGTAAGCACGGCTCCCATTCGCCCCAACCGGAAGGCGAGCGCATAGGCAAGCGGATAACCCAGGATCAGGGTCAGGATCGTTGCCGACACCGAAAGACGGAACGTCCTGATCAGCGCCGTGACATAGGTCGGGTTCGTGAACAGCGTCTCATATTGCTGCAAGGTCAGGCCCGGCTGGATCATGCCGTAATTCGCCTTGTGCAGCGACAGCCACAAACCGTACAGCAGCGGGGAGATGAACAGCAGCAGGAAAACCGCGACTGCCGGAAGCGTCAGCAGAAAGCCGATACGGGCGTTGCTCATGGCATTTCCCGCAGAACGTAGGCTTCCGCCGCCTCCCAGTCGAGCCAGATGGACTGGCCGATTTCAAGCGACTGCCGCCCGCTGATGATCTGGGCGTGGAGCGGATGACCGCCCACCTCGCAGAAGCAATCGACCATGGAGCCGGTGAAGGCCAGCGCCGTCACCTTCGCCTCGATCTCGTTCTCCGAGCCTGTCGGAGTGATGGCGACCCTGAGCCTTTCTGGCCGGATCATGAATTCGCACTTGTCGCCGGCCGCGCGGTCCATCTGCGGGCTTGCGGCGCGGACGATCTTGTCGGCATGGCTCAGCCTGATGCGCGCATAGCCGTCCCTGTATTCTGCGAGCGTGCCGGTCATGAAGTTGGCGGAACCGACGAAATCGGCGACGAAGCGGGTGGCCGGGCGGTTGTAAACCGTTTCCGGAATGGCGACCTGCTCGATGGTTCCTCTGTTCATCACCGCGACCTCGTCGGCCAGCACCATCGCTTCGGCCTGGTCGTGCGTGACGAAGATAGTCGTGACCCCGGTCGCTTTCTGGATCTCCTTCAGTTCCAGCCGCATCGTCTCGCGTAGTTTCGCGTCGAGATTGGAGAGCGGCTCGTCGAGGAGAAGGATGTCGGGCTTGAAGACCACGGCCCGTGCTAGGGCGACGCGTTGCTGCTGGCCGCCGGAAAGCTGCCGCGGGTAGCGTTCGCCAAGATGGCCGAGCTGAACGAGATCGAGCGCGTGCGGAACCTCCCTCGCTATCAGGTCGTCGGACATCTTTCGCTGCCGCAGCCCGTAGGCGACGTTGTCGAAAACAGTCATGTGCGGGAAAAGTGCATAGTTCTGGAACACCATGCCGCTGTTGCGCCGGTAGGGCGGGATGCCGACGACGGATTTGCCGTTGACGAGCACCTCGCCGCCATCCGGCTGCTGGAAGCCGGCGACGATATTCAGCGTCGTCGTCTTGCCGCAGCCGGACGGACCAAGAAGTGCGAGACACTTTCCCGATGGAATTGTGAAGTTTATCCCGTTCACCGCCGTGAATGCTCCGAATCGGCGAACGAGATCGTTGACCCGTACTTCCATCAGGAAAGATCTCCGGTATTGCTGGGATTGTCAGTTCTGGAAATCGCGATTCCAGCGATCGGTATACTCCTGCAAATTCGGGACGATATTCTCCCAGTGCAGGGCTTTCATGGTCTCGACGACCGGGCCGTATGCCAGACCCTTGGCCTTGGCTTCCTCGCTCAGCTCGGTATTGACGTTGACCGGTCCGACTTCGGCGTGGAGTGCAAGTCGCTCCTGAATCTCGGGCGAGAGCACGTAGTCCATCAGCTTCAGCGCCAGATCCTTATTCGGGCTGCCCTTGGGGACGTCGAGATGGACGAGCCACGCCCCGGAGCCTTCTGTCGGATGGATGTATTTCAAAGGCGCGCCCTGGGAGGCGAGAAGATTGGTGCGCGAGTCGGAATTCGGTGCGATCCAGACGTCCTGCTGAAGCAGGGCGTTGTCGAGTTCCGCCGGCGTGAACGGGAAGCGCGACACGTTGGGCCGAAGCGTCTTCAACTGCTCGAAAGCGCCGTCGATACCGCCTTCAAGCTGAGAAATGACGTCGAGGAAGGCCTGGCCATAGGCGTTCGCGAAATCGTAGATGGCGACACGGCCCTTATATTCCGGGTTCCAGAGGTCCTTCCACGCTTTAGGCTCCGGCACGCCTGCTTTCTCGAGTGCTTCCGTGTTCACCGACAGGCCGTAGGCAAGCACGCCCCAGCCGGGATAGATCCCGCGGTCGATGGCGAAGGGGTAGAGGTTCGCCATGTTGGGAACCAGTTCAGGCGTTATCTCTTCCCAGATGCCTGCTTCCGCTCCCATGAAGTGGGCGGAAGGGCTCATGTGGACGATGTCCCATTCAGGCTCCTGTCCCGCCCGCGCGAGAAGACGGGTCACGCCCTGAACGGCCGTGGAGTTGGTGACCGCGAAGCGCACATTGTGTTCCGTCTCGAACGCCTTGATGGCTTCCATGAAGCCCGATCCAAGAGTGCCCCCGAAAACGAGGATGCGCAGTTCCGTCGGCGATTGCGCGGCGGCAGGCGCTGCGCCGAAAGGAACGGCGAGCAACAGTGCTGCCGTCGTGCCAAGCAGGGCGCGCCGGCCGATAGAATGGATGTCCATGAATTCCCTCCCGTTGCTCCGTCGATGTTGGAGCTGATCTGCGTTGAAGATAAGCCGCACCTCCCGGCTCATTATGCTGCGCGGGCTTAACCGCACACCTGCGCGGTGTGCGCCCTGTCGCATCGTTACGAGGCGATGCGTGCTATCTGCCGCAATATCTCATCGTGTTCTCCTCCATGCTCAAGGGCTTTATCCCGGCGTAACGCCGGCTTGTTTCATTGGCAGCCTCTCCCTTGCGCCGCTGAACGATAGCCACGATGGCATGAACACAGAACTGCCAAATGCAGATACTTTCTATGCCGCGTCGAGATGAGTTCCGCATCGAACGGCGGTGTCTGGTCTCGCGCGCTGCGATGCGTGAGCAGTTTCGAGCCCTGATCGCGGGCCGGGTGCTTCACGGAATGCGCTTTATCGAAACGTGATGACGACTTTGCCGAGGTGGAAGCCGGACCGCAGATATTCATAGGCCTGGCGGGCGTCGTGAAAGGGGAAAGTCCTGTCGATGACCGGCCGGATGGCGTGTTTCTGGCAAAACAGGACCAACTTCTCGAGCATTTCGCGCGAGCCAACATGGATACCGCGAAGCACCACCAACCGTCGTGTGATGGACGAAGGGAGTACTCCCTTCGAGCCGCCTGAAGCCACGAGATGGATTGCGCCGCCATATCTCGTGGCCTCGATCGAACGCCAGAGTTCATCGCCGCCAATCACGTGAACGATGTGATCGACGCCCTTGCCGTCCGTCATGTCGAGGCAGCGCTTCTGCCAGTCCGAATCGTCGCGATAGTTGATCGTGTTCGCTGCGCCCAGTTTCCGAAGCATTTCTCTCTTCATTTCGCTCGAGGAAGTCGCGATGATCCGCATGCCGAGGGCGGCGGCCAGTTGAAGCGAGAAGATCGAAACACCGCCGCTGCCCTGTGTCAGCAGCGTCTGTCCCGCCTTCATCTCCACACCCTCGAACAGCGCGTGCCAGGCCGTCACGCCCGCGCATGGAAGACAGGCCGCTTCCTCGAAAGACATGCTGTCCGGGATGGCGACCAGCCCGTTCTCGCTGAACGTCGCATACTCCCTGAGCACTCCATCAATCGAGGCGCCAAGCGCGCTGTCGTTGTAGTGGCTCTGCGGCGCGCCGCCGATCCAGTCTTGCATGAATGAGGCCACCACCCGGTCGCCGGATCGCACCCGCGTCACACCTTCACCGGTTTCGACGACGTCGCCGGCGCCATCGGACAGCGGGACGATAAAATCCCTCGGCTTCCCGCGCGCATAGCCTCCATTGATGATCATGATATCGCGGTAATTGAGGGAAGCGGCGCGCATCCGCACCAGCACTTCGCCGCGTCCGGGCCGGGGAATGGCCGCATACTGCAGTTGCAGGCTGTCGATGCCTTTGGTCCCGCGCAGCCGATAGACGTCCATCATGCCATCCTCCCATGCAAGGCGCGCGAAGTCTGCGCGCCGACAGGTCCCTTCTCGTCAAGCACGGACGCCCGCATCTTCATGATGTGTTATGCGCGAGATGTCGGGGTCGGATAAGCGCGACAGCGAGATAGTCACCATGCCATGGCGAGATGACGGGTGCCGCGCCGATACAAGGCATGGTCGTAGGGTTCGGGAGCCGCGTTGCATTGCATCTTGTCGTCTGCCATTTTCCACGCGCTTGCACGCGCACGCAACCGACAGACACCGCAGGCTGGGCAGGATAGGCTTTATGGAGTTGCGACAACTCAAATATTTCATTGCGGTTGCGCAGCTTGAATCCTTTTCGCGCGCGGCGGAACACCTTCACGTCGCTCAATCCGCCATAAGCCGGCAGGTCCAGAGCCTTGAGGAGGAGATGGGCGTCGCGCTGCTCATCCGCAGCAATCGGCGGCTTCAGCTTACCGAAGCCGGAATACTGTTTCTTCAGCGCGCGGAGTCCATCCTCGAACAACTACGGACCGTGCGTAGGGATGTCCATGAATTCGCCGATGTGCCGAAGGGGACGCTTCGGATCGGCGTGCTGCCGTTCACCGGCGAACTGCTGATGCCACGCGTCCTCGCCCGCTACGCCGCAAATTTCCCGGACGTGCGCGTCCATGTCCGATCAGGCATGAGCGGCTTTGTAAGCGACTGGCTGAATAAAGACCGGATTGACCTTGCGGTGATGCACAGCCCCTGGTCGGGGCCTAATCTGGTCGTCGAGCCGCTCGTCTTCGGGCAGATGGTTGTCGTGCTTCCCCCCTCGTCCGACGCCATGCGTCGGCTGGGAATCCCCGAGAAGGATGTCTACGATCTGGACGATCTCGCGACGCTGCCCCTGATCCTGACCAGTGTCGGCCATGCGCAGAGGGTGCTGATCGACCGGGAGTCGGCGACGCGCGGCTTCAGCCCGAACGTCGTGCTCGAGGCGGACAGCATCGGCATCATCACGGCGCTTGTGCATGAGGGCGCTGGTTGCACCGTCATCGCCTACACCGCGACGCATTCTGCCGTATTGCGCGGCGAGGTCAGGGTGGCTCCGCTGCGGGCGCCCGGCATCAGGACTGATGTCTCGATCGTGACGCGGAGCGACCGGCCGGTGACCGCCGCCATGCGCAAAATGATCGTTTATCTGAAGGATGCCTTACAGAATTACTCCGAAAGCGGCGAACTTCCGAAGGAATATTTCCAGCTTATCTCCCGCCCGAAGGTTCCCTCCTGGCAGGGCTGATGGCCTATCTCGCGACGGCATAATCCTTATCTGTATTTAGCCGTTTGGCCGAGCCTGCGGTCGATTTAGTTTTGTCCTGAAAAGTCCTTTTGCAGCGACTTGAATATTTCGCCGGCCACCTGGGAGGGTGCGTCGCGCGGGAGGGAGGAATCATGCCCGATTTGCGCCGCCTTGAGACGGCTGAAGCGTTGTGCAGCCATGTGGCGTCGCATGGTCCCGTGCGGTTGCGACTGATTGGCCCATCTGTGCCCGGGTCGCGATTTTCCCTCGTCCTTTCACCTTTCAGCCGCGCTTGATCCCATGACGAGCGAATATTCGATGCGAGACAAGACCGCGATAGTTGGGGTCGGTTCGAGCGTATTCAGCCGCAAGCCGCTTCGCTCGAATCTGCTGCTGGCGGCCGATGCCTTCAAGATGGCGCTCGATGATGCGGGTATGAGTCGCGACGAGATCGACGGCGTCATCAATGTGCTCGGCCAGCCTAGTGGCATCGACATTGACGATCTGGTCAATGGGTTGGGAATCGAGTCGAGCTTCACCACCCAGACCTGGACGCATTCGCGGCTGATGGCGACCGCCGTTCAGCATGCCGCCATGGCTGTTGCATCGGGCATGACAAAGACGGTGGCGGTCTTCGTCGTCTCCGGCTATCTGAAGCCGGAAGGGCAGAGCAACCGGCACAACGAGGCAAAGCGCAGCCGCGGCGGGCCGCATGGCGAGGTGCCCTATTACGGCATGCTGACGACGATGGTCGGCGCGGCCTTGGCCACGCGGCGCTACCGCGAGCTCTACGGCCTGACGGATCGCCAGCAAGGGGCGCTCAGCGTCGCGCTGCGCCGCCACGCATCGCTCAATCCCAATGCGACCATGCCCAAGCGCATCACCATCGATGACTATCTGGCGTCGCCGATGCTCGTCGATCCGCTTCGATTGCTCGATGTCGGTCCGAACACGGAAGGCGCTTGCTGCATTATCGTCACCAGCGCCGAGCGGGCTGCCGATGCACCGAAAGCGCCGGCGCTCATTTCCGGCTTTCAGGGCATGGCTATGGGCCCCAGCGAGTTCGTCTTCTCCCGTCCCGGCATGGGCGCTCTTTATCAGCCCGCGGGGCAATTCACCGCTCGGCGCGACCAGACGGTCTACCGCATGGCGGGTGTCTCGCAGGAAGATATAGACGGCTTCTACACCTTCGATCCCTTCACGGTGCTGATCCTTTTCGCCCTCGAACGCTTCGGCATCTGCGGGGCCGGCGAAGCCGGAGCCTTCGTCGAGGATGGCGGCATAGAGCTGGGCGGCCGTCTGCCCGTCAACACCAGCGGCGGCGTCCATTCGGAGGCGCATGTGTCGGGCGCAAACTGCGTGGTCGAGATGGTGCGCCAGCTGCGTGGCGAGTGCGGCGAGCGGCAGATCAGGGATGCCGAAATCGTGCAGTGGGGAGGGTGTGTCGGCGACGCCCTCATTCTTCGGAGGTAGAAGATGAGCAGCGAGCGCCCGATGCCTGTCATCACGCCGGAGAACAAGCCCTACTGGGATGCGGTGAAGCGTGGGGAACTGCGTCTCCAGCGTTGCTGCGGCTGCGACCATATCCGACCCGTGCCCGCGGATCTCTGCCCTCGCTGCCTTAGCGAAGATTCCGAGTGGGTGCCGATGAATGGACGTGGAAGCATCAGCAGCTGGTGCATTTATCACCGTGCCTTTCATCCGGCATTCGAAGACGCGGTTCCCTACACCATCATCCAGGCGGATCTGGAGGAAGGGGTCCGTTTCATCGCGCCTCTGAGCGAAAAGCCAGGTCAGGCGCTCGAAATCGGCCAACCCGTGAGAATCGCATTCGAGCGGATCGAGGGGTTGGCGCTTCCGGTGCTCAGGCTGGAGGCACGGGAAGCGTGACCCTGCTCTCTGAACTCGGCTCATGGTCCTGCGCGATAGGCGGCGCGGACATTCCGGTCGCCGTGCGCGACAAGGCGAAGCTTTGTCTTCTCGACTATTGCGGTGTCGCGCTGCGCGCCGACAGCTTCGGCACCGATGCGACACGCGACGGAACGGAACAGGTGCTGGCCTGGCTGAAAGCCGAGGGCAATGTCGGAGATTGCCTTGTGCTGGGACGCTCCGAGCGTCTTTCGCCAGGCGCGGCGGCCCTTATGAACGCCTATCTCGGGCAATCGACGTCGCTGGACGACACGGCCGTTCGTTCGATGTCGCATCCCGCCTGCGCTGTTGTCCCTGCCGTCCTTGCGGCAGCGCCTGCAGCCGGCGCATCGGGTGCAGACATGCTGGCTGCGGTCGTTGCGGGTTACGAGGTGATGATCCGTGTCGGCAGAGGCGTCATGCCCGGACTGGCGAAGCGCGGCTTCCATATAACCGCGCTGACGGCCCCGTTCGGGGCGGCGGCCGCTGCCGCGCGGCTGATGCGCCTCGATGCGCGGCAGACGTCGGCTGCGCTGGCGATCGCCGGCAATCTGGGAGCCGGTCTTCAGGAGGCACTTTTCCGCTCCTATGCGGCAGGCAAGCTGGCAGTGGGCCGTGGCGCGCAGGCAGGCGTCATGGCCGCCCGGCTCGCGGCCGACGGCATGGCGGGGGCCGACGCGCTTCTCGAAGGCCCGGAAGGCTTCTTCCGCGCAACGACGGACGAGATTCAGCCCGAACTGGTGTGTGCCAAGCTCGGCGTCGAGTACGAGCTGGCCGAGGTCGGGTTCAAGTTCCACAGCGGTTGCCGTCACTGGCATGCGGCCGTCGACGGGGTCATCGACCTGCGCACACGGCACGGACTGATCGCGACGGATGTCGACGCCGTGCATGTCGAGACCTATGGCGAGGCGCTGCGCATGAATATCAGCGATCCCGCCAATGCGGGCGAGGCGCGGCTCTCCACGCCCTTCGCCATAGCCCAGGCGCTGCTCGGGCATGAGGTGATCGCTGGCGACGTGTTCTCGGATGCCGAACTGGCCAGACCCGAGATCCGCGACATCATGCGGCGGGTCACCCATGCCCTTGATGAAGGGTATGAACGACGTTACCCGCTCGAGTGGCCCGTGTCGGTCGAGATCAGGACAAGCAAGGGCGAGGTTTTCCGCGTCGAACGCGACAGGCCGCTGGGCGAGCCCGGCGTCACGCCTGCGGAAAAGATCATCGAAAAATTCATCGCGATGGCCGCGCCTGTGCTCGGAAAAGAAGGCGCGGAGAGAGTGCGCACCGAAGTCGGTCTGCTGGAAACGGCGGAGAACTGCGGGCCGCTTCTCGAGGCACTTGCGGCAAATCAGGCGGGCCACGATCGGAGGAGAGCGACAGCATGACGGATTATGGCAGCATACGCGACAAGATCGCAGTGGTGGGAGTCGCCAACAGCCCCTTCGGCAGCTTTCCGGAATATGACGACTATTCTCAGATGGCGCTGGCCTTCAAGCGCGCACTGGACGATGCGGGGCTTGTAAAGGAGCAAATCGACGGCTTGGTCACCCACCGTCTCGGTCTCTACACCCGCGCGTCGGAAGTTCTCGGAATAAATCCGGACTATGTCGTTCCGCTTCCAAGGCATGGGCGCATGTGCGGCGTCGCCATCCAGAACGGGGTGGCCGGGCTGTTGAGCGGCCAGGCAAAATACGTCGCCCTGGTGTATGGCAACAACGGGCGCAGCGTGCGGGACTATTATGGGGGCGGGGCAGGGCTCTGGGCGCCTTTCGGCATGACATCGCCGGGTGCAGAACACGCGCTGCTCTACGAGCGCTACCGGCATCGCTACAACGTTTCTGCGGAGAAACTCGCGACGGTCGCGCTGACCTTCCGCAAGCATGCTCAAATGAACCCGGATGCGGTGATGAAGAAGCCGCTGACGCTCGACGACTACATGGCAGCCCGCTTCATTGTCGAGCCGTTGCGTCTGTTCGATTACTGCCTGATCAATGACGGCGCAGTGGTGATGATCCTGACGACCGCCGACCGCGCGAAGGATCTGAGGCAACCGCCGGTCTATATCTCCGGCGTCGCGACGGCGACGAAGATGGAAACCGTGTCGACGCCGCCCATGGACCATTGGCGGGCGGCGATGGCGAGTATTAGCGACCGCATATACCCGATGGCCGGCGTCGATCGCGAGGACATGTCGGGCCTGATGATCTACGACAATTTCGCGCCCAACGTGTTTTACACCCTGGAGGGTTACGGCTTCTGCAAGCAAGGCGAAGCGCCCGATTTCATCCAGGGCGGCCGGATCGCTCATGACGGCGCACTGCCCCTCAACACGAATGGCGGGCATCTTTCCGAAAGCTACATGCAGGGTTGGGCGCTCAATGCCGAAGCCGTGCGCCAGCTTCGTCACCAATGCGACGAGCGACAGATCAAGGACGCTTCGCACATCCAGTACATGTGCTCGGCCGCGATCGCCTCTTCCGTGATCTACCGGAGGTAAAAGCCATGGCATACGACAAGCCTCTTCCCGCGATCGATCGCTGGAGCAAGCCATTCTGGGATGGAGCGCGGCAGGGCCGGCTGCATATGCAGAATTGCGACGATTGCAGCCATTGGTGGTTTCCGCCGTCGCCGGTATGTCCGCAATGCCTTTCCACGAATGTGACGTGGAAGGATGCGTCAGGCGAAGGGACAATCTGGTCACGCTGCCGCTTTCACCACATCTATGACAAGGGTTTCGAGGACGACGTGCCCTACAATGTCGTGATGGTGCAACTGGCTGAAGGCCCCGCCTTCATTGCGAACGTGACCAATCGCGCATGGGAGGACATCCGGATCGGGCAGCGCGTGCGCGCCATCTTCGATCCGGTCACGGACGAAGTCTCGCTGCTGCGCTTTGAAGTGGTCGCCGACTGACGTGAACCAGCCACTATGGACCGGCGCTGCGGATCGATTCCGATGGGCGATCCTGCTCATTTTCTTTCTCCTGATGGGACTGAGCGGCATCGGGAATTTCCTCTATCCGGCGATTTCCTCCTTCATCGCGATCGACATCGGCCTGACGGCGACCCAGATCGGCATGCTGGGCGGCGCGCCTTTTCTGGGTGCGCTGCTGTTCAACCTGCTTTCCGGTTATCTCGTCGATCTGTGGGGCGTGCGGGTCTCGACCCTGGTTTGTGGCGCGCTGCTTGCCGGCTGCCTCCTGCTGTCTTCGACCGCAGGCAGCTTCGAGGCGCTGTTCCTGCTTGCGGTGCTTCTGGGCGTCGGCCTGAGCTTTCTCAATCCTCTGACGCAGAAGGGGACGTTTCTCTGGTTTCCGCCGCGCGAACTCGGCTTGGCGGTTGGCGTAAAGCAAGGCGGCATCCCGGCCGGCTCCGCGCTCAATGCTGCGCTTCTTCCTGTTGTCTGCGCTGCCTATGGATGGAGAAGCGGCTTCATTATCGCCGCCATCATGACGATGGTGATCGTGATTTCCGTGCTGCTGATCTATCGCGAGCCGGCAAGAAAAAAAGATGCGCCGGAAATCGCGGTTGAGCCACCAAGACTGGTTCACGTTCTGGAACCCGCGCGGAAACTGGTCCCATTGCTGGTGGGTTTTATCGGTTTCACCCATGGCGCGCTGACCATCGCGCTTCTGAATTTCTTTATCCCCATTTTGGTCGACATTGGGGTCACGGCCGTGGTGGCCGGGTTCTATCTTGCAGTCGCCCAACTGATTTCGGTCTTCGCACGGCCGATGGTCGGCGTCGCCTCGGATCGCTTCGGCTCCACGGGACGCCGGATGTTTCTCGGCACCTACATCATAACCGGGGCGCTCGGTGTGGCGCTGCTGGCTTTTCTTCTCCCGTTCACAAAGGGGGAAGGCTGGAGCCTGACTGTGATTGCCATCGGCTTCGGCATCGTGAACTCGTGGTCGGGGCTCTATTACGCGGTCATTGGCGAAATCGGCGGGGCCAACCGTGTCGGTGTATCCACCAGCTTCGGTGCGCTTGCAAATTCGCTCGGCACTAGCACGGGGCCATTCGCCTTCGGTTATCTCACTGACCTGACATCATCGTGGACGCCGGGGCTGCTGATGCTTGCTGCGGCGTCCCTGCTTTCCGGCTTTCTTTGCGTCCTGTTCGCCAGACGCGGCATATCCTGATCGGAGCAAACTCATGAACATCGCTTCCTACGTCGCGCGTGGCGCACGATTCTTCGGCAACCGGATCGCCATCGCCGAAGGCGGCCGTCATGTGACGTTCGCCGAGCTCGATGCCCGAACCAACCGCCTCGGCAACGCACTGGTTGGGCTCGGCCTGTCACTCGGCGACCGCGTTGCTATCGTGCTTCCGAACAGCACCGAATGGATCGAGGCCGACTATGCGGTCGTAAAGGGCGGCGGTGTGGCCGTGCCGCTGAGCCCGCGTCTGCACGATACTGAAATTGTGCGCATGATGAAGTCCGTCGATACGAGCCTGCTCATCGCTAACGAAGAAGTTCTGGCGCGCCTGTCGCGGGCCGGCTGGGCCGCGGACATACCGGTGATATCCGTCGATGGTCCGGGCGGCCTCGATTATGTGGGCCTCATCGCCGACGCATCGCCTGCGCCACTTTGCTTGGATGTCGACGCGCCGGTCGCCGGCCGGATGATGCGCTTCACCTCCGGCACGACGGGTACGCCCAAGGGCGTGTTCCTGACACATGGTAACTGGTTGTCGATCGCCTGCTCGACCTTGCTGGATCGCTGGAACTTGGTGGAAGGCGACTGGTATATCGGCACAAGCCCTTATGCCCACGCGGCGGGCCTGTGGCTGCTGCCGGCTCTGATGCGGGGCGTGACCGTCAATGTCACCGACCGGTTCGATCCGCAGTTCATTCTGGGCGAGATAGAGGCCGGCCGCTGCAATGTGCTCCAGCTGGTACCGACCGGCCTGCGGCGTCTTCTCGATCTGCCGGGGATCTCGCCGGAGAATTTCGAGAACCTGAAGGTGGTGAGCTATGGTGGCGCACCGATCGACGCTCCCACCCTTTCCGACGCCTTGCGCATAATCGGCCCCAAGCTGGTGCAGGGTTACGGCCTCAACGAAGCCGCGACCGTAAGCACGCTCAAGCCGGAAGACCATGTTCCCGAGGCGATCGGACGAACCGGCTGGCGTCAGCCGCTCGGCCGCGAGGTATCCCTGGCGGAAGTGAAGATCACCAACCCCGATGGCCATGAAGTCGCCGACGGCGAGATCGGCGAGATTCTCATACGCGGACCGATGGTGCTTCCCTATTACTGGGAAAACCCGGAAGCCACATCCGCCGCGATCGGCACGGACGGCTTCTTCCGAACAGGCGATCTCGGCATGCGTGGCGAAAGGGGCATGATCTATCTCGCCGGCCGCATCAAGGAGATTATCGTCACCGGCGGCTACAACGTTTCCCCGGGTGAGGTCGAGGCGGTCCTTCTCCAGCACCCCGAGGTGCACCAATGTGCCGTGATCGGCCTTCCTGACCGCGAATGGGGTGAAACGGTTTCCGCATTCGTGGTGGCCAAAGCCGGCGCGGCCCCGACTGAAGCCGAACTGATCGAGCATTGCCGGCGTGGGTTGACCAGTTACAAGAAGCCGAAAACGATCCGCTTCGTGGACGATCTGCCGCTGAACAGCAACGGCAAGGTGATGCGGCTTGCGCTTCGTGAGCAGGTGCTGTCGGGTCTCTAGCGGCGGACCGACGACCGCATCCACGAGCGCTAAAAATGCCACCGCGTATTTCATCAAGGATGCAAGGTGAGATACGCATTCGTTGCCGAGCATCGCCAGCAATTCAAGGTGCGGGCGATGTGCCGCTGTCTGCGCATCCGACCCAGCGGCGCGGCTCCCATGGCAGCAAGCCGTCGGTCGTGGTCGACGACACACGGACCTGAGAGTTCGACGTCGATGCGCCTGACACCGCCTGGGTGACTGACATCACATACTTCACTCTCCTCAAGCGCGAGCGGATACGGCGCAGGGCCTACCGAACACGCGAGGAGGCAAGGCAGGACGTGTTCGACTGCATCGAGATGTTCTACAACCCGAAGCGCAAGCGCGTCCGTAATGGCATGCTGTCACCCGTCGAGTTCGAACGGCAGCAGAGAATGTAACCCGAAGGCGTCCACGAAACTCGGGGCTATTCACAAAGCCTGCCCTTGTTCGGCAAAAATGGGGTGGTCCCTCCCGCTCCATCCCCGCCGCAGAGCCTTGAAGATCGGTGCCCTGCACGGCTCCCTTCCACGGCTGCGCAACCGTTAACCTTCGTAAATAATTGATTTGATTACAAAATATTAATGATGACGTTCATTTTCAGTTCATCGGCCGGCACGTATTGCTTCCTGCATCGATAACGAGGAAGCCAACATGTTCAAGCGTACGATCCTTGCCGCCATCGCCGTTTCGATGCTCGCCGTGCCGATGGCGCAGGCCCAGAGCCGTTATGATTCCCCGCGCCACGGCCAGCATCACTACCAGCCGGTGAAGCCCAAATATCAGGCGCCGAAGCAGCGCCATCATGCTCAGCGTCCGGCCCCCCAGCGGCAGCACTGGAAGCAGGGTCAGCGGGTTCCGAACTGGCAGAAGCGCCAGCATGTCCGCGACTATCAACGCCATGGCCTGAAGCGGCCCGGCAGGAACCAGCAGTGGGTGAGGGTCGACAACGACTATCTGCTGCTCAATCTCGCCACCGGCGTGATTCTGGGGATGGCGCTCGGCAGGTAGTGCCGGCCGCCAGGGCCGGCGTCCTAGGTGGCCACCCGACCTTGCATCCGTCCGGCTCGTCCCGGAAGGCGAGGGTGGTTCGAGGCGATGCCGACTTTGTCTTGCCGTTCATCGGAAACCCCGTCGCGAGGCGGGGTTTCTTTTTTTGAATGTGGGAACCAAAATGCCGCGCGCCGATTATTGCGATGCCGGGGCGGCTTGCCCCCCCCCCCCACGCCCCCAACTGGCTGCTCCGGCATCCCCCCTTTTTTCAAGACCGATGCAACCGGCGAAATACGGAGAGTCCGGCTTTTGGTCCCCCGGCTCCTCGCCCGTTCCGCTCTTGTGAATGTTCGCATTTCTGTCGTCGCACTGACACACAAGGATGATGTCTTGCAGCGGTTTCGAGGCATGTCGCCCGAGGCCGGCAGCGCGTCCGGCCCATGCCCCTGGGGTTCTGGCACGAATGGCTGAATTTCTGTTCTTCGCTTGCACGCTGCTGCTTTTCGTCAATCTCGCGAGTGTCCTGATTGCGGCGTGGCGGCTTGCGCCGAACGGCCGCGAGGCCGGCCCGGTTGCCGCCCGCCCGCCGGTGTCCATCGTCATACCCGTGCGCGGCATCGAGACGTTTTCCCGTCAGACCCTCGCCAGTGCGTTCCGTCTGGACTGGGACAGCTATGAACTGATTTTCTGCGTTGCCGAGGCATCCGACCCGATCATTCCCGAGATCGAGGCGGCGATCGCCGCGCATCCGTCGGTGCCCGCGCGCATCCTGGTCGGCGACGATCGCGTCAGCGCCAATCCCAAGCTCAACAACTGCATCAAGGGCTGGCGGGCCGCGCGCTGGAACTGGGTGGTGCTGGCCGATTCCAACGTGCTGATGCCGCGCGACTATGTCCGCCGGCTGCTGGCGGCGTGGCGCAGCGACACCGGCGTCGTCTGCTCGACGCCGCTCGGCACCCTGCCGGGCAATTTCTGGGCCGAGGTCGAGTGTGCCTTCCTCAACACGCATCAGGCGCGCTGGCAATATGCGGGCGAGGCGCTTGGTTTCGGCTTCGCGCAGGGCAAGAGCATGCTGTGGTCGAAGCCGCTTCTGGACGCCAATGGCGGCCTCGAGGCGCTGGCGGCCGACATTGCCGAGGACGCCGCCGCGACCAAGCTGGTCAGCCGGCTGGGCCTCAGGGTGCATCTGGTGGCCTCGCCTTTCGAGCAACCTCTGGGTCCCCGCAGCCTGCGCGAGATCTGGATGCGGCAAAGCCGCTGGGCGCGGCTTCGCCGTGTCACCTTTCCCGGTTTCTTCGCCCCGGAAATCCTGCTCGGCGTGCTGCCGCCGCTGCTTCTCGCCCTTTGCGCGGCGGCCCTTGCCGGCGTCAGCCTGCCGGGAGTGGCGGCACTCGTCCTCGCCGCGGTCTACGGGCCTGAACTGGTGCTGGCGCGGATGAAGAACTGGCATATTTCCGCTTCCTCGCTGCCGGCGCTCCTCGTTCGGGACATGGTCATGCCGATGGTCTGGCTGCGCAGCTGGCTGGTCGACGGTTTTGAATGGCGCGGCAACGCGATGATCGCCGGCACCCGGGTTTCAGAGCTAGAAGAGGCCGGGGCACTTTCCGCTCATCGTCGTCACTGACGAAAACGCGCGGGACGAAAACGCGCGGCTTGAAATGCGAACGCGCGGTCAGCCCGCGCTGCGCGGACTCCTCGCCTCCGTCATGCCGCGTCGTGCTGCGCCGAGATCGAGCGGCCGGTCGGGAATGGTAATCGAAAAGACGGTTCTGCCGCCGCGGCTTTCCGTGAGTTCCAGCGTGCCGCCATGGGCGCGCACCAGCTCATGCGCGATGGCGAGGCCGAGGCCGGTGCCGCCATTGCGGGCCGAGCCGCGAAAGGCCGAGAACAGGTTCTCCAGCGCTTTCTGCGGCAGGCCGGGGCCGGTATCCTCGACCCTTATACGGGCGACGCCGCCGCTGCGCCCGGCGTCCAGCGTCAGCCACCGGACGAGACCGGGCGCATCGTTCCCCGACATCGCCTCGATCGCATTGCGCACCAGATTGGACAGGACGCGCAGGAGCTGCTCGGGGTCGGCGTCGATCTCGAAGTCGGGGTCGACTCCGTTGACGAGGTCGATGCGAGCGGCAACCTCCGGGCCGGCAAGCGCGAACACCTCCTCGACGAGATCGTGCAGGTTGAGCTTCAGCCGTGCCGGCGGCGGCTCCTGCATGCGGCCATAGGCGAGCACGCCTTCCGCATAGGAGATCGCCCGGTCGAGCGTGCGCACCAGCCGCGGCGCGAGCTTCTGGACGCCGGGATCGTCGACCCGCGCCAGCCGGTCCGACATCAGCTGGGCCGCAGCGAGGATGTTGCGCATGTCGTGGTTGATCTTGGAAACGGCGAGCCCGAGATCGGCCAGCCGCCGGCGTTCGACCAGCATGCGCTGCAATTCTCCTTGCATCGCGGCCAGCTCCCGTTCCGCGACGCCGATCTCGTCGCTGCGCGCGCCCGCGACGATGATGCGGGTGGGGTCGTCGGGTGCTTCGGCGAAGGCGAGCATCGAACTTGTCATCGTCCGCATCGGCCGGATCATCACCCGGTCGATGGCGTAGAAGACGAGGCTGGCGGTAATCAGCGACAGGATCAGCGACAGGAGCGCGACATTGCGCGCATAGCCAAGCATCGCTTTGCGCAGGTCGGCCTCACCCATCACCAGCTCGAATTCGCGGCCGCCGGCATCGATGGGGGCGAAGATGCGCAGCACCCGCTCGCCGCCGAAGAACAGCGTGTAGAGCGCCTCATGGACCTCGCCCAGCGGCGAGGCCGCGGCCAGATCGATGTGAAGGTCGATCTCATGCGGCATGTCGACGGCGACGAGCAGCCGCGAGGCGCCTTCGTCGCGCACCGCGAGCGCCATGGCCCCCAGCGCGCGCAGCACGTCGTCCTGCACCTCGTGCGACAGGCTTCCCGGATCGCTGTCGACCAGCACGATCCCGACGGCTGCGGCGGTCGACAGCCGTTCCTCGAGCCAGCTCAGGCGGAAATTGGCCAGCGACGGCAGGAAGATCAGCATCTCGGCAAGCGTGATGAACAGCACGGTCAGGACGAGGAGCTTCATCGACAGCCCGCGCGTCAGCGGCACCGTCTCGCCGGCGCGCGCCTGCGTTCCTTCCTGCATCTCCCGCTGCCCGCCGGCTTCCAACGCCACCGTCTGCCTCCATCTCGCCCGGATCGGGGGCGGCCCGGCCCGATCCGTGCCGGAGCCGATGCAGAATAGGCCAAGGCGGCGGCTTTGCCAATTTTCCGGCATCAAAGCATGCCGGAAACAGGTGTACGCGCCGGCCGCGCGCATGGCTTGCGTCGCATTGACACCTCGGCCGCTCGCCCCTATAAGCGCGCCACGCTCGGGCCTTCGGTCCGGCGCGGCGCTGGCTGTGCACAATCAGCGCTTGCGTATCGGGAAGGCGGGCGAACGCTCCTGCTCATGAAGAGACAGATCCAAGAAGGGCCGCACACCGCGGTATTAAACAAATGAAGCGCACCTATCAGCCCTCCAAGCTTGTTCGCAAGCGCCGTCACGGTTTCCGTGCCCGCATGGCCACCAATGGCGGCCGTGCCGTCATCGCTGCACGCCGCTCTCGCGGGCGCAAGCGGCTTTCCGCCTGACCGGCGCTACGGCCGGACGATGGTGGCCCGGCCAACCGGCCTGCTCCCCGCGCGCCTGAAAACGCGCGCGGAATTTCTCGCTGTGCGCCGTGGCGAGAAGCGCCGCGGCCCGCTTTTCCTGATGGAAGTCCTGAACCGCGGCGATGACGGCGCACCGCGTCTCGGTTTCACGGTGACCAAGAAGGTCGGCAATGCCGTGGTCCGCAACCGCATCCGCCGGCGGCTGAAGGAAGCGGTCAGAACCCGGGCCGGTGATGACATGGCCATCGGCAACGACTATGTCATCGTCGGGCGGCGCGAAGTGCTCGACGCTGCCTTCGACGATCTCGCGCGCGAACTTTCCCGCAGGATGCGCGGCAACCGGCAGCCCAGGGAAACCCAGCGGTAGGAATCCATGGAAAATAATCGCAATTTCTTCATCACCATCGCGCTTTCCGTGCTGATCCTCACGCTGTGGCAGGTGTTCTACATGAACCCGCGCATCGAGAGCGAGCGCGAGGCCACCCGCATCGCCGCCGAACAGGCCGCGGAAGCGCAGGCTCCTCAGCCCGATCTTCCCCAGGCGTCGGGCGGTTCCGATCTGCCCGGCGGTTCGGTTCCGGCCATTCCCGGAGGCGGCGCCGGCGTTCCCGGCACGCTGTCGCGGCAGGACGCGATTGCCGCCGCCGGCCGTATCGTCATCGACACGCCGCGCATTTCCGGTTCCGTCAACCTGACGGGCGGGCGCATCGACGACCTGATCCTCAGGGATTACCGGGTGACGGTCGAGAAGGATTCGCCCAATATCGAGCTTCTGAATCCATCCTCGATGCCCGATGGCTTCTACGCCGAGGTCGGCTTCATCGGTTCGGAAGCGGCCGGTGCGCTGCCGGGGCCGGACACGGTCTGGACCGCCGCCGCCGATGCGAAGCTGACGCCCTCGACCCCGGTGACGCTGACCTTCACCAATGACAGTGGCCTGACGTTCACCCGCACCATTGCGGTCGACAACGACTATCTCTTCACTGTTTCCGACAGCGTCGCCAATCAGGGCGGCGCCGCGGTGAGTCTCGCCAATTACGGCCGGGTGGCGCGCATCGGCACCCCGCATGTCGCCGGCTTCTACATTCTCCACGAGGGCCTGATCGGTGTTACCGGCGAGGAAGGGCTTCAGGAGATCGACTATTCCGATCTCGCCGAGAAGCGCGAGATAAAGCCCGGCAAATCGAATGACGGCTGGCTCGGCATCACCGACAAATATTGGGCGGTGGCGCTGGTGCCCTCGGGCGCGCAACCCTTCCAGCCGCGCTATGCCTTCTTCGACGACGGCCGGCAGCGCTATCAGGCCGACTACCTGACCGATCCGGTCGAGATCGCCGCCGGCGAGACGCGCACCGTCGAGACGCTGGTGTTCGCCGGCGCCAAGGAAACGGCCAGGATCGACGCCTATCAGGAAAGCCGCAGCATCCGCAATTTCGACCTGCTGATCGACTGGGGCTGGTTCTACTTCATCACCAAGCCGATGTTCTACCTGATCGACTGGCTGTTCAAGCTGCTCGGCAATTTCGGCCTCGCCATCCTCGCCACCACGGTCGTGGTCAAGGCCATCTTCTTCCCGCTCGCCAACAAGTCCTACAAGTCGATGGCGAACATGAAGAAGGTGCAGCCGCAGCTCGTGGAAATCCGCGAGAAATACGCCGACGACCGCATGAAGCAGCAGCAGGCGATGATGGAGCTGTACAAGACCGAGAAGATCAACCCGCTGGCGGGGTGCTGGCCGGTGGTGATCCAGATCCCGGTGTTCTTCGCGCTCTACAAGGTGCTCTACGTCACCATCGAGATGCGGCACGCGCCGTTCTTCGGCTGGATCAGGGACCTGTCGGCGCCGGACCCGACCTCGATCTTCAACCTGTTCGGCCTGCTTCCCTACGACGTGCCGGCCTTCCTGATGATCGGCATCTGGCCGCTGATCATGGGCGTGACCATGTTCCTGCAGATGCGCATGAACCCGACGCCACCCGATCCGACCCAGGCGATGATCTTCAACTGGATGCCGGTCGTCTTCACCTTCATGCTGGCGGCGTTCCCGGCTGGCCTCGTCATCTACTGGGCCTGGAACAACTCGCTGTCGATCCTGCAGCAGGGCTTCATCATGAAGCGCCAGGGCGCCAGGATCGAGTTGTGGGACAATCTTGTCGGCATCTTCAGGAAGAAGCCGAAGCCGGCCGAATAGGCCGGCTTCCCGGCCGGCCGGCCGGTTGTGAAGCCGCGCGCGGGGTGCAGGACATGACGCAACAGCCGCAAGCGACCTCAACGGACGCGACCCTGCGCCCCGAGGTCTTCGCTCGGCCGTGGGTGTTCATCCGCGGCGTGCCGGCGATGAAGTTCCTGCCTCCGGAAGGGCCGGCCGAGATCGCCTTCGCTGGTCGCTCCAATGTCGGCAAGTCGTCGCTCATCAACGCGCTGGTCAACCGCAAGGGGCTGGCGCGCACCTCGAACACGCCGGGCCGCACGCAGGAACTCAACTATTTCGTGCCCGACGGCTATTCGGGCGAGGCGGGCGACCTGCCGCCGATGGCGCTGGTCGACATGCCGGGCTACGGTTACGCGCAGGCGCCCAAGGCGCAGGTCGACGCGTGGACCAGGCTGGTCTTCGACTATCTGCGCGGACGGGTGACGCTGAAGCGTGTCTATCTGCTGATCGACGCCCGCCACGGCGTCAAGAAGAATGACGAGGAGGTGATGGACCTGCTCGACCGCGCTGCCGTCTCCTACCAGATCGTGCTGACCAAGGCCGACAAGATCAAGGCCGCCGGCCTGCCGCGGCTGATCGAGGAAACGGCGCTGAAGGTGAAGAAGCGGCCGGCCGCCTATCCGGAAATCCTGGCCACCTCGTCGGAAAAGGCAGCGGGGCTGGACGAGCTTCGCGCCGCGATCGCGCGCGCCGTGGTCGGCGGCTGATCGCCGCTCCTTCCCGGCATTCTCCCTGCCACAGGCTTTCTAGATGGGGAAAAGCCGGAAGCGCACGGCCGCGCCGTTCCGCCGCCGATTGCCGCTCCTTTGAATTTGCCCTAGTTTCGGACCCAACCATAACAGCGGTGCTGCCCGTATAACCCAACCAGAGGTGGTCAAATGTCCGTTCCCCCCAGCCGTTCCGCTCTCCTGCCCGTTACCCGCCGAAATCTCCTGCAGGCTGCCGGCGCAACCGCCGCGCTCGGCCTCGCGGCCGGTTTGCCTTCCCGCGTCTTTGCGCAGGATGCGCTGAAGGTGGCGGCCGTCTACACCGTGCCGGTCGAGCAGCAATGGGTCAGCCGCATCCACAAGGCCGCCAACGCGGCCAGGGACGCCGGCGAGATCGAATATGTCTATTCCGAGAACGTCTCCAACAACGACTATGAGCGCGTGATGCGCGAATATTGCGAGGCCGGCCACAAGCTGATCCTCGGCGAGGTGTTCGGCGTCGAGCAGGCGGCGCGCGACGTCGCCCGCGACTATCCCGACGTCGCCTTCCTGATGGGGTCGAGCTTCAAGGAAGACGCGGGCGTGCCGAACTTCGCGCCGTTCGACAACTACATCCAGGACGCCTCCTACCTGACCGGCCTGATCGCCGGCTCGATGTCGAAATCGAAGAATTTCGGCATGGTCGGCGGCTATCCCATCCCCGAGGTCAACCGGCTGATGCACGCCTTCATGGCCGGTGTGAACGAGGTGGCGCCGGACGCGAAGTTCCAGGTCGCCTTCATCGGCTCGTGGTTCGACCCGCCCAAGGCCAAGGAAACCGCCTTTGCCCAGATCGACGCCGGCGCCGACGTGCTCTATGCCGAGCGCTTCGGCGTTTCCGACGCGGCCAAGGAGCGCGGCATCCTCGCCATCGGCAATGTCATCGACACGCAAGGCGACTATCCCGATACGGTGGTCGCTTCGGCGCTGTGGCACTTCGAGCCGACGCTGGCCAAGGCCGTGGCCGAGGTCAAGGCCGGAACCTTCAAGGCAGCCGACTACGGCGTCTATTCCTTCATGAAGGATGGCGGCTCGTCGCTCGCGCCGCTCGGCACCTTCGAGGACAAGGTCCCGGCCGAGGTCAAGGCGCTGGTGGCCGAGAAGGAAGCGGCGATCAAGGCCGGCACGCTCACCATCGAGATCAACGACGACGAGCCGAAGTCGAACTGATCGCCCCTGATGCGCCCCCGCCATGAAGAGTGGGGGCGCGCTTTCCGCCTGCTGGCCCTCCGGGTTTCATGACCGCTCCCGTCCTCCGCATTTCAGGCGTCACCAAGCGCTTCGGATCGCTTGTCGCCAACGATTCGATCTCGTTGACGCTGATGCCGGGCGAGGTGATTGCGCTTCTGGGCGAGAACGGTGCCGGCAAGACGACGCTGATGAACATCCTGTTCGGCCATTACGTCGCCGACGAGGGCGGGGTCGAGGCGTTCGGCAGGCCGTTGCCGCCGGGTGATCTGCGCGCCGCGCTCGATGCCGGCATCGGCATGGTCCACCAGCATTTCACGCTGGCCGACAACATGACCGTGCTGGAAAACATCGCGCTCGGCACCCAGAGCGCTTGGTCGCTCCGGCTCGACCGGGCGGCGGCGCGGGCGCGCATCGGCGAACTCGCGCGCGATTTCGGCCTCGGCGTCGAGCCCGACCGGCTTGTCTCGTCGCTGTCGGTGGGCGAGCGCCAGCGCGTCGAAATCCTGAAGGCGCTCTACCGCGACGCCAGAATCCTGATCCTCGACGAGCCGACGGCGGTGCTGACGCCGCTGGAAACCGAGGCCCTGTTCCGCACGCTGAAGATGCTGGTGGCCAAGGGCTTGTCCGTCATCTTCATCTCGCACAAGCTCGGCGAGGTGATGGCGGTGAGCGACCGGGTGCTGGTGCTGCGCGGCGGCAGGCTTTCCGGCGAGCGCGCGACCGCCGGCGCGACGCGGCAGGAACTCGCTGCGCTGATGGTGGGGCAGGAGGTCGCCGCCCCGCCGGTGCCGCCGGTCGATCGCGGACGGCCGCTGCTTGCGCTCGAAAACGTCTCCACCGCGCCCGGCCCCGGCGGCAGCGCCCTCGACGGCGTGTCGTTGACGTTGACCGAAGGCGTGGTCACCGGCCTTGCCGGCGTTTCCGGCAACGGGCAGGCAGCCCTTGCCGCCCTGCTGTCCGGCACCGCCGCGCCGTTTTCCGGCACGCTGCGCATCAGGGGCGAGGCGGTGGCCGGCTGGTCGCCGCGCGCCGCGCTCGCCCACGGCATTGCCCGTATCCCTGAAGACCGCCATGCGGTCGGCTCGATCGCCGACATGAGCGTCATCGAAAATGTGATCGCCGAGCGCTACCGCTCGCCACGCTTCTCGCGCCACGGCTTGCTCGACTGGAAGGCCGCGCGTCGTTTCGCCGAGCAACTGATCCGCGACTACGACGTCAAATGTCCGTCGCCGGAAACCCGCATCCGTCTGCTCTCCGGCGGCAACATGCAGAAGCTGATTCTCGGCCGCGCGCTCGACCCCGATCCCGTCGTCATCCTCGCTAACCAGCCGACGCGCGGCCTCGACGTCGGCGCCGTCGCCTATGTCCACAGCCGTCTGCTCGAAGCCCGCGCCAGAGGCGCGGCGATCCTGCTGATCTCGGAAGATCTCGACGAGATACTCGCGCTGTCCGACGAGGTGCATGTGATGTTCAAGGGCAGGCTGTCGGCCGCTTCGCCGCGCGGCGGCCGCTCGATCCGCGACCTCGGCGAATTGATGGCCGGCCACGGGCTGGAGGAGGGGGCGGACCATGCGGCTTGAGCCGAAGCCCGCGCCGTCGCTCGGCACGACGCTTGCCTATCCCGCCGGCGCGGTCGTCGCCACCTTCGTCATCGCCTCGGCTCTGGTGCTGGCCGCCGGCGCGTCGCCGCTTTCCGTTTTCGCGCAGGTGGTCATGGGCGCGGCCGGCTCGCGCTTCGCCATTCTGGAAACGCTGACGCGGGCGACGCCGCTGATCTTCACCGGCCTTGCCGTCGCCGTCGCCTTCAGGGCCAAATTGTGGAACATCGGCGCGGAGGCCCAGCTCTATGCCGGCGGCCTCGCCACCGCCGTCCTCGGCACCGGCGCGCTTCCTTTGCCCGCGCCCGTGCTCATCCCCGTCATCATGGCCGCCGCCATGGCGGCCGGCGCGCTGCTCCTGCTCGGCCCGGCGCTTCTGAAGACGCGGCTCGGCGTCGACGAGGTCGTCACCACACTGCTTTTGAACTTCATCATGATCCTGTTCGTCTCGATGCTGCTCGAAGGCGTGCTGAAGGACCCGATGGGCATGGGCTGGCCGCAATCGCAGCGCGTGGTGGCTGATGCCCAACTGATGAAGCTCGTCCCGCGCAGCCGGCTGCATCTCGGCTTCGTCATCGCGTTGATCGCCGCGGTCGCGGTCTGGGTGGTTATGAAGAGGACGACGCTCGGCTACGAAATGCGCGCTGTCGGCCACAACCCCGAGGCCGCCCGCTTCGCCGGCATCCCCGTCAACCGCGTGCTGGTGAAGACGGCGCTGATTTCGGGCGGGCTGGCGGCGCTCGCCGGCTTCTCCGAAGTCGCGGGCCTCAAGGGCAACCTGACCTTGGACCTGTCGCCCGGCTTCGGCTACACCGGCATCGTCGTCGCCATGCTGGCGATGCTGAACCCGCTCGGCGTCGTCGCCGCGGCGATCTTCGTCGCCGGCATCTTCGTCGGTGCCGACGCCATGAGCCGCACCGCCGGCGTTCCCTCCTACATCGCGCAGGTGATGGTCGCGACCTCGCTTCTGACCATGGTGGTGGCGATCATGCTGACCCGTTTCCGCATCGTGTGGAGGTGAGGCGATGGTCGAAGCGTTCGAGATCCTGTTCACCGCCTCGTTCTGGGTCGCCGCCATCCGCATCGCCTCGCCGCTGATCTTCGCCACCATGGGCGAGCTGATCTGCGAGCGCGCCGGCGTGCTCAATCTCGGCATCGAGGGCATCATGGCCGTCGGCGCCTTCGCCGGCTGGATGACGGTCTATTCCGGCGGCGATCTGTGGACCGGAGTCGCGGTGGCGGCGTTGGCCGGCGCGCTGTTCGGGCTGGTCCACGGCACGCTGACCGTGCCGCTCGGCCTGTCGCAGCACGTCGTCGGCATCGGCATCACCCTGCTGGCCACCAGCCTGACCTATTTCACCTATCGGCTGATGCTGCCGGAAGTGACCTCGCCGCCGAAGATCGTGCCGTTCCAGCCACTGGCCGTGCCGTTCCTGTCCGACATCCCGCTGATAGGGCCGGCATTGTTCAACCAGACGCCGCTGACCTATCTCGCCTTCGTCACCGTCGCCGTCGTCGCATGGGTGCTCTACCGCACGCCGCTCGGCCTTGCCGTTCGTGCCGCCGGCGAGAACCCGGCTGCCGTAGAGGCTCAGGGCATTTCGGTCACGGCGATCCGCATGGGCGCGGTGATGACCGGCAGCGCGCTGATGGCGGTCGGCGGCGCGTTCCTGACGATGTCGGCCTTCAACTCGTTCTTCTTCGAGATGATCAACGGCCGCGGCTGGATCTGCATCGCGCTCGTCGTCTTCGGCTCGTGGCGTCCGGGCAAGGCGTTGCTCGGCGCCATCCTGTTTGCCGCCTTCGACGCCTATCAGGTGCGGCTGCAACAGCTGACCGGCGGGGCCATACCCTATCAGCTGTTCCTGATGATGCCCTTCGTGCTGTCGATCGTTGCGCTCGTCGTCATGTCGCGCCGCGCCTCCTATCCGAAGGCGCTGATGATCCCCTACCGGAAAGGCGAGAGATGAGCTTCGACCTGATCGTCAAGGGCGGCACGCTGCCCGATGGCACTGTTGCCGACATCGCCATTGCCGGCGACCGCATCGCCGCGGTCGAGCCGGGTATAGCCGCCGAAGCCGGCCGCGTGATCGACGCTTCCGGCTGCCTCGTCTCGCCGCCCTTCGTCGATCCGCATTTTCATATGGACGCGACGCTTTCTTACGGCATCCCGCGCATCAACGCCTCCGGCACGCTGCTCGAAGGCATCGCTCTTTGGGGCGAGCTGAAGCCGCTGCTCACTCACGAGGCGGTGAAGGAACGGGCGCTCGCCTATTGCGACTGGGCCGTCTCCATGGGCCTGCTTGCCATCCGCACCCATGTCGACACCTGCGACGACCGGCTGCTGGCGGTCGAGGCGCTGCTCGAGGTGAAGAAGCAGGTTTCCTCCTATATCGACCTGCAGCTGGTGGCGTTCCCGCAGGACGGCTTCTACCGCGACCCGACCGCTCGGCAGAACACCATCCGTGCGCTCGACATGGGCGTCGAGGTGGTCGGCGGCATCCCGCATTTCGAGCGGACGA
>JBLJBS010000011.1:0-20932 GCA_047637695.1 Aquamicrobium sp. | reverse complement strand
AGATCTGCTGCATCATCGGCCGGCTGAAGCCCTGCGCCGAAAGCGAGCGGCTGCCCGGCCGCACCCATCAGGTGCGGGTGATCGGCATCGGCCACCAGAAATCCCTTGGCGTGAAGTCAGGCGTCGTCATCGATCTCGACGCGGCCGAGCAGGCGATCCGGCTTGCCGTCGACGCGGCCGAACGGATGGCGGGGCTGACGGTCGAGTCGCTGATCGTCAACGTTTCCGCCGGCAGGCTGAAAAGCCAGGTTTTCTCCTCGACCGTCAATCTCGGCGGCCACGAGGCGGGCGAGGGCGATATCCGCCGGGTTCTGGCCGCCGGCGCCAGGCTGGCGCAGCGCGCCGAGCGCGAGGTGGTGCATTCGCTTCCCGTCAGCTTCTCGCTCGACGCCGAACGCGGCGTGCGCGACCCCGAAGGCATGATCGGCGACGTGCTCGGCGTCGACATGCACGTGCTGACCGCCGACGCGGCCCCCCTGCGCAACCTCGAACTGTGCGTCAACCGCGCGCATCTGTCGGTCGAGCGGATGGTGGCGACGCCCTATGCCAGCGGGCTGTCGGCGCTGGTCGACGACGAGGCCGAGATGGGCGCGGCCTGCATCGACATGGGCGGCGGCACGACGACGCTGTCGATCTTCTCCGAGGGACGCTTCGTCCATGCCGAGGTGCTGCCGGTCGGCGGCGGCCATGTGACGATGGATCTGGCGCGAGGGCTGTCGACGCGGCGCGAACATGCCGAACGGCTGAAAGTGATGCACGGCTCGGTGCTGCCGATGGCCGACGACGACCGCGACACCGTGACGATCCAGCCGATGGGGCAGGACGATGGCGACGTGATGCAGCAGGTGCCGCGCGCGGTGATGAACCGCATCATCCGCGCCCGGGTCGAGGAAACGCTGGAGATCGTCCGCGACCGGCTGAACAGGTCCGGCTTCAGCGGCGTGGCCGGCCGGCGCGTGGTTCTGACCGGAGGCGCCAGCCAGCTTGCCGGATTGCCGGAGACGGCGCGGCGGATTCTGGCGCGCAACGTGCGGCTCGGCCGCCCGCTCGGTGTCGCCGGGCTGCCGGAAGCGGCCAAGGGGCCGGCCTTTTCGACCGCGATGGGTCTTTTGATCTATCCGCAGGTGGCGGCGATGGAGAATCGCCAGTCGAAGGGTGGAATTCTTCGGTTTCGCGCAACGGGTACAAACGGTCCTTTCGGTCGCGTCGGCCGCTGGATCAGGGACAGTTTTTGAGTAGCAACGGGGACAGCCCCAAGGCAGCCGCAGCGGCGAAGCGGCGGGAAAGGCGAGAAGGACGAGCACCATGACCATCAATCTCAAGAAGCCGGACATCACCGAGCTGAAGCCGCGCATCACCGTGTTCGGTGTCGGCGGCGGCGGCGGCAACGCCGTCAACAACATGATCACCGCCGGCCTCAAGGGGGTCGAGTTCGTCGTCGCCAACACCGACGCCCAGGCGCTGACCACGTCGAAGTCCGACCGTCTGATCCAGCTCGGCGCCAATGTCACCGAAGGTCTTGGCGCCGGCGCGCTGCCCGAGGTCGGCCGCGCTGCTGCCGAGGAGTGCATCGACGAGATTCTCGACCATCTGTCGCACACGCATATGTGCTTCGTCACCGCCGGCATGGGCGGCGGCACCGGCACCGGGGCTGCGCCGGTCGTGGCGCGCGCCGCGCGTGAAAAAGGCATCCTGACCGTCGGCGTCGTCACCAAGCCGTTCCACTTCGAAGGCCAGCGCCGGATGAAGACGGCTGATCAGGGCATCGAGGAACTGCAGAAGTGCGTCGACACTCTGATCGTCATCCCGAACCAGAACCTGTTCCGCATCGCCAACGACAAGACCACCTTCGCTGACGCCTTCGCCATGGCCGACCAGGTGCTCTATTCCGGCGTCGCCTGCATCACCGACCTGATGGTCAAGGAAGGCCTGATCAATCTCGACTTCGCCGACGTCCGCTCGGTCATGCGTGAGATGGGCAAGGCGATGATGGGCACCGGCGAGGCTTCCGGCGAGGGCCGCGCCATGGCCGCCGCCGAGGCTGCCATCGCCAACCCGCTGCTCGACGAGACCTCGATGAAGGGCGCCAAGGGGCTGCTTATCTCGATCACCGGCGGCCGCGACCTGACCCTGTTCGAGGTGGACGAGGCGGCGACCCGCATCCGCGAGGAAGTCGATCAGGACGCCAACATCATCCTCGGCGCGACCTTCGACGAGGATCTGGAAGGCGTGATCCGCGTGTCGGTCGTCGCCACCGGCATCGACAAGCCGTCCGCCGAGATCAACACCCCGCCGATCACCATCCGCCAGCCGCAGAAGCCGGTCCAGCAGGCCCCGCGTCCGGTCGAGGCGGTCCGCCCGGCCGCGCCCCAGGTCCAGCCGCTCGCCCAGCCGCCGCTGGCCGAGGCTCCGCGCCAGATCGATCCGATCGCCGAGGCGATCCGCGCCGCGGAAACCGCGCCCGTCGCCGCCCATCCGGCGCATGACGAGGCCGATTTCCGGCCCGCGAGCCGCATCTTCGCCCCGGCTCCTGCTTCGACCCCGGCGCAGGCGGCGGTTGCCGTTGCCCCGGCTCCGCAGATGGTCGAGCCGGTGCAGCAGCCCGCCCCCATGGCGCCCCGCATGGAGATGCAGGCGCAGCCGCGCATGCCGCGTGTCGAGGATTTTCCCCCGGTCGTTCGCGCCGAGATGGAGCAGGTCCATGCCCATGACCACGAGGAGCGTGGCCCGATGGGGCTGCTCAAGCGCCTGACGCAGGGCCTGTCGCGCCGCGAGGAAGACCAGACGCGCCTCCAGCCGGCCCAGCCGCGCGAGCCGCGACTGCTCCAGCCGGCGCCTGAGCCGCGCCGCGCTCCTTCCGCCGAAGGCCAGGTCTATGCGCCCCGCCGTGGCCAGCTCGACGATCAGGGCCGGCTGTCGGTGCAGCCGCGTGCGAGTCACGACGATGACCAACTCGAGATTCCGGCCTTCCTGCGCCGGCAAGCGAACTAGGTCACGCGACGTTTTCCGGACTGTAACAGGCGGGAGCGCTAGCTTCCGCCTGTGAGCCGCAATCGGTAAGGAATACAGCGAGTTGTGGGAGGCTTCTCGCTTGTTGTGTGGCGTAACAGTGAGTAAAAAAGCGTGATTTGGCGTATCCTGCCCGTAACACTATCTTCGCCCGCAACAAATTGCCGGGTAGGGATTCTTGGGGATGTGTCCCTGCCGGTCATGGACGTGAGCGATGGTCGGATCGGATATCCGGCGGACGTAATCGGGACGGGCTGATGGGGTTCGACTTGCACGACTATCAAACGACGCTCGGGTCGCGCGTATCACTGTCCGGTATCGGCGTTCACAGCGGCAAGGCCGTGTCGATCCATTTTTCACCGGCTGATCCCGACACCGGCATTGTTTTTCTCAATACCGACGCGCGTGGCGACACCTTCGAGGTTCGCGCGCTTGTCGCCGAGATAGGGGCGACCGACCTCTGCACCGTCCTCGGCGATCCCGCCGGCGTCCATGTCTCCACCGTCGAGCATCTTCTCGCGGCGTTGTCCGCCCTCGGCATCGACAACGTCGTGATCGAGATCGACGGCAACGAGGTGCCGATCCTCGACGGCAGCGCGGCGATGTTCGTCGACGCCTTCGATCAGGCCGGCCTCAGCCAGCAAGCGGTGAAGCGGCGCTATATCCGTATCGTCAAGCCCGTGCGCATCGACAGCGGCGCCTCCTGGGCCGAGTTTCATCCGTATGACGGGACGCGCTTCGAGGTCGAGATCGACTTCGAAAGCCAGGCTATCGGCCGTCAGTTCTATGCCGCAGACATCACGCCCGATCTGTTCCGCCGCGAGATTTCGCGCGCCCGCACCTTCGGCTTCATGAAGGATGTCGAGCGGCTGTGGGCCGCAGGCTATGCGCTCGGTTCGTCGCTCGAGAACACGGTGGTGATCGGCGACGACGGTCGCGTGGTCAACATGGAAGGCCTGCGCTGCCCCAACGAATTCGTCCGCCACAAGATGCTCGACGCCATGGGCGATCTGGCGCTGGCCGGCGCGCGCTTCATCGGCCGTTTCCGTTCCTATCGCGGTGGCCACAAGCTGAATGCCGCAGCCTTGCGCCGGCTTCTTTCCGACCGATCGGCCTTCGAGATCGTCGAGACCGGCCGTCGCGAGCGCGGCCGCATGGCCGAAATGGTCGCGGTCAGCGCGCCCGTTCATGCGCCCTGGATGATCTGACCCGGCCTTCCGGCCGGTTTTCCGCCAGGCGATCAGATGCTTGCCTTGCGCGTGCGGGGCAGGTGGCCTTTCTTCCCAAACCGGATGTCGTCCCAAACCGAGTACCGGGCCAAACCGAGAACCGGGCCAAACCGGATGCGGGGATCGGAAATCCGCAACCAGATGCGGTGTGGATAGCCGTCCGCCCGGCCGCTGCTGCCACAAAAAAGCGCCATTGCATGGTGATGACGTTGCCGAGGGGCGGCAGTTCGATTATGACTGCCGCGTTATTTCGACCATCAGGCGAAGGGCGGTAATCCGCATGAATGAAGTCCGCAATGCTGATCGAGCCGTGCGCCGGCGCTCTGTCGGACTGGCCGCTGCTGCGGTTGCGCTTCCGATGCTGGTCTCTGCCTGCGCCAGCGACAAGGACCTCGACCTGACTTCCTATGTCGAGAGCGTAGAGCCGGCGGATGCGCTCTACAATCAGGGTCTGGCTAATCTCGAATCGGGCAGGATGTCCGAGGCCGGGCGCAAGTTCGAAGCGGTCGATCGTCAGCATCCCTATTCGGAGCAGGCCCGCAAGGCGATGGTGATGTCGGCATTCACCAGCTATCGCCAGGGCAAGTACGACGACGCGATCAGCACGGCGGGGCGCTATGTCTCGCTGTACCCGACGACCGACGACGCCGCCTACGCGCAATACATCATCGGCCTGTCCTATTACCGGCAGGTGCGCGACGTGACGCAGGACCAGAAGGAAGCGCGCAGGCTGGCCGAGACCATGCGCGAGCTCGTCGATCGCTGGCCCGATTCCGAATATGTCGACGACGCCAATGCCAAGATCCGTTTCGCCCGCGACCAGCTCGCCGGCAAGGAAATGCAGGTCGGCCGTTACTATCAGGAGCGCCGCGAGTTCATCGCCTCCGTCAAGCGCTTCCGCAATGTGGTCGAGATGTATTCCGACACCCGGCACGTCGAGGAGGCGCTGGCGCGCCTGACGGAATCCTACTACGCGATGGGCCTTGCATCCGAGGCGCAGACCGCGACCGCCGTTCTCGGCCACAACTATCCCGAGAGCCAGTGGTACAAGGATTCGTATACGCTGCTGCAGTCGAGCGGCCTGTCGCCGCGCGAAGATCAGGGATCGTGGCTTTCGCGCGCCGGCAAGGTACTCGCCGGAAGCTGACGGCGGAGCGCCGGGCCGAAGACAGAGGAACGATTTTCGGGGGAATCCGGTGCCCGGACCAGGCAACAGACCGCATATCGGCCCAGTGCGCCGGCCAGTCGCAAGCTAGCCGCGCGCCGATGCTCTCCCATCTGTCGATCCGCGATATCGTCCTGATCGAGCGGCTGGATATCGATTTTCCAGCCGGCCTTTCCGTGCTGACCGGCGAAACCGGAGCCGGCAAGTCGATCCTGCTCGACGCTCTTTCATTGACGCTCGGCGCGCGCGGCGACGCCTCGCTGGTGCGCCACGGCGCCGCGCAGGGGAGCGTCAGCGCGGTCTTCTCGGTGCCGCCCAACCATCCCGCCCGGATTCTCGCCCGCGAAAACGGGTTCGACGACGATCCCGGCAGCGACCTTATCCTGCGCCGCAGCCAGTCGGCCGACGGCCGCAGCCGCGTCTTCATCAACGACCAGCCGGCAAGCGTTTCGCTGCTGCGCGAGGTCGGCCGTCTTCTGGTCGAGATTCACGGCCAGCACGACGAGCGCGCGCTGGTCGACGCCGCCGCCCATCGCGACCTGATCGACGCCTTCGGCGGCCATGCAGGGACCGCGCAATCGGTGGGCGAGGCGTGGCGGGCGTGGCGCGAGGCCGAGCAGACGCTGGCGCGTCACCGCGCCAAGGTCGAGGCGGCGGCGCGCGAGGCCGATTATCTGCGCGCCTGCGTCGAGGAACTGTCGAAGCTCGACCCGCAGCCCGACGAGGAGACCGAACTGGCCGAGCGCCGCGCGGCGATGATGCGGGCGGAGAAGTCGGCGACCGATATCTCCGACGCGCAGGACGTGCTGTCGGGCCAGAATTCGGCCGTTCCGCAGCTGGCAAGCCTGATGCGCCGTCTCCAGCGCAAGGCCGAAACGGCGCCGGGTCTGCTCGACGACATCGTCAAGGCGCTCGACGAGGCGCTGATCTCGCTCGACGCGGCTCAGGTCGCCGTCGATGTTGCGCTCCGGGCTGCGGCTTTCGATCCGCAGGTTCTGGAGCAGGCCGAGGAGCGGCTGTTCGCCCTGCGCGCGGCGGCGCGCAAGCATTCGGTCGCGGTCGACGATCTTGCGGCATTGCGCGACGGCATGGCGGCCGACCTTGCCGATCTCGACGCCGGCGAGGAACGGCTGGCGGGACTGGAAAAGGCGGCGCAGATGGCAAAGGCCGCCTATGACGAGGCGGCTGCGCATCTTTCCGACCTGCGCCGCGCCACCGCTGCCGGACTGGCCAGGGCGGTGATGGCGGAACTGCCGGCCCTCAAGCTCGAACGGGCAGAGTTCCTTGTCGAGATATCCAGCGAGCCGGAAGACCGGGCCGAGAGCGGCATCGATCAGGTCGAGTTCTGGGTGCGAACGAACCCCGGCACGCGGGCGGGGCCGATCATGAAGGTGGCCTCCGGCGGCGAACTCTCGCGGTTCCTGCTGGCGCTGAAGGTGGCGCTAGCCGACCGCGGATCTGCGCCGACGCTGGTGTTCGACGAAATCGACACCGGTGTCGGCGGCGCGGTGGCCGATGCCATCGGCCAGCGGCTGGCGCGGCTCGCCGGGCGCATCCAGGTCTTGTCCGTCACCCATGCGCCACAGGTCGCCGCGCGTGCCGGGACCCATTATCTGATTTCCAAATCCGGCGGCGCCGACAAGGTGGCGACGGGTGTTGCCGTCCTCGCCCGCCAGGCGCGGCAGGAGGAGATCGCCCGCATGCTGGCCGGCGCGACCATCACCGAGGAAGCGCGGGCGGCGGCCGAACGGCTGCTGAGCGAGAATGCCGTCGTCTCCTGACGCGCTCTTGAGTGACCGCCAGACGGCGCTAGTTTAGCTTTTTCCCGACCGGATTCGCGCCATGATGCAGCCACGCAAGCCCGTTGAAGACCTGACGCCGCAGGAAGCAGAGGATGAACTTGCTGCTCTGGCGACCGAGATAGCCGGACACGACCGGCGCTATTATGCCGAGGATGCGCCAAGCATTTCCGATGCGGACTATGATGCGCTGCGGCTGCGCAATGCCGCGATAGAGGCGGCGTTCCCGGAACTGGTGCGGGCGGATTCGCCGTCGAGATCGGTCGGCACCGCACCGGCCGGCGTGTTCGCGCAGGTGCGCCACGCCCGACCGATGCTGTCGCTCGACAATGTGTTTTCCGACGATGACGTGCGCGATTTCGTCGTGTCGGTGCGCCGTTTCCTCAATCTTTCGGCAGCCGAGCCGCTGATCTTCACCGCCGAGCCGAAGATCGACGGGCTGTCGATGTCGCTGCGCTACGAGCGCGGCGAACTGGTGACGGCTGCCACGCGCGGCGATGGGGAGACCGGTGAGAACGTCACCGCCAACATTCGGACCATCGGCGAGATTCCCCAGCGCCTGTTCGGTGACGCCCCGGCGGTGGTCGAGGTGCGGGGCGAGGTCTATATGCGCCGCGACGATTTTTTGGCGCTGAATGCGCGCATGGCCGAGCAGGCGGGGCGCACATTCGCCAACCCGCGCAACTTCGCCGCCGGCAGCCTGCGCCAGAAGGACCCCGAGGTGACGCGGTCGCGGCCGCTCAGATTCTTCGCCTATGCCTGGGGCGAGGTGTCGGAGCCGCTGGCCAGGACCCAGTTCGACGCGGTCGAGCGGCTGGGCGCCTGGGGATTTCCCATCAACCCGCTCATGGCGCGCTGCGGCACTGTCGACGAGATGCTTGACCGCTATCGCGCCATCGAGGCCGGGCGCGCCAGCCTGCCCTATGACATCGACGGCGTCGTCTACAAGGTCGACCGGCTCGATCTTCAGGAGCGTCTCGGCTTCCGTTCGCGCAGCCCGCGCTGGGCGACGGCGCACAAGTTCCCGGCCGAGAAGGCGACGACGGTGCTGCGCGCCATCGAGATACAGGTCGGCCGCACCGGCGTGCTGACCCCGGTGGCGCGGCTGGAGCCGGTGACGGTGGGCGGCGTGGTGGTGACGAACGCGACGCTGCACAATCAGGACTACATCGCCGGCATCGGCAATGACGGCCAGCGCATCCGCCCGGAAGGCCATGATTTCCGCGAGGGCGACACCGTGCTGGTCCAGCGCGCCGGCGACGTCATTCCGCAGGTGCTCGACGTGGTGATCGAAAAGCGCCCGGCCGCAGCGCAGCCTTATGCTTTCACCGACAAATGCCCGGCCTGCGGCAGCCATGCCGTGCGCGAGGAAGGCGAGGCGGCCTGGCGCTGCACCGGCGGCCTGATCTGCCCGGCGCAGGCGGTAGAGCGCATCCGCCATTTCGTCTCGCGCAACGCCTTCGACATCGAGGGGCTGGGGGAGAAGCAGATCGAGTTCTTCTTCCACAACGACAAGGCTTCGCAGAGAATCCGGACGCCGGCCGACATCTTCACCCTGAGGCGGCGGCAGGAAGCGCTGCCGGGGACGCTCGACGCGTCGCTGGAAAGGCTGGAGAAGGTCGAAGGTTTCGGCGAAACCTCGGTTCGCAAGCTCTATGCCGCGATCGACGAGCGGCGGAGCGTGCCGCTTCACCGCTTCCTGTTCGCTCTCGGCATACGCCATGTCGGCGAGACCAATGCCAAGCGGCTGGCGCGCCACTATCTGTCGTTCTCCGTCTTGCGCGAAAGTGCTGCCGGGGCGGTGCCGTCGCAAGGAAAGGGTGATCCCGGCAATGCCCGCTGGCAGGAACTCACCGGCATCAACGGCATCGGCGCTGTGGTGGCCCAGGCGCTGGTCGATTTCTTCGTCGAGGCGCACAATGCCGAGGCGGTCGACAGCCTGCTTCGGGAAGTGACGCCGCTCGACGAGGAACCGGTCGGCGAGGTCTCCTCGCCGGTCGCGGGCAAGACCGTGGTGTTCACGGGCGCGCTGGAACGCATGTCGCGCGACGAGGCCAAGGCGATGGCCGAGAGGCTTGGCGCGAGGGTGTCCGGATCGGTCTCGAAAAAGACCGATCTGGTCGTCGCCGGTCCCGGCGCCGGGTCGAAGTTGAAGCAGGCCGGCGATCTCGGCATCGAGGTGATCGACGAGGACGCATGGTTCGTGCTCGTCGGGCAAACATGATCTTCCCGCGTGGCTCAATCGAATTGATGTGACAGGTTGCCGCCGCTGACCTACACACCGGCCGTCATCAAGGAAGGCCGATGGATGCTGCCTCCAAACCCGAAATGAACCCCGGCAAGCTTACAGATTTTGTCGACGGGGCGCGACAGAGCATTCCCGTTCTCGTCGCGTCGCTGCCGTTCGGCCTGCTGTTCGGGATGGTCGCGGCCCAGAACGGGATGAGCATCGGCGAGGCGACGCTGATGAGCGCGATGCTGTTCGCCGGAGCGAGCCAGCTCGTCGGGCTCGACCTGTTCGGCCAGAAGGTCGCGCCGTGGCTGATCGTGCTGTCGATATTCGCGGTCAATTTCCGGCATGTCCTCTATTCGGCGGCATTCGGTCGCCGGATGCGATCGTGGACGACCACCCAGCGCATCGTCGGCTTCTTCTTCCTGACGGACGCGCAATATGCCTATGGCGAGAAGCAGGCGATCGCCGGCCGGCTGACCTTTTCCTGGTACATGGGCTATGCGCTGATCCTTTACGCTTTCTGGGTCGCGGAGAGCGCGCTCGGCGCGACCTTCGGCAATCTGATACCTGATCCCTATGCCCTCGGGCTCGATTTCATGCTGCCGATCTATTTCCTCGGCATGGTGATGGATTTTCGCCAACGGCCGCTGTGGCTGCCGGTGGTGGCGGTGAGCGCCGTCGCTTCCATCATCGCGTTCTTTCTCGTCGGTTCGCCCTGGCACGTGTCGATCGGGGCCGCGGCCGGCGTCCTGCTGGCCGCCATCTTCGCGCCCGGGGCGCGGCGGGGAGGCGCGTGGTGATGTCGACGACGCTGTGGATCATCCTGTTCGGCGCGGTGGTGACCTATCTGACCCGCATCGGCGGTCATCTGGTCCTGTCGCGCTTCCAGCGCATTCACCCGCGCGTCGAGGCGGCGCTCGACGCCGTTCCGGCGGCGGTGCTGACGACGCTGGTCGCGCCGGCGGCTGCGGCCGCCGGGCCGATCGAATGGCTGGCGCTCGGCGTGGCTGGCCTGATGGCGCTGCGCGGCGGCGGAATGAGCGCGGTGTTCTTCTCCGGCGCTGCGGTGCTGATCCTGCTCAGGAACCTGCCGCTGTAGGATCGCCCGTCGAAGTCAGGGAAGCGATGGAACGAGCGGCGCGGTCGCGGCTTCGAGCCAGGCGAGGACGTCCGCCTCCACCATCGGCCCGATCTCGTCGAGCACCCGCGCATGGTAGGCGTCGAGCCATGCGATCTCGTCGGCGTTCATCAGATCCGTGCGGATGAGACGGCGGTCGAACGGCGCAAGCGTCAGCGTCTCGAAGGCGTGCATGGCGATGTCGCCGCCGGGAATGGCTTCGGCAGGCTCGACCACGATCAGGTTTTCCAGCCGGATGCCGTAATGACCGGCCTTGTAGTAACCCGGCTCGTTGGACAGGATCATGCCGGCAAGCAGCGGCTGCGTGCCGGTCCTGGCAATGCGCTGCGGCCCTTCGTGGACGGACAGGAAGGAGCCGACGCCGTGGCCGGTGCCGTGGGCGTAGTCGAGGCCGGCGCGCCACAGCGCCTGCCGGGCAAACGCATCGATGTCGTTGCCGCGGGTGCCGGCGGGAAAACGCAGGGTCGATATGGCGATCAGCCCCTTCAGCACCAGCGTCGCGCGCTCGCGCATTTCGGTGCTGGGCTGGCCGATGGCGACGGTGCGGGTGATGTCGGTGGTGCCGTCGCGATACTGGCCGCCGGAATCGACCAGGTAGAGTTCTCCTTCGTCCAACGCGCGGTTGGTTTTCGTCGTCACCCGATAGTGGATGATCGCGCCGTTGGCGCCGGCGCCCGAAATCGTGTCGAAGGAGATGTCGCGCAACTTCATCTGCGTTTCCACGCCGATCGAACGGCGAAAGCCTTCGAGCGCGGTGACGGCGGTGATTTCGTCGATGCTGCCCGGCTCGCTCGAATCGAGCCAGTGAAGGAACCTGACCATGGCCGCGCCGTCGCGGCGATGGGCGGCGCGGCTGCCTGCGAGTTCCGCCTTGTTCTTGATCGCGCGCGGCAGGCGGGCGGGGTCGGCGAGCCGGACCACCTTGCCGCCATTGTCTTCCACGAGCATGCGCAGCCGTTCCGCGGCCAGCCCGGGATCGAGACCGATCCGGCCGCCCTCGGCTGCAAAAGCGGCGAGCCTGCTTTCCAGCTCTTCCGGATCGAGGATCGTCGCGAGCTGGGTGAGATAGGCCTCGGTCTCGATGGTCAGCTTGGCCCGGGAGAGGAAGACAAGCGGAAGCCCGGTCGCGGACAGGATCGCGAAGCCGAGCGCCAGCGGCGTGTGCGGCACGTCGCTGCCGCGAATGTTGAACACCCATGCCAGCGAGGACGGGTCTGTCAGAACGGTGTGCTCCGCGCCGGCAGCAGCGATATCCTTCGACAGGCGGGCGATCTTGTCCTTCGCCAGTTCCCCGGCGAAGCCGAAAGGCTGGATCTCGACCTTGCCTTCCGGCGCGGCCGGCTGGTCGAGCCAGATCAGGTCGACCGGGTTCGACGCGACCGCGACGAGGTCGCCGCCGACCCTGGCGAGCGCGGCGCGCAAGGCCTCGACCTCGGCGATGGTGTGCAGCCAGGGATCGAAACCGACGATCGCGCCGGCGCCGGCATGTTCGGCAAGCCATTTCGCCGGCGGATTGTCGATCAGGCTTTCGATGGCGAAGGTTGCGGTATCGACCTGCGCGGCCGCCTGGAGCGTGTAGCGTCCGTCGACGAACAGCGCGGCACTGTCTTGCATCACCAGCGCCGCACCTGCCGATCCGGTGAAGCCCGTCAACCACGCCAGACGCTCGGCGCGGGCAGGGACGTACTCGCCCTGATGCTCGTCGGCGCGGGGGATGAGAAAGCCGTCGATGCCGAGGCTGGCGAGTTGCTGGCGCAAGCGGGCGACCCTTTCGGTCCCTTGCGAAGGATCGGTCGGTGCGTCGAATGATTGGAACATCCTGACCTCGCTTGTCTTTTCCGGGATCGTCTTGCCGGACCTGTCGTTCACCCGCTGGCGAATGCCATCCTGATCTAGAGCATTTTGCAGCGAAGTGGAATCGCCGGCATCATCGCGATGTCGGGCAAGACCCGTCGCCAACGCCTTTGCTGGCATTGTGGGCAATGCGATGCGCAGGAATGCATCAGTTGCATGTTGCAATGCAATAATCTTGTTAGCGCCTGCAAAAAACACATGGTTCCCATGCGAGAATCGCATTGGTAAAATAGGTCAATAAGACTTACCTATATTCAAGACGCCAACGAGACCGACAGAAGGGAACACAAAATGGCAACGAATGCCTCACGCCAGGGTTTCTTCCGCAGCGCGCTTGGCGCGATGATGGCCGCCCGCGAGAGGCAGGCAAGCCGCTTTGTGGCCGGTGCGCTGCTGAAGTTCGACGACGCGACGCTGCTGGCCAACGGCTACACCCGCGCCGAACTCGAAAAGCGCGCCTCGGCCAACTACATTCTGTAACGGATTTGCCGGTGTGGCGGGGCACCTCCAGCCTGCCACGCAGCAAAATGTTCCCTGCCGCATGGGGCGATGCGGCAAGGATGAGAAAAAGGCGACCGGGAACGGTCGCCTTTTTCGTCGGTCGGGAGAGCGCGGGCGGCGCCTGCACTTACCCTATTCGAGGTGGATGGCTACCCACTCTTCGCGATGCAGCGTTTCGACACGCCGGAAGCCCTGAGCGGCATAGGCGTCGACGACGGCATCGTGCTGGCGCTCCAGTATCCCCGACAGCACCAGCGTACCCGAAGGCGCAAGATGGCGGCGCATCTGCGGTGCAAGCTCCATCAATGGCCCGGCAAGGATGTTGGCGACGATCAGTTCGAACGGGCCATGGGTGACGAACACCCCGTCGTCGAAGCCGTCGGCGGTGGCGGTGGTGACATGGTCGGCAACGCCGTTGAGCGCGACATTTTCGGCGGCGACCGCGACGGCGACGGGATCGATGTCGGTGGCGAGAACCGGGATCGGCGCCAGTTTTGCGATGGCTATGGCAAGCACGGCGCTGCCGGTGCCGAGGTCGAGCGCGTTGGCCGGCGCTTTATCCCGCATCAGCCCCGCCAGCATTTCGAGGCAGCCGGCCGTGGTGCCGTGATGGCCGGTGCCGAAGGCAAGGCCGGCCTCGATCTCGATCGCGATTTCCCCCGGCTCCAGTTCCTCGCGGTCATGCGCGCCGTGGACGACGAAGCCGCCCGCCCGCACCGGCTTCAACCCTTCGAGCGATCTGGCAACCCAGTCGATGTCGGGCAGCACCTCGCGCGAGATCAGGAGTGCGGCGCCGCCGTCGCCCGCCGCCGCCCGGATGCGGGCCTCGACGGCGTCGAGGTCGTCCTCGTCGGCATAGACGGAGATTTCCTCGGTGCCGGCGGCCTCGTCGAGCTCGACAAGCGCCAGCGGCAGTCCGTCCTCCTCGAACTCGGCTTCGAGGCGGGAGAACAGCTTCGTCGAATGCGGACGATTTGCGGTCAGGTGAAGTCGCGTCTGGGCCAAGGGACGATCCGTCGTTCAGCTCGCGGCAAGCCGCTTGAGCTTGGCGATGGCGGTTTCGGGATTCTCTCCATAGGAGATCGTGCCGAAGAAATCGCCCTTGCGGTCGAGCATCAGCACGGAGGCGGTGTGGTCCATCGTGTAGTCGCCGTCTTCGAGTTCGACCCGCTTGAAGTAGATCGAATAGGCGCGCGCCATGGCTTCGACCTTCGCCGGCTCGCCGGTGATGCCGAGAATGCGGTCGGAGACGTTTCCGACATAGGCATCCATGATCTCGGGCGTGTCGCGCGTGGGATCGACGGTGACGAAATAGGCGCGGATGTCCTTGCCTTCGTCGCCCAGCGTGTTGAGCCAGCCATCGAGCTCGTAGAGCGTCGTCGGGCAGATTTCCGGGCAGTGGGTGAAACCGAAAAACACCGCGCTGGGCGCGCCGCGGAAGGCGGCATCGGTGATCTCCGCGCCGTGCTGGTCGGTGAGCACGAAGGGCGCGCCGAAGCCGCCGGGTGCGGTGCGGGCGCGATACCAGTCATAGGTGAGCCAGCCGACGCCGGCGACGATCAGGATCAGTATGCTGGCGAGGATGGAGCGCATCATGGGAGGAGACATCCTTGGGTCATGGGCGGCCGCGCTTCGGCGGCAGCGGGAAACACCGGGCTAAATGCACCAGGCCAGCCCTTCCTGGGTCAAAGTGGTCAGGATTGCCGGGGCATGCTCCATCCAGCCCGCAAAGGCGAGCCCGGCGACTGCGGCGGCGATGCCGAGGCCGAGCAGCGACAGGAGATAAGGCCCGAACCGGGGCCGGGTGGGAACGACAATCTTCATTCCATCTAGATAGCCCTTCGTGCACGGTTGCGGAAGGCGTCAAACTGCCGCTTTGTCCATGCGGGCCGCGCGCCGCTCTTGCCCGCCCGTCGCCCAGCCCCCATGTGAAGGGCGCCACCCGCAGTCCAGCGCCATGGAGCTTTCGCGATGCGTTTGAAGCCGTTTCTGATTTCCGCCGTGCTTGTCGCGGCCTGCGCCGGTCCGGCGCTGTCGCAGGAGGTCGGCGAAGTGGGGGTGGACTGGCTCGGCAACGACATCATGATCGAGGCCATCGCCGATCCCAAGGTCGAGGGCGTGACCTGCCATGTCTCCTATTTCGAGCGCGGCGTGATCGACCGGCTGCAGAAAGGCAACTGGTTCGAGGATCCGTCGGACACTTCTATCTCCTGCCAGCAGACCGGGCCGATCGTCGTCGGCGACATCGAGATGTCGAAGGGCGGAGAGGAAGTGTTCAAGCAGGGCATCAGCCTGATCTGGAAGAAGCAGGTGGTGAACCGCATCTACGACAAGACCACCGATACGCTGATCTACCTGTCGCACAGCCGTCAGGTGCAGGATGGCTCGGCCAAGATGAGCATCTCGACCGTGCCGCTCTACAACCAGCATCCGACCTGGAAGAATGGCAAGCCGCAGTAAGATCGCAACCCTGGCGAAGCGGCAGGGCGGCGCTGCCGTCGCGCTTGTCCGCAGGGCGGCGGCGGCGTAAGCACGAGCGATGAAAACCGTTCCGCTCGCGGATTCCGAGCCGCGCATCCATTCCACGGCCGAGCTGAAATCGTGCCGCCTCGGCCGCCATGTCGTCGTCGGCGAGCGCGTGGTGCTGCGCGAGGTCGCGGTGGGCGACTATTCCTATTTCGAGCGTCACGGCGAGGCGATCTATGCCCAGATCGGCAAGTTCTGCTCGATCGCCGCCAATGCGCGCATCAACGCGCTCGAACACCCGATGGAACGGGTGACGACGCACAAGATCACCTACCGCCCCAACGAGTATTTCAAGTTTCTCGGCATCGACCAGGCGTTTCGCGAGCGGAGGCGCGAGAAGAAGGTCGTCATCGGCAACGATGTCTGGGTCGGCCATGGCGCGGTGGTGTTGCCGGGCGTGTCGATCGGCGACGGCGCGGTGATCGGGGCGAATGCGGTGGTCAGCCGCGACGTCGCGCCTTACACCATCGTTGCCGGCGTGCCGGCGCGGCCGTTGCGCGAACGTTTTCCGCGCGAGATCGCGGTCCGGCTGGCCGCGCTTTCCTGGTGGGACTGGCCGGCGGAAAAGCTGGCCGAGGCGCTGCCGGACATGCAGGCGCTGCCGGTGGAAGATTTCCTGATCAAATGGGAATGAAAGCGTGTTTTTCATTCATTAAAATTTGAGTATAATTTTATCTGTTATCCATAATTGTTTTGGTTAATATTCGTATTACTGGTTGTTTTAAGAAATTGTTTCTATTTCAGGTTGTTTTTATTGAACGGATGTGGCGTTATTGCTCCTGGAGACAGACCCAAGGAGCGGATGGACCCAACCCAAGGGAGAGAGCCATGAAGAAGTCCATCCTGTTTGCGGCCGCGGCCGCACTTTCGCTCGTCGCATCGCCTGTTCTGGCCGGTGGCTGGGGCGGCGGCTACAAGGGCCCGGTGAATTACGGCAATACCGGCCACAGCAACCAGTCGGCCGGCGGGCTGATCAATGTTTCGCCGAACGTGAATCTGGGCAATGTCGGTGTCGGCAACGGCATCCTTGCCGGCTCGATCATCGGGTCCGGAAACAGCATCCTTTCGGGCAACAGCACCGGCATCGGCGTTCTCGGCACGGGAACCGGCCTGCTGAACAACGTCATCGGCAAGGTCGGCAAGAAGTAGCAGACCTGCGATGAGTCGGCGCGGGAAGCCGCCCCCGTCTTTCCGCGCCGATCTCGCATCGTGAAGCATGTCGTGCGTGCCAAAGCCGGTTTCCGGCTCTGGGGACGATGCCCATATCGCTTCAGAGCTTCACGGAAACGCTGAAACGATCTATCTCTTTGTTTTTACGCAATTCCCGGCGGAAAGCCGCTACGCACTTTTGCTGGAATTGGTCTAAAGTTCTGCCCTGACGGCGAGATGAGCATCGACGCTTTCGCGCTCGATCGCAGATGGAACCAGCATCGTGCGCGCAAAGTCGAGGCGCAGCGTCAGCGCCAGTTTCGGACCGGCCTGCCAGATCGCCTCGCCATAGGCGCCATGCCCGGTTTCCCCGTTTGCCAACCCGATGAAATCGCGCTTCTGGGCGAAGAACCCGCCGCCCAGCGACAGCGCCGGGCTTGCCCGATAGACGGTCTCGACCTCCAGCCGCTTCAGCCACACCGCGACCGGATCATCGTTCGAGGCCATGTCGTAGGCCCCCCGGAGCGCGCCGCGCAGCGATAGCCGGGCGTCGAGGGGGATCTGCGCGGCAATCTCGTAAGTCGGCCTGATCTCGCGAAACGCGGCGGCCGGAAGGCTGAGCAGCTGGAGGCCGGCGGTTGCCGCCAATGTAGGTCCGTTCGGGATCGCGATCTCGGTTTGCGCCCTGACGGTGTGATCGAACACGTCAAGCTGAGGCATCAACCCCAGTGGCGCTGAGCGCATCATCCCCGATCCGGCGCTGACGCCATAGCTCAACGTGCCATGGCTCCGCTTCAGCGTGGCGGCGAGGCGAAACCTGTCGCGGCGCGGTTCCATCCTCAGTGCGGGCAAGATGCCGCCCTGAAACCGGGTTTTGCCTGGCGCCCCGCGCGTTGCCGCTGCTTCCAGCACCAGCGTCGTCGCGGACGACAATTGCAGGCCGGCCTGCACGCTGCCGCCAAGCGTGGCGGTTGCCGTGCGGGTGCCGAGGATAAAGGTGTCGATGGGAAGATCGTCGCCGTCCTCCGCCAGCCCGAGCGAAAGCGTGCCGCGCAATTCGAGCCGCTCCGACGCGCGCAACGTCGTCTCGGCCTCGACGGCGATCGAGGCGTCGTCATCGATGTCGAAACGGTCATAGCGGCGCAGCTCGAACCGCGCCGCGAGCCGGGTCGAACCAAGGTCGTGGGCCAGGGTTTCCTCCAGCGCGCCTCGCAGCAGCATGTACCAGTCGGGCAGGGCGATCGGACTGTCGAGCGCGTTGTTGGTGTGGTGGCGCGACAGCGTGACATGACCCTTGAAGGTCGAGGCATCGCTCCCGGCAGAGGCGGGGCCGCAGGGCAGGAAAGCGGCGATTGCCGCGGCGATGGCGCGCGTTCTTGTGCGCGACCGGCCGCTCATGTGCGGCACTTTGCCGAGGGGGAGGGTGAAGGGGAAAGCGAAAGGGGGGTCATCGCACGCCGCCTTCCCTTTCCGGTACCCCTTCCGTCACGGGGGGTGGTGTAGACGGAAGGGGTCCGGAGTAGACCGCTCGGAGCGGAGGTTACAGGCGGTATTGCCTGCATTTGCGAGATTATTCTTAACACGCAAAAGTTTGATTTAAATCAAATGCAATTTTTAGTTGTATATGATCGTATCGATCTGTCGGACCCGAGAGTTCGGAAAATGTGCTTCCGGTGCAGCTGGTTACGGCGAAGGCGGCCGGTTCCAGAGCATGTCTGCCGAACGCGGGAGCCGGTTTCGGGATAATGGCATGCGGGAAAACAGGGAAGCTACAGCGTAAGGAGCAAATCCGAAACATCGCGGCGCGCTTTAGATCGTTTCACAGAAATGATGACGCGAACTATCCCTTTGTTTTACGCAATTCCCGACGCAAAACCGCTTCGCGTTTTGCCGGAATTGCTTCAGGCCGCGGTCACGAAGCCATCCAGAACGCGCTTCTGCCCGGCCTTGTCGAAATCGACGGTCAGCTTGTCGCCGTCGACCACGGCGACGTTGCCGTTGCCGAATTTCTGGTGGAACACCCGGTCCCCGACCTTGAAGGCCGAGGCGGCGCGGACGGTCGATCGGCCGGCGACCTCGCCGTCGATAACGCGGCCCTTGACCGAGGAACGGCCGGCGCCGTAGCCGGAATCGACCTCGCCATAACCGATGCGCTCGACCGCATGGCCGGAGCGGGTGCCCCAGTTTCGGCTGGTGGCCTCGTTGCGGTTGGCCTGCGCACGCTGCCAGCCCGGCGTGGCGTAGGTGTTGGAGAATGCTTCGCCGCGCGCTGCCCCACCGCCCGTTCCGCCGCCGGCATTGTCGAAGCGCGAGGCGCCATAAGGGTTGTGGCGGCCCGCCTGTCGCTCGCCGAAGCCGCCGCCGTAACCGCTGCCATAGCCGCCGTAGGACGAGCCGGTCTCGGCCACCTCGACATGGGCTTCAGGCAGTTCCTCGATGAAGCGCGAGGGGATGGTCGATTGCCACAGGCCATGGATGCGGCGGTTGGAGGTGAACCACAGGTGCAGGTTCTTCTTGGCCCGCGTCAGCCCGACATAGGCGAGGCGGCGCTCCTCCTCGAGCCCGGAGCGGCCGCCCTCGTCGAGCGCGCGCTGGTGCGGAAACAGCCCTTCCTCCCACCCAGGCAGGAACACGGTGTCGAATTCCAGTCCCTTGGCGGAGTGCAGCGTCATGATCGAGACCGCGTCGAGGGTCTCGTTCTGCTCGGCATCCATGACCAGCGCGACGTGTTCGAGGAAGCTGCGCAGCGACTCGTACTCGTCCATCGAGCGGATCAGCTCTTTCAGGTTTTCGAGCCGTGTCGGCGCGTCGGGCGAACGGTCGTTCTTCCACATTTCCGTGTAGCCGGATTCGTCGAGGACGATCTCGGCCAGCTCGGTGTGCGAGGTCGTGTCGATCATGCCCTGCCAGCGCGCGAAGTTCGCCGTGACCTCGCGCAGGGCCGCGCGGGGCTTCGGCTTCATCTCGTCGCTCTCGACAAGCCGCGCCGCCGCTTCCAGCATCGGTACGCCAAGCGCGCGCGCGGTGTCATGCACCTGCCGCACGGCGGCTTCGCCCAGACCTCGCTTCGGCACGTTGACGATGCGTTCGAAGGCGAGGTCGTCGGCGCCTTGCGCGATAACGCGCAGATAGGCCATGGCGTCGCGGATCTCGGCCCGCTCGTAGAAGCGCGGGCCGCCGATGACGCGGTAGTTCAGCCCCATGGTGACGAAGCGGTCCTCGAACTCGCGCATCTGGAACGAGGCGCGGACGAGGATTGCCATGTCGTTGAGATTGTGTCCCTTGCGCTGAAGCGCCTCGATCTCGTCGCCGACCGCGCGCGCCTCCTCCTCCGAATCCCAGGCCGCATGGACCTGGACCTTGGGATCGTCCGTGTCGGGCCGGTCGGTGAACAGCGTCTTGCCGAGCCGCCCCTCATTGTGGGCGATCAGATGCGAGGCCGCGCCGAGAATGTGCGCCGTCGAGCGGTAGTTGCGCTCCAGCCGGATCACGGTCGCGCCCGGGAAATCTTTCTCGAAGCGCAGGATGTTGTCCACCTCCGCGCCGCGCCAGCCATAGATCGACTGGTCGTCGTCGCCGACGCAGCAGATGTTTATTCTGTTTTCGCTCACGGGCCGCACCGCCGCCTGCGGCGGCTGGGCAGTTTGCTGGTTTGCGCGCTCCGCTTCGCTGCGCGTCACGGTTGCGGGCGCGTCCGAGAAGTCGGGTGGGCGGCGGTCGCCGCCTCGGCCTTCGGCCGGGGAATTTGCGTCGCGCCTGTTGTCCGGCCGCTGCGCCAGCAGCCTGAGCCACATATATTGCGCCGTGTTGGTGTCCTGATACTCATCCACCAATATGTATTTGAATTTCCGGTGATACTCCTTCAGCACGTCCGGGTAGCGGCGGAAGATGCGGATCGGATGGCACAGCAGATCGCCGAAATCGCAGGCGTTCAGCGTCGTCAGCCGTTCCTGATAGGCGCGGTAGAGCTCGCGTCCCTTGCCGTTGGCGAAGGCACGGGCGTCGCCCTCGGCGATCTCGTCCGGGGCGAGGCCCTTGTTCTTCCAGCCGTCGATCATCTGCGCGAACTGGCGCGCCGGCCAGCGCTTGTCGTCAAACCCCTCGGCCTGGATGATCTGCCTGATCAGGCGGATCTGGTCGTCGGTGTCGAGAATGGTGAAATCGGAGCGCAGGCCGGCAAGCTCGGCATGGCGACGCAGCAGCTTGACGCCGATCGAATGGAAGGTGCCGAGCCACGGCATGCCCTCGACGGCCTCGCCGACGAGGATGCCGATGCGGTGCTTCATCTCGCGCGCCGCCTTGTTGGTGAAGGTGACGGCGAGGATCTGC
>JBLJBS010000010.1:0-9354 GCA_047637695.1 Aquamicrobium sp. | reverse complement strand
TTCTTCTGGCCGCCGGAAAGCTCGCCGATCTGGCGCTTGCGGAAATCGGACATGCCGACACGCTCCAGCGCCTGTGTCACCTTTTCCCGGTCGCGGGCTGTTGGAATGCGCAGGAAGTTCATGTGGCCGTAGCGGCCCATCATGACGACGTCCTCGACCAGGATCGGGAAGCTCCAGTCGACCTCCTCGGCCTGGGGCACATAGGCGACCGAGTTGCGCTTCAGCGCGCGGCCGGCCGGCTCGCCCATGATCGAAACGGAGCCGGTACTGAGCGGCACGAACCCCATGATCGCCTTGAACAGCGTCGACTTGCCCGAGCCGTTGACGCCGACGAGGGCGGCTATGCTGCCGCGCGGAACGGAAAAAGAGGCGTTGCGCAGCGCCGTGTGGCCGTTGGCATATGTGACGGAAACATCGGAAACGTCGAGGCCGGCGCGTGCTGCGCCGGCCGTGGGGAAATCAGGCTTCCCCGGTGTCCTGCTCATCGCGTCAGACCTTCGGCTATGGTCTCGGTCGTCACCTTGAGCAGATCGAGATAGGTCGGCACCTTGCCGTCGGGGCCGGAAAGCGAATCGACGTAAAGCACGCCGCCATAGTGGGCGCCGGTCTCGCGCGCCACCTGCATGGCCGGGTCGGGCGAAACCGTGCTTTCGCTGAAGACGGCGGGGATGGAATGCGCGCGCACCGCGTCGATGACCTTCCTGATCTGCTGGGGCGTTCCCTGGCTGTCGGCATTGATCGGCCAGAGATAAAGTTCCTTCAGTCCGAAGTCGCGCGCAAGATAGGAAAACGCGCCCTCGCTGGTGACGAGCCAGCGCTTCTCTTCGGGGATCGCCGCCAGCCGTTCGCGGATCGGCCCGGCCACGGCCCCGATCTCGGCCGCATAGGCTTTTGCATTGGCGGCGTAGGCCCCGGCATTGTCGGGATCATGCTCGGCGAAGGCGGCGCGGATGTTCTCGACATAGACGAGCACGTCCGATGGCGACATCCAGGCATGCGGGTTGGGCTTGCCGCTATAGGGACCGTCGCGGATGCCCATCGGCTCGACGCCTTCGCTGACGACCGCGCTCGGCACATCCTTCAGGTTGCGGAAGAAGCGCTCGAACCATTGTTCGAGGTTCAGTCCGTTCCACAGAATCAGGTCGGCATCCTGCGCCTTGAGAATGTCGCCGGGCGTCGGCTGGTAATTGTGAATCTCGGCGTCCGGCCGGGTGATCGATTCGACCGTCGCGGCGTCGCCGGCGACGTTCCGGGCGATGTCGGCGATGACGGTGAAGGTGGTGACGACCTTGAACTTCTCGCCATCGGCGGCCGCGGCGGGGAAGATCGTGAGGCCAAGCAAGAGCCCGGCAAGCATGTTTCTGACTGACATTGGGACCGTTCGGGGTTGTGTTCGCGATGCGTGAATTGGTGGAGAGATAATCGGGCGAGGTCGGTTTGTCAATGCAATTGCAAATCGTTTGCAATTAGAAACGGAAAATTGTCACGGGCGGAGCGCCGGGACGGCGGCCTCGAACGATCGCGGCTTGGCGGCATTGGTATAGCGGCGGCAGCCAGGAGGCGTGGAGAGCTTGGGTTTCCGACGGCGTCGCACCAAATCGCGATGCAGCACGCGGTCGCGGCTGCGATGCCCGAAGGCGTGTTCAGTTGTAGATTGCGACCTCGTGCCGGCCATCGCGCTTTGCATCGGGGGAACTCCTGACGCATAGTCCGGCCATGAATGAGCATGCCGCCACAGTCACCGCCTATGAGATCGCGCTGCGCGAGGCCGGAGTTCGCATCACGCGACCGCGCCGGGTCATTCTCGGCATATTGTCGGAAGCGGGCGATCATCCCGACGCGATGGAGATCTTCCGCCGCGCCGTCGAGATCGATCGCGGGATTTCGCTTTCGACCGTCTACCGCACCATGAAACTGCTGGAAGGGATCGGCGCCATCCATCGCCATGCCTTCGAGGGCGGGCCGTCGCGCTTCGAGCCGGCGGCGGGCGAGCACCACGATCACCTGATCGACATCGACACCGGCGACGTGATCGAGTTCCAGTCCGATCGCATCGAGCAATTGCAGCAGGAGATCGCCCGCTCGCTCGGCTACGAAATCGTCCATCACCGGCTTGAGCTTTACGGCCGAAAGCGGCGCAAGCAGTAAGGCTGCAATTTTCCCGGCTCATCTTTCTCTCTCGCAATCGCGAGCATTGTTTTGTGCACTGCATCAGGTATGGCAGCCATGCGCCGTCGCCGCTTGTCTTGCGTGGACCGTGCCTTCATCATGGTTGTTCTTGCCTGAAATCGTCGCAACCGGGAGCAATCATGGCCAAAGCGGAAATCGGACTTATCGGTCTCGGCGTCATGGGATCGGGGCTTGCCCTCAACATGGCCGAGAAGGGTTATCCGGTCGCTGTCTACAATCGAACCGCTTCACGCACGGGTGAGTTCTTCGAGAATGCCGGCGACCTGCGCGGCAGTATCGTCCCCTGCGCGTCGCTGAAGGAACTGGTCGCCCAGATCAGGCCGCCCCGGCCGATCATCCTGATGGTTCAGGCCGGCAAGGCCGTCGACGAACAGATCCGCGGCCTGCGCGAATTTCTCTCCGACGGCGATATCATCATCGACGGCGGCAACGCCAATTTCCGCGACACCATGCGCCGCTTCGACGATCTCGAAGGCTCGGGCATCACCTTCGTCGGCATGGGTGTTTCCGGCGGTGCCGTCGGCGCGCGTCATGGTCCCTCGATCATGGTCGGCGGCCATCGCGATGCCTATGCCCGCCTCGAGCCGATCCTGACCGCCATCGCCGCCCGCTACGAAGGCGAGCCCTGCAGCGCCTGGCTGGGCGAGGGCGGGGCCGGTCATTTCGTCAAGACCATCCACAACGGCATCGAATATGCCGACATGCAGATGATCGCCGAGATTTACGGCATCCTGCGCGACGGCTTCGGCATGGCCGCGGCCGATATCGGCGAGGTCTTCGGCCGCTGGAACGGCGGCCGGCTCAACTCCTATCTCGTCGAAATCACCGCCGAGGTTCTCGCCACCGCCGATCCGCAGACCGGCCGCCCGCTGGTCGACATGATCCTTGACCGCGCCGGCCAGAAGGGAACCGGCCGCTGGGCGGTGATCGAGGCGCAGATGATGGGCGTGCCGGCGACCGCGATCGAGGCCGCCGTCGCCGCCCGCAGCCTTTCCGCCGAGAAGACGATGCGCGGCAAGGCCGCTTCCGCCTATGGCCGCCGCAGCGCGCCTGCCGCCTCGCGGCCCGACGCCGCCTTCCTCGACGACCTCGAGCTTGGCCTGTTCGCCGGCAAGATCGCCGCCTATGCCCAGGGCTTCGCCGTGATGGAGGAAGCGTCGTGTGAGTTCCGCTGGAACCTGCCCATGGCCACGATCGCCCGCATCTGGCGCGCGGGCTGCATCATCCGCTCGCAGTTCCTCGACAAGCTGGCCAATGCCGAGGATGCAGACCCCGACGCCGATCACCTGCTTCTCACCCGCGATTTCGTTGCGATGATGGGCGAGGCGCATCCGTCGCTGCGCCGGGTGGTGGCGCATGCCGCGCTGGCCGGCCTGCCCGTGCCGGCGCTCTCGGCCGCTCTCGGCTATTTCGACGCCTTCCGCCAGGCGCGGGGGACGGCCAATCTCATCCAGGGGCAGCGCGATTTCTTCGGCGCTCACGGGTTCGAGCGGATTGATGCCGAAGGCCTGCATCACGGCCCCTGGGCGTCGTCGCAGGACGCCTGAAGGCAGGAAATGCAAAGCCGCCCGCAGCGATCGCTGCGGGCGGCTTTTTTATCGGTCTTCCGGTTATCGGGCTTCCGGTCAGTTGCCGGTCTTCTCCGCGATCCAGTCGCGATAATTGGCAAGCCGCGTATAGACGCCATAGGCGTTGGCGTGGCCGCAGGCGGCGTCTGCATCCATCGGACCTTCGCCCCAGCTGACGATGCCGACCTGAACCGGCCTGCCTTCGGCGACGGCAAACAGCGGCCCGCCGCTGTCGCCGTTGCAGGCGTCGCGCGCGCCTGACGCCAGGCCGGCGCAGATCATGTTGCCGGTCAGCGGGTTGCCCATCACCGCCGCGATCTCGCGTGTGGCGGTCGAGACCGCTTCGCTGGAATAGCGCATGCGCCCGGCGTAGGTCTGGAGGATCAGGTCGAGATCGCGGGCGTAGATTTCCTTGATGCCGGCATTGCAGGCATCGTTGGTGGTCAGCTCGATGTCGGCCTCCATCAGCGTCGACGGGAAATAGCCGTTCTCCATCAGGCCCCAGCCGATGACCGTTGCCGCTCCCGCCTCGACATCGGCGTCGGTCATGGCGATGACCGGCGCGTCCGCGTCCTCGGCGAGCCGAAGCAGGCCGATATCGTTGTCGAGCGAGGTCTCGCTGTAGCCGGGATGGACGATCACTTCCGCCACCTTGTAGCGCTTGCCCTCGTCGAGCGAGGTCGCGCCGACCAGCGCCGTCACCACCTCGGCGGGGATGGCCGCGCCGGAATCGTAGAGACAGTGCGCCGCCGTCAGCACCCAGCCCGGCGCGATCAGGCTGCCGCCGCAGAACTGGGCGTCGAACTGGGACTGCGCGTTGTCGTCGAGCGAGTCGGTGGCGAGAAGCGCCACCTGAAACGGGTAGGCGTCCTTGGTCGCCTCCCGGCCGCCGAAGACGCGATTGTCGCTGTCGCTTTTGGCGCGCGCCGCCGGCACGCGGGCAATCGGCGACGATTCGGCGCGCACGGCGTCCGGGGCGGAGTTGAGCGGGCTGGCGCCGGCGAAAGCCGCCGTGCCGGCCAGAAGCGAGCACGCCGCGAGGGTGCTCAATCTTGCGAATGACTTCAAAATGTCCTCCTGAGACAGGTCGATCCGATGGCCCCGATGACCCGATGTGGGCCGCAAAGCAAGTGTGCCGTCATCTAAGCCCTGAAGATGACGGTACGGAAGCGATTTGTCGGAGCAAATATTGGAATATTTGCGGCGATGTGCGAGGCTCGTCCGCCCGCCGGGGGGAGGGTGCCGACCACGTGCCAGCCGGCCGTCTACCGGGGGACGAGGAACGGGGTTTTCGGGCGATCATGATCTCGACATCTTTTGCGGATTGGTTCCCGGTGCTTGCTTAACCTTGGGAGAGTTTCTCACATGAAACCCACTGATACGAAATTCCTGCTTTCGGTCGCTCTGGCCGCCACCATGTGGTCGGGCGCCGCATTGGCCCAGTCCAGCTTCTCCGGCAATGGGGAAACCCCGCGTGCGGCTCCGGGCGGGCCTGAGCTTTCCGACCGCGGTGTCGCCGTCACCCCGCCGAAGGTCGACCTCGACGAGATCGGGCGCGACCTCAACCTCGATCCTGAAAAACTGAAGCAGAGCTACGGCACCGTCAGCCGCTCGCGCGGCGGCGAGGAGAAGCGCGAGGCCCCGAGCGAGGAGCTGCTGCGCTCGCTCGACGGTGCCGCCAACCCCAACGCCGATCCGGCCTTCTCCGAATCGGGCGACCGGCAGGTTTTCGGTGCCGACGAACGCGTTCAGGTGACGGATTCGTCGAACTACCCGTTCCGCGCCTTCGGCCTGCTCCAGGCCCAGACCAAGGACGGCTTCTCCAACTGTTCCGCGACGCTGATTGGCCCGCGCACGCTGCTGACCGCCGCGCACTGCCTCTATGACCACGATCAGGGCTGGTACGACAATTTCATGTTCGCGCCCGGCCTGACCTCGATGGACGACGCGCCGTTCGGCGTCTGGGACTATGAGACGGCCTATATCTTTGAAGGCTATATCAGCAACTATCAGGGCTATTACGGCTCGGTCGTGCCGTGGGACATCGCCGTCGTCATCCTCCAGCAGCCGATCGGCGACCATCTCGGCTGGCTCGGCTACGGCCACGATCCCAAGCTCGGCGATTTCCACGCCAACATCATCGGCTATCCGGGAGACAAGCCGGCCGGCACGATGTGGCGCGCCAATTGCGACGTTCCGGGCCAGGCGGTGCAGGACATGTATTTCCAGTACCACTGCGACACCTATGCCGGCACCAGCGGTGGTTCGGTCTACAAATATGACCCGCAGACGCAGGAGCGCACCATTCTCGGCGTCAATGTCGCCGAAAGTCCGAACGCCAACACGGCGGTTCGCATGAACGAAACCTACTTCAACTGGGTCAAGGGCCTCGTGAAGTAGTCGGCAAACGACCCGACGGCATCTCGCCGCTGCAAAACCCGCGGCCTTTCCGGGCTGCGGGTTTTTTACCGTCATGAGGATGACGGGATGCCGCCATCGCGTCCCGCCGTGCGGGACGATAAAGCGTCGCGGCAAACGCGATCCGGCCGCTCCAATCCGGTTTCCACGCCGCATTTATGCGACGCCGGGTGATTTCACTCGATTGCAAAATGCTCTAGATTTTCTTCCCTTCGGGAAGGTGGGAGCTGCGTAGATCAATGTTTCTGTCTCGGTTGAGGCGCGCTGTCGCCACGACAGCGATTTCCGGCGGCTTGCTTGCTGGCGCGGCACTCCTTCTCTCGCCGCTGTCGGCCCCGGCCGGCGACGCCACGGCGCTGCAGGACACCGGCTCATGGTCGCAGCGCGTCCAGGTGATCCATGACGAGCCCGCCGGCACCGTCGTCCGGGTGCGGCTCAAGGCATGGAATGCCGAACCCGTCGACGATCTTGAATTCGTCTTCGAGCCGACGCCCGGCTCCGCTTTCGACGCGACCGCCAATGACGGCGCCATCACCGGCCGCGGCAAGCTTGTCTGGCGCGTGCGCGGCTCCGCCTCCTATGACCGCCGAACCATCCATTCGACCTACACCGGAGACCTCGTCGCCGGGCGGCCGCACGGCAACGGCCGTCTGGAGAAGCGCAGCGGCGAGGTGCTGCAAGGCGACTGGGCGCTCGGGCTGCTCAACGGCAAGGCCGTGATGACCGAGGCCGATGGAACCCGCACCGAGGCCGGTTTCGTCAATGGCCTTGCCAATGGAAAGGGGCGGCAGACGAAGCCCAATGGATCGATCTATGTCGGCGGCTTCCGAAACGGCCTGCGCCATGGCGAGGCGACGGTTCGCCTGCCGGGCGGCACGAGCTATGTCTCTCTGTGGCGCGCCGGGGTGGAGATTTCCGGCAAGCGGCCCGACGTGATGGCCGACGCCCTGGTCGGCGGCCTGCTGCGCGCCCGGACCGGTGGCGGCGACGCCGGCAAGGTCGAGCTTTCGGTTTCTGTCGACCAGCGCATGACACGCCAGGCCGACATGCACTATGTCCACGAGGTCTACGACGATTATATCGAGATCTACCCGGAAGATCAGGACATCATCGATACGTGGCTCGGCAAGGCGCCGATAACGCCCAACAGGTACAGCGTCGTCTTCGATTCCGTTGACTGGGAGAACGAGCCGTCCTTCCTCGAGGTCGCCATGAAGACGACCGGCGATTCGCGGGTCGAGGTCGAGGCATTCCAGCTTCATTTCGAGGACAGCCAGGTCTATCGCAAGCCGTTCCTGTCGATATACGAGCATCGCGGCTGTACCGGCTTCCGCCCGACCTTCTCCTTCGCCAACAATGGCTGGGGGCCGGCCCGAAGCGGGCGTCTTTCGTTCGAGTTCTACGACACGGCCAACCCCGAAAAGGCTTCGCGCCGCTTCGAGGCGGCGATCGCGGATTTCGACGACGGGCTCGACGTTTCGCTGCGCGCGGCCCTCGATCAGGCCGGCGTCGACACTGCGGCGGCCGAACGCGCCCGTTTCACCTGCGCCTCCGAGCAGGATTTGCCGCAATGTCGCCAGCGGGTGCTGGACACGCTCGATTTCGGCGAGATCGAGCCGATGCTTTCCGAAGGTTACGCCATCGGCGTCGGCTATCGCGGCGAGTTTGCCTATTCATGGTCCGACGACCGCGGCAACAGCTACGAGACGACCGAGCCGGTCGCGGGCGAGCTTCAGCTCGCAGCCATCGAGACCGAGGTGACGGTGGCCGAGCATGGCGCCGGCTGGGGCGATCCGCCGGCGGCGCTGCGCTATCAGGAAGTGCGCCTGCCATCGGACGATCAGGACTACAGGGTCGATCTCGCGCTGCGCGGCAACCGCGCCGTCTCCGGCCTGACGGCGCGGCTCAAGGTCTATGCCGAGGCGAATTCGATGCATCGCTTCCGGGCGGTGGCGACCTTCGCCGACGGCAGCATGCGCCAGAGCAAGCCGGTCAATTACTACCATGTAAGGCCGCGCGACCCGACCTTCGTGCCGGCGCAGCCGGACAATTGCTATCTCGACGATTCGATCTTCGTCCCGCCGGAGCTCTGAGGCCCGGGCCGGGCAAGGTCGAACAGGTTCGGCAGGTCGATCAGCCGGGCATAGACGGTGCCCTGCTTGAAGACGCGCAGTTCGAGCAGCTTGCCCGACACATTGTCGGCAGACTGATCGAACAGGAAATTGCCAAGCGAATAGGCCATGATCGTCTCGCCGCCGCCCAGCGTGGCGAGGCGGCCATCTGCGGTGTGCGGATGGCCCCCCGCGATCACCGTCGTTCCGCGCAAACGCATTTCCTCCGCCAGTTCGGTCTCGCGCGCCGAGGGCTGCGCCACATACTCGCGACCCCAATGGGTGAAGGCGACGACCGGTCGCGTCGCGTCCTCGACGATCAGCCGGTCCAGCAGTTGCGGCGTGACGAGGCCGGTATAGGGCGGGCCGTTGGAATCGAGATCGGTCAGGCCGACAATGGAAAGCCGTCCGATGTCGAAGCGCTCGCCCTGCGCGAAATGCGCGATGCCTGCTTTGTCCAGCGCCGCCAGCGTCTCATCGAGGCCAGGTTCTCCAAGGTCGAGCGCATGGTTGTTGGCCAGTCCGACCGCGGCGACGTTCAACCGCTTCAGCCATGGGATCGCCAGCTCCTGCGGCATGGCGATGGTCATGTGGGCGAGCGATTCCGGCACGTTGGGCAGGATCACCCCTTCGAGGTTGAGGATCATCGGCCGGCCGCCGGTGCGGGCGAGCACGGCCTGCGCCACCCGTTCGGCCGCATCGGCATCGGTCAGGGCCTGCGTCATCGCCCGGCCGAAATGAGCGTCGCCGGCAAGGTAATAGACCTCCGCCTCCGGCTCGTGCGGGCTGTCGGTCGCCTCGAACCTGCCGAAGGCGATCAGCTTGTAGCTCGTCGTCTCGGCGAGGCGGGCGCGGGTGTGCTCCTGCTGGTTCTCGGAGGCGAGCACCACCGGCGCGGCGTCATTGACCTCGCGCTGCAGCCGCATCTGGACATACATGCTGCCGATGGAATCGAGATGGTCCGGCTGGTTGAGGCGCGAGATCCTGTCGAGATCGCCCTCGGCGATCAGGTTCAGCGTCTGCTGGTCGAAAGCCCGCGCCTTGCCGTGCGGGTGATAGTGCGAGAA
>JBLJBS010000009.1:0-58377 GCA_047637695.1 Aquamicrobium sp. | reverse complement strand
TCGAACAGCGTCAGCTTGGCATAGGCGAGCAGCACGCCGAGCTCGGGCCGCGTCAACGGCTCGCCGCGCTGCTGGCGCTCCGCCATGGCCGCGCTTCCCGGAAGCGCCTCGACCGCGCGGTCGAGCAGGCCGCGGCTCTCCAGCCCCTGCATGAACCGTTCCTGGTGGGCGAGGTCGGCAAGGCCGCGCCGCCGGGCGAGCGACAGCGCCAGCGTCTGCTGGCAATTGTTGACGAGCACCAGCGCCGCCACCTCGTCGGTCATCGCCGCCAGCAGCTTGTTGCGGGCGGGCCGGGTCAGCCGGCCGGTCCGCATCGCGCCGGCCAGCGCGATCTTGATGTTGACCTCGATATCGGACGAGTTGACGCCCGCGGAATTGTCGATGGCGTCGGAATTGCCGCGCCCGCCGGCAAGTCCGTATTCGATCCGCGCCCGCTGGGTCATGCCGAGATTGGCGCCCTCGCCCACCACTTTCGCCCGGATCTCCGCGCCGGTGATGCGGATGGCGTCGTTGGCGCGGTCTCCGGCATCGGCATTGGTCTCGGATGCGCCCCGGGCATAGGTGCCGATCCCGCCGAACCACAACAGGTCGACGGGGGCTTTCAGGATCGCGTTCATGATCTCGACCGGCGAGGCGCTTGCCTTCTTCAGGCCGATGGCGTCGGCGGCCTGCGGCGTCAGCGCGACCGTCTTGGCGGCGCGCGACACGATCATGCCGCCCTCCGAAAGCCTGGCCCGGTCGTAATCCTGCCAAGACAGCTGCGGGTTCTCGAACAGCCGCTGGCGTTCCTCGAAGGAAGAAGCCGCATCCGGCGCCGGATCGATGAAGATGTCGCGATGGTCGAAGGCGGCGACCAGCCGGGTAAACGGCGAGCGCAGCATGCCGTTGCCGAACACGTCGCCCGACATGTCGCCGACACCCACGGCGGTGAAAGGCTCGTTCTGGATGTCGCGATTCATCTCGCGGAAATGGCGCTTGACCGCTTCCCATCCGCCGCGCGCGGTGATCCCCATCTTCTTGTGGTCGTAGCCGGCCGAGCCGCCGGAGGCGAAGGCATCGTCGAGCCAGAAGCCGTGGCCCTGGCTGATGCCGTTGGCGGTGTCGGAAAAGGTCGCCGTGCCCTTGTCGGCGGCGACGACGAAATAGGGGTCGTCGCCGTCATGGCGCACCACGCCCTGCGGCGGCACCACCACGTCGCCATCGAGATTGTCGGTGACGGAAAGCAGGCTGGAGATGAAATTGACATAGGCCGCCCGGCCTGCGGCGAAGGTCTCCGCCCGGCTGCCGCCCGCCGGCAGCAGGCGCGGATAGAAACCGCCCTTGGCCCCGACCGGAACGATGACCGCGTTCTTGACCTGCTGCGCCTTGACGAGGCCCAGCACCTCGGTGCGGTAGTCCTGCGCCCGGTCGGACCAGCGCAGACCGCCGCGCGCCACCGGGCCGAAGCGCAGGTGAACCCCTTCGACCTCGGGCCCGTAGACGAAGATCTCCCGCCACGGCCGCGGCTGGGGCAGGCCCTCGACAGCGCGCGAATCGAGCTTGATCGCCAGCGAGCGCGGACCGTCCGTGTCGGCCGCATAGTAATTGGTGCGCAGGCTCGATTCGATCAGGTTGCGGTAACGGCGCAAGATGGTGTCGTCGTCGAGATTGGGCACGCCTTCCAGCGCGTCGCTGATCGCCGCATTGAGGTGTTTCGCCGTCACCGCACGGTCGTCGGCGAAGGCCGGATCGAAGCGGGAGGCGAACAGCGAAAGCAGCGCGCGGGCGATGTCGGCATAGCGGTTCAGCGCGGCGGCGATGTAATCCTGGCTTTGCGCGATGCCGGCCTGCTGGAGATAGCGGCCATAGGCCCGCAGCAGCTGGATTTCGCCGGCGTGCAGCCGGGCGCTCTGGACCAGCGCCGCATAGGCGTCGTTGTCGGTCTCGCCGCGCCAGATCGACAGGAACACTTCCTCGAGCAGCGCCCCGCCATCGTCGAGGTCGACCGGCCGCCCGGCATGGCCGCCAAGCTCCATGTCGTGGATGAACACCGGCGCGGCGCCGCCTGCGGTTTCAGCGCCGGGATTTTCGCCGGGGAGATCGAACGTGCGTTCGCTGATGACGCGGAAGCCCATGTTCTCGAGCAGCGGCACCCGCTGCGACAGGCCGACCGGCGCGCCATGATGATAGATCTTGAGCGAGGCGTGGCTTTCGCCCTCGCCCTCGACGCGATAGAAATCGATGGCGATGGGATTGGTCGCCGAAAGGCCGGCGACCTGCCGGGCATCGTCAAGCGCGGTGCTGGGCGGAAAGGAATTGCGGTAGCTTTGCGGCAGGCGGTTGGCCAGCGCGATCAGCGCGCTTTCAGCGCCCGAATCCGCCGCCGTGTCGATGAGCGCGTCCTCCCAGGTGCGGACGATGGCCCGCACGCCGGCTTCCAGCACCGGCGTCTCGACCTTCGGCGTCTTGCCGCCCGAGCGGCCGATGATGAAATGGACCCGCGCCAGCCCGCCTTCCGGAAAGCTCGGATAGTAAGCCGACAAACGACCGTCGAAAGCCGACTTCAGGAATCGGCCTATCCGCTCGCGGACGTTCGAATCGTAGCGGTCGCGCGGCACGAACACCAGAAGCGAGACAAAGCGGTCGAACTGGTCGATCCGGAACAGCACGCGCACGCGCGGCCGCTCGCCCAGCGCCAGGATCGCCTCGGCGTGCTTGCGCAGCGTCGGCACGCTGATCTGGAACAGCTCGTCGCGCGGATAGGATTCCAGCACGTTCATCAGCGCCTTGCCGGAATGATCGTGGGCGTCGAACCCCGATTTCGCGACCACCATCTCTGCCTTGGAACGCAGATAGGGGACATCCATCACCGAGCTTGTATAGGCGGTGGAGGTGAACAGCCCGACGATGCGCAACTCGCCCGCCAGCTTGCCCTTGGCGTCGAACACCTTGACCCCGACATAATCGAGATAGGCGCGGCGGTGGACCACCGACTTAGCATTGGCCTTGGTGACGATCAGCGGTTCCGGCCCATGCAGGAAGGCTCGGATTTCCGGCGTCGTGGTCACGGTTTCCGTGCCGCGCCGCAGCACCAGAACGCCCGGATCGCGCAGAATGCCGAGACCGGCGTTCTGCGACACTTCGAGCACGCCGGTCTTCTCGCCGCCGACATATCTGAACTCGCGCATGCCGAGAAAGGTGAAATTGTCGTCGCGCAGCCATTTAAGGAAGGCGACGCCTTCCGCCAGTTCGGTGCGGTCGAGCGGCACGGCATCATGACCGAAATCGCTGATCGCCTGATCGATGCGCGCCAGCATCGGTTTCCAGTCACTGACCGCCGACCGCACCTGGGCGAGGATGTGGATCAGCCTTTCCTTCAGCGCGCGTGCAGCCTCCTCGCCCAGTCGGGGAACGTGGATGTGGATCAGGCTGATGCGCTCGGCCGCCTGATCGACCCGGCCGGGCAGCGCCTCGCCGGCGAAATCGGCTGCACCGCCCTTGCCGCGCGAGACGAGGATGACGGGATGGAGAACGAGGAGCGGCTCGCCGGCGCTGTCGGCGACCTCGCCCAGCAGCGAGTCGAACAGGAACGGCATATTGTCGTTGACGATGGTGATGGCGCTGAGCTGCCTTCCCTGACGAAGAAGCGCGGGATCGCTGTCGATGGCGATCACGCCTTGGCCGAGCCGGTGGCGGGCAAGCGCGGCCGAGGCAAGGTTCGCCGCAAGGGCAAGCACCGCGTCGTCATAGCCGGCAAGGTCTTCGATCGAGGCCCGCGACCGCAGGAATTGCGCGAACTTTTCCGTCTTCGGCGCGCTGGCGGCCGCAGTTGCAGGCTTTCGTGCCCCTGCCATGGCGATTTCCTGTCCCGTCTGTTGTTATTTGCCGTTATCGTAACAGACAAAAGGCGTTTGGCGAGCGTTCACGCACACTCATGCCAACAAACGATGACAGGGAGATAAAGCCATGGAAAACCGGATCACCGCGCTCGATCTGAAGCCGGCCGAGAATCTTTCGGACGAGACAAAAGCCTATTTCGCCAAATGCGTCGACAAGCTCGGCATGGTGCCGAACGTACTTCTCGCCTATGCCTTCGACGAGAAGAAGCTGCGTGCCTTCTCAGACATGTACAACGACCTGATGCTCGGCGATTCCGGCCTTTCCAAGCTGGAGCGCGAGATGATCGCGGTCGCGGTCTCTGCGGTCAACCGCTGCTATTACTGCCTCACCGCCCATGGCGCGGCGGTGCGCCAGCTTTCGGGCAATCCGGTGCTGGGCGAACAGCTGGTGATGAACTATCGTGCCGCCGATCTTTCGCTTCGTCACAAGGCGATGCTGGATTTCGCGGTGCGGCTGACCGAGCGACCCGACACGATCGAGGAAAAGGACCGACAGACGCTGCGCGAGACCGGCTTCACCGACCGCGACATCTGGGACATCGCCGCCACCGCCTCGTTCTACAACATGTCCAACCGGATGGCGGCCGCCGTCGACATGCGGCCAAACGTCGAGTACCACGCCATGGCGCGCTGAAGGCGCGCTAAACTTAAACCGCGTGCTGAAGGCGCGCAAAATCCAAACCGCGTGCTGAAGGCGACCGTTCCCAAATCGTGCGGTGAACGCTGCCTCAGCGCGACGTCAACGCCAGCCTCGCGCCGAGCAGCGCGAAAGCGGCGGCAAAGCTGCGACGAAGCCATGGCGACTCGACAGAAGACGGCCGCGCACCTGCGCCGCCAGCAGTCCGTAAACGACGAAGACCGCGAAGGTCATCGCCATGAAGACGAGGCCGAGCGGGATCATCGCCATGGTCGGGCTTGCCGCATCCGCCGGCACGAATTGCGGCAGGAAGGCGAGGAAGAAGATCGACAGCTTCGGGTTGAGGATATTGAGGAGAACCCCGCGCCGGATGATGGCGGCATGCGACAGCTGCTCCCGTTCCGGCTCGGCATTGAGCAGCCCGTTTTCCTTCAGCGTCCCCCACGCCATCCACAGAAGGTAGGCAACCCCGCCGAACTTGACGATCTGGAACAGCACGGCGCTGGTGTGCATCAGCGCGGCAAGGCCGAGGATTGCCGCGACCATGTGCGGCACGATGCCGAGGGTGCAGCCGAGACAGATGCAAGACCACCGCGTCCGAGCGCCACGGCGAGCGTATAGATCACCCCGGTGCCGGGCGAAGCGACGACGATCAACGCGGTGAGCAGAAACGCAGGGTCCATTTCTATCCTTCTCCCGAAGGCCGCACCATCCCGTCGCCATCGCCGTTGTCAACGCGTTTCGGCAGCGTTTCAGAGATAACGGCCGCCGCGCTGCAGCACCTCGATCTCGTAGCCGTCGGGATCGGCGATGAAGAAGAAGCGGGCGATGACCTCGCCGCCGGGCGCGAAATCGACCAGCTTGCGCGGGTTGAGGCCGGCCGCCGCCAGCCGCGCATGCTCGGCATCGACGTCGCCGACCGACACGGCAAGATGGCCGTAGCCGTTGCCGCGATCGTAGGGTTCCGTGCGCCCCTTGTTGATCGTCAGCTCCAGTTCGAACCCGCTTTCGTCGTTCGAAAGGTAGACAAGGGTGAAGGTCTCGAAATCGAGCCGCTGCGCCACCTTCAGGCCGAAGGCTTCACCGTAGAACGCGACCGATCGTTCTTCGTCGAGAACGCGGATCATCGAGTGGATCATCTTGGCCATCGGCTGTTCCTTTCATTGCCTGCCGAACATGAGAACGGCGACCCGAAGGCCGCCGTTTTTATTCTTTGTCCCCCGGCCCCGGCGCCAGACTGCGGCTCGTGAGCGCGATCAGGCCGCCGTCGCGGCGGACTTCTGCTTCTCGAAGCGCTTGCGGTCGTTGGGGTCGAGATGCAGCTTGCGCAGCCGGATCGACTTCGGCGTCACCTCGACCAGCTCGTCGTCCTGGATCCAGGCCAGCGCCCGTTCCAGCGTCATGCGGATCGGCGGGGTCAGCTTGACCGCCTCGTCCTTGCCGGCGGCGCGGATGTTGGTCAGCTTCTTGCCCTTGAGCACGTTGACCTCGAGGTCGTTGTCGCGGGAATGGACGCCGATGATCATGCCGGCATAGACCTTGACGCCCGGATCGATGACCATCGGGCCGCGATCCTCGAGGTTCCACAAGGCATAGGCGACGGCCTCGCCCTGCTCGTTGGAGATCAGCACGCCGTTGATGCGGCCGGGCAGCTCGCCCTTGTAGGGCTGGTATTCGTGGAACAGCCGGTTCATCACCGCCGTGCCGCGCGTATCGGTCAGCAGTTCCGACTGATAGCCGATCAGGCCGCGGGTCGGCGCATGGAAGACGAGACGCTGGCGGTCGCCGCCCGAGGGGCGCAGCTCGACCATCTCCGCCTTGCGCTCGCTCAGCTTCTGCACGACGACGCCGGCATGCTCCTCGTCGACGTCGATGACGACTTCCTCGACTGGCTCCAGCGTCTGGCCGTTCTCGTCCTTCTGCATGACGACGCGCGGGCGCGACACGGCAAGCTCGAAGCCCTCGCGGCGCATCGTCTCGATCAGAACCGAAAGCTGCAACTCGCCGCGGCCCGACACGTAGAAGGAATCCTTCTCGGCCGATTCCTCGATCTTGAGCGCGACGCTGCCCTCGGCTTCCTTGAGCAGGCGATCGCGGATGACGCGGCTCGTCACCTTGTCGCCCTCGGTGCCGGCGAGCGGCGAGTCGTTGACGATGAACGACATCGTCACGGTCGGCGGGTCAATCGGCTGCGCCTGCATCGGCTCGGTCACGGCCGGGTCGCAGAAGGTGTCGGCGACGGTGCCCTTGGAAAGGCCGGCGATGGCGACGATGTCTCCGGCCTGCGCTTCCTCGATCGGCTGGCGCTCGAGGCCGCGGAAGGCGAGAATCTTGGTGATGCGGCCGTTCTCCAGCACCCGTCCGTCCTGATGCAGCACCTTGACCGGCTGGTTGGGCTTCAGCGAGCCGCTTTCGATCCGGCCGGTGATGATGCGGCCGAGGAACGGGTTGGCCTCGAGGATGGTGCCGATCATCCGGAACGGGCCGTTGCCGACCTTCGGCTCCGGCACGTGGCGTAGCACGAGGTCGAACAGCGGCGCGAGGCCGTTCTCCTTGGGGCCTTCCGGCGCTTCGGCCATCCAGCCGTCGCGGCCCGACCCGTAAAGGATCGGGAAGTCGAGCTGCTCGTCGGTGGCGTCGAGCGCGGCGAACAGGTCGAACACCTCGTTGATGACCTCGACATGGCGCGCGTCGGGCCGGTCGATCTTGTTGATGGCGACGATGGGCTTCAGGCCGACCTTCAGCGCCTTGCCGACGACGAACTTGGTCTGCGGCATCGGCCCCTCGGCGGCGTCGACCAGCACGATGGCGCCGTCGACCATGTTCAGGATGCGCTCGACCTCGCCGCCGAAATCGGCGTGGCCCGGCGTGTCGACGATGTTGATGCGGGTGTCCTTCCACTCCACCGAGGTGGCCTTGGCGAGGATGGTGATGCCGCGCTCCTTCTCGATGTCGCCGGAATCCATGACGCGCTCGGCGACGCGCTGGTTGTCGCGGACCGAGCCGGACTGCTTCAGGAGCGCATCGACGAGCGTGGTCTTTCCATGGTCGACATGCGCGATGATCGCGATGTTTCGAAGTTTCATATGGGTCTCGGGGGTTCGGCCTGCGCGCGCGACGCCGGCGTTTTCAGGAGGGGCCTCTTACAGCTTTTTTCGCAGTTGCGAAAGGGGGCAGCGCAAAAAGCGTCGCCGGCCATGGGCGACCAGCGCCATTTCCAGCGCCATTTATTGAAACCTCGTTAACGTTTGCGCGTTATGCCTCGAAGGTCAGACCGAGGCAGAAATGGTGCTTTCGACCCGCAGATTGGCCCTTGCCGCGACCGCAGCGCTGCTTGCGTTGGCGGGTGCGCAGACCGTGATGTCGGCGCCGTCGCCCGAAGTGCAGACGACGGTGCGCGACGACGCTTTCCGGCCGGGCGCGGACGGCGTCGACCTCGCCGCCGTCACCGGTCCCAAGGGCTCCGGCCCCAAGGGCACCGGCTCCGGCAAGCTTCCCGCCTGCGCCGATCCGGCCCGCCGGGGCGACCTGCGCCCCTGCTGAGCATCGCTTTCCCGGCTTCCCACGACAGGGATCAGGCGAGGCCGCGCTTCTCCATCATCGCATCGGGCGACGGCATCTTGCCGCGAAAAGCCCGATAGAGTTCTTCCGGATCGCGCGTTCCGCCGGCTGCATAGATATTGCGGCGCAGCTTGTCCGCCAGTGACGGATCGAACACGTCACCCGTCTCCTCGAAGGCGGAAAAGGCGTCGGCGTCGAGCACCTCCGACCACATGTAGGAATAGTAGCCGGCCGAATAGCCGTCACCCGAGAACACATGCAGGAAGTGCGGCGTGCGGTGGCGCATCGCGATTTCCGCCGGCTTGTCGAGCCGCTCGAGCGTCGCCGCCTCGAAGGCAAGCGGGTCGGCCGGCGCTTCGCTTTGCGCATGGTAGGCCATGTCGACGAGGGCCGAGGCCGCGAACTCGACGGTGGCGAAGCCGGCGTCGAAATTCCGCGCCTTCAGCATCTTCTTAACCAGCGCCGCCGGCATGGCCTCGCCGGTCTCGTGATGGACGGCATGTTTTTCGAGGATTTCCGGCACGGTCAGCCAGTGCTCGTAGAGCTGCGACGGCAGTTCGACGAAGTCGCGCGAGACGGAGGTGCCCGACACCGAAGGCCAGCGCGCCTCGCTCAGCATGCCGTGCAGCGCGTGGCCGAACTCGTGAAACAGCGTGCGCGCCTCGTCCATCGACAGGAGCGCCGGCTGGCCCACGGCCGGGCGGGCGAAATTCATGATGTTGTAGATGATCGGCGTCGCCCCCTCGCCCAGCCCGTGCGCCGATTGCAGCGAACTCATCCAGGCGCCGGAGCGTTTCGACGGCCGGTTGAAATAATCGGCGACGAAGACGGCGCGGTGCGAGCCGTCCGCATTCTTCACCTCGAAGACGCGGGCGTCGTCGTGCCACAGCGCAATGCCCTGCTTTTCCTCGAAGGAGAGGCCGAACAGCCGCCCGGCAACGTCGAGAGAGGCGTCGATGATGCGGTCGAGCTGGAGATAGGGCTTCAGCTCCGCCTCGTCGAAATCATATTTCTCGGCGCGCAGCTTCTCCTGCCAGTAGCGCCAGTCGGCAGCCGAAAACGGTGCGTTGTCGCCGGCGCGCGCCGCGAGCTGGCGCAGTTCCTCGCGATCGGCCTCGGCCCGCGCCCGGGCCTTGTCCCATACGGGTTCGAGCAAGGCCGCGACGGCCGCGGGCGTCTTGGCCATGGTGTCGTCGAGCTTCAGCGCCGCATAGCTGTCATAGCCGAGCAATCGCGCCTTCTCCGCGCGCAGCGTCAGCGTCTGCCTGACCACGTCACCATTGTCGGTTTCGCCGCCATTCTCGCCTCGCTGCGTGAAGGCGTTATGAACCTTCTCGCGCAGGTCGCGGCGGGCGGAAAACGACAGGAACGGCTCGGCGATCGAGCGCGACAGCGTCACCGCGTAACGTCCGGGCTTGCCGCGCGCGGCCGCCGCCTCCGCCATCGCGCCCTTGAGGAATTCCGGCAGGCCGGCAAGATCGTCGCCGGCGTCGAGATAGAGCGCCCAGTCGGCCTCGTCGGCCAGCACGTTCTGGCCGAATTGTGCGCCGAGCGACGCCAGCCGCTCATTGATGGCGGCAAGCCGCGTCTTGTCGTCCTCGCCCAGCTTAGCGCCGGCCTTGACGAACCGCTTCCATGTCTTTTCCAGCACCCGCGCCGTTTCGGCATCGAGGCGCAGCGCCTCACGCTGCCGATAGAGCGTGTCGATGCGCTGAAACAGCGCCGCATTCATGTGCAGGGCCGAGAAATGGCGCGACATCTTCGGCGCGATCTGGCGCTCCAGCGCCTGGATGTCCTTGTTGGTGTGAGCGCCGGCCCGGCACCAGAAGATGGCCGAAACCCTCTCCAGAGGCTTGCCCGACAGTTCCAGAGCCTGAAGCGTGTTCTCGATCGTCGGGGCATCCGGATTGCCGGCGATCGCGGCGGTCTCCGCCGCATGCGCGGCAAGCGCGGCATCGAACACCGGGCCGAAATCGGCATCCGCGATGGCAGGAAAATCCGGCAGGCCGAGCGGCCCCGTCCAGCGCGTCAGCGGATGGCGATCGAGATCGGGCGCGGCAACTTGCATGGTGGAAACCTCCGGGAGCCGGAAAGGGAATGCGGCGCGATCGATGCCGCGGAACGAGGACCAGACCGATTTAGGCATCGCCAGATCGAAGCGCAACAGCAAGGCCGGCATGGCGGCGATGGTTGACCTGTTTTCGCTTTAAACGTAAGGAACAGGGATAATAAGGTTTCCTTACAAAAATGCCTCCCCGCTACAATCCCGATACGATCGGCTTTCTCATTGTCGATGTCGCGCGCCTGTTGCGAGCCGAGTTCGACCGCCGCACCGACATCGCCGGTCTCGGCCTGACGCCTGCCGAGGCGCGCACGCTTTCCCATGTCGCGCGCCTCGGGCCCATCCGGCAGGCGACGCTTGCCGAGCGCATGGGCATCGAGGCGATGACGCTCAGCGCCTGCCTCGACCGGCTGGAAGCGCAGGGCTACGTCCAGCGCGAGGCCGATCCGTCCGACCGCCGCGCCAAGCTGGTCGACACCACCGATGCCGCGATTCCCGCTCTCGACAAGATGTTCGCCGTCAGCACGGTCTTCCGCGCCGACATGACCGAGGGTCTCCAGGCCGAAAAGGTCGAGGAATTCCGCCAGTCGTTGCTGTTGATGCGAACCAATCTCCTTGCCATGCGCCCCGACTGCGCCAGGGGAGCCACCCCGCAATGAACCGCCACTCTTCCCAGCCGCCGGCGACCGCGCCGGTGATGAGCGAGCGCCGCGTCGGCCTGATCGGCGCGCTGCTGGTGGCGATCGGTCCGGTCTCGATGGCCCTGTTCACGCCGGCCTTGCCGCAGATTACCCATGACTTCGCCACCACGGATTCGATGGTGAAGATGACGATCTCGCTTTATTTTGCCGGCTTCGCTCTGGCGCAGCTGGTCTGCGGCCCGCTGTCGGATGGCTTCGGGCGCAAGCCGGTCATCATGGCGTTCATGGCCATCTATCTCGCCGCCAGCGTCATCGCGCTCGTCTCGCCGAACATCGAGGTGCTGATCGCAGCGCGCTTCCTGCAGGGCATCGGCGGCTCGGTCGGCGTCGCAATCGCCCGCGCCGTGGTGCGCGATCTTTATGTCGGCGAGACATCGGCCAGGATCATGAACCTGATCGGCCTGATCCTCGGCATCGGGCCGGCCTTCGCGCCGACGCTCGGCGGCGTCACAATGGAGCTGTTTGGCTGGCACGCGATCTTCGTGCTGATGGTGGCGTTCGGTCTCGCCGTCATGCTGATCTGCCACTACGCGCTGAAGGAGACGGTGTCGCGCGATCTGTCGCGCATCCGCCCGCGCGCGCTTGCCGCCTCCTATGGCAAGCTGTTTTCCAGCGGCTATTTCATGGCCTGCGGCTTGGTCATGGCCGGCGGCATCGGCGCCTTCTACACGCTCGCCGTTGTCATGCCCTTCACGCTGATGAACAGGATCGGCCTTTCGCCGACGGCGTTCGGCTTCAGCATGCTGCTGCAATCGGGGGCGTTCGTCGCCGGCGCGCTGACCGTGCGCCAGAGCATCCGCCGCTTCGGCGCCTATCGCATCCTGCCCTTCGGCATCGCCTGCATCGTGACGGGCAGCCTCGCCCTTGCCGTGCTGCTGCGCATCCACGAGCCGACCTTCGTCCTCGTCATGGCTCCGGTCATGCTCTATGCCTTCGGCGGCGCGTTCATCATGCCGGCGATGTCGACGGCCTCGCTTGCGCCCTTCCCGCATATGGCCGGCGCGGCCGGCGCGCTGGGCGGCTTCCTGCAGATGGGCGGCGGGCTCGTCGGCGGGCTGCTCGCCGGCCTGTTTCAGGATCCGGTGATCGCTCTGGCAAGCGTATTGCCCGGCCTCGGTCTGGTGACGCTGCTGTCCTGGCTGTGGTGGCGCAGCCTGCCGGAGCCTGCGATGGTTGGCACGATCATCGCGACCCGGCAGGAACCGCCGGCACAATAGATCGTTTCACCGTTTCCCGGTAACGGTGAAACGATCTACCTCTTTGTTTTTACGCAATTCCGGACGCAAAACCGCTTCGCACTTTTGCTGGAATTGCTCTAGCGGGAAGGACGGCCGCCACGAGCCTCGGTCCTGAACCGGCGGCCTCAGCCGTCGGTATCGGGGCGGCGGAAATCGCCGGTCGCGGAATCCATCACCCACAATTCGCCGGTCGAGATGTCGAACCAGGCGCCATGCAGCGTCAGCCTTCCCTTGCCTTCGAGGATGTTGATGCAGGGGAAGCTGCGCAGATTGGCGATGGAATAGCGGATCGAGATGCGCTCCAGCGCCGTCTGGCGCTCCGAGCGGGTCATCATGTCGTTGCCGGCCACGGCCTCGGCCGCGGGCGCGACCAGCCCCATCCACTTGCCGATGAAATCGCCGGGCGACAGCGGCGGGGCGGAGGGATCGAGCGCGGCGCGGATGCCGCCGCAACGGCCATGGCCGAGCACGACGATGTGCTTGACCTTCAGGCTCTGGACCGCGAATTCCAGCGCCGCCGAGGTCGAGTGGTGGCGCCCGTCCGGCGCGTAGGGCGGCACGAGATTGGCGACGTTGCGCATCACGAAAAGTTCGCCCGGCCCGGCATCGAAGATCGTCTCGGGCGCGGCGCGCGAATCGCAGCAGGCAATGACCATGGTTTCCGGCGTCTGGCCGTTCAGGGCCAGATTGCGGTAGCGTTCGCTCTCCGCCGAATAACGGCCACCCATGAAGGCGCGGTAGCCGGCAAGCAGTCTCTCGGGCAGGTGGCTCATGCCCATGGCGATAACGCCAAAGTGATGTCAGTGCAATAAACTTTAATGCGTCGGCGACAAGGCGCGGGAAGATTTACCCGTTTGCCGCCGATCAGGCCCGCCAGCCGCCTTCCGGCCCGCCGCCCGGGCGCAGCAGCAGCCGCCGCGTCTGCACCATCGCCATCGGCCGGACGAGGCTCTGCGCGTCGGTTTCCAGCATCAGCTCGTTCGATCCACGTTTGACGGCGCGGGCGAGCACCTCGAACACCGCCGCCGTCGCGCCCTGCAGCGCCTTGGTCTCGCTCTGGCCCTCGATCAGCCGGGCGAGGAAGAGCGCGGAAAACAGGTCGCCGGTGCCGTGCGGGGCATCCGGCACCGCACGGTGCTCGGCAAGGACACTTTCGCGATCGGTGACGAGGAGATTGCCGATCGAGCCGGCCATCATCGCATGCGCCGAGGTGACGAGCACGGTCGGAACTCCAAGCCCCAACGCCGCCTGCGTTGCCGCGCCGTTGTCGGGCAGCGCGGTGCCGGCCAGCCATTCCAGCTCGAAGCGGTTGGGCGTGACGATGTCGGCCAGCGGAACGAGCAGGTCGCGCATCGCGCGCGCCGTCGCCTCCGGCACGTAGAGACTGCCGGCCGCGCCCGTCCCGTCGCCGATCACCGGGTCGCACAGATAGAGCGCGTCGCCGTTCTTCGCCTTGACGGCGTCGACCAGCCGCGCCACCGCCTGCGCCTGCTCGGGTCCGCCGAGATAGCCGGACATGACCGCGCCGACTTCTCCCAGCCATGGCGAGGCGCACAGATCGTCGATCAGTGCCGAGAATTCCTCCGCCGGCGGCACGATGCGGGTTGCCCGGCCATGGCCGGGATGCCACGGCAGCACCACGGTCGGCACCGACCAGACCGGCAGGCCCAGCGTCTCCAGCGCGAACACAGCCGCGCGGTTGCCGACGGTTCCGCGCACGACATGGCTCGATATGGCGATGACGGCGCGGCCGCCCGTCCGTTCAGGGTCGGTCATCGTGTCAGCCATTGCCGGAGGAAAAGTCGATCAGCCACCAGATGACATAGATAAGCAGCCCCACACCCAGCCAGCGTCCGATGCGCGTTCCCCAGCGCTCCGCCCAGTCGCCGTCCGCCGCGTCGCGGCCGGCCATGTGATCGACCGCGCGGCGCGTCATCGACGCCTCGCTCTCGGCGCCGACGCGGCCGATGATCCGCCGCGATTCGGCCTGATCCTCTCGGTCCCGGTCCATGCTCTATCCTCGCGACGCGACATTAGACCCGCCGCCCCCCGCCGCACAAGCGCGCCGGCAATTTGCGGGACAACGTTTTCTTGTGCCAGAAACCGGGCTAAGGTCGCCGTCCCTCAATCATTCCGGGAATCGATCATGAACGTCCGGGCCTTGTCCGCCTTTTCCCCGCGCCGCCTTCTCAACCTCGCCGCCGTCGCGGTGATGCTGCCGCTGCTGGCGGCCTGCGGCTTCAACACCATCCCGACCAACGAGGAGCAGGCCAAGGCCGCGTGGAGCGAGGTGCTGAACCAGTATCAGCGCCGCGCCGACCTGATCCCCAACCTGGTCGAGACCGTGAAGGGCTATGCCTCGCATGAACGCGAGGTGCTGGAGGCGGTGGTCGAGGCCCGCGCCAAGGCGACGCAGACCACGATCTCGCCCGAGCTTCTTCAGGACGAGGCGGCCTTCAAGGCATTCCAGGAAAACCAGGCGCAGCTGACCGGCGCGCTGTCGCGGCTGCTCGCCGTGGTCGAGAACTATCCCGACCTCAAGGCCAACCAGAACTTCCTCGCGCTGCAGGCCCAGCTCGAAGGCACGGAAAACCGCATCGCCGTCGCCCGGCGCGACTATATCGAGGCGGTCCGGGTCTACAACACCTCGCTGCGCACCCTGCCCTCGATGATCTGGGCCTGGATCTGGTTCACCGACAACGAGCCGTTCCAGAACTTCACCATCGCCGAGGACAAGATGGAGGCTCCGAAGTTCGACTTCGGAAACAAGAGCTAAGCCGGCACACCGGCGGTGACGGCAATGTCGAGACGCATCGCGCGGGCGGGCACCCCGATTGGGGCGGGTGTCCTGCTTCTGTTTGCACTGCTTCTGCTTGCTCCGTTTGCCGGCGCGCTCGCCCAGTCGCTGCCGGCATTGACCGGACGCGTGGTCGACAATGCCGGCATGATCGACGCGGCGACCGAGGCGGCGATCGCAGGAAAGCTTGCCGATTTCGAAGCGAGATCAACCGATCAGATCGTCGTCGCCACCATTCCCGATCTCGGCGGCGAGGCGATCGAGCCCTATGCCAACCGCCTGTTCCGCCAATGGGGCCTCGGCCAGGCCGGCGAGAACAACGGCATCCTGCTGCTTGTCTCGCGCGACGATCGCCGCATGCGCATCGAGGTCGGCTACGGACTGGAAGGCACGCTGACCGACCTCCACTCGAAGCTGATCATCGAGAACACGCTGACGCCGGCCTTCCGCGCCGGTGATTTTTCCGGCGGCATCTCGGCCGCCGTCGACGACATCGTCATGGTGCTGGAAGGCAATGGCGAGGAGCTCGAGGCCCGCGCCGAACGCAATCGCCCCGACGAGAGCTTCGACAACTGGATCGAGGCGATCATCGTCCTGATCTGGCTTTCGATTTTCGCCGGCGCTTTCCTGTTCGCCGTGCTCGCCCCCGTCTTCGGCCGCAAGCTCGGCCCGGGGCGCTACAGATGGCTAGGCGTCACCATCGAATATGGCGGCTCCGGCGGGAGTTCATCGGGCGGCGGCTGGTCATCCTCGTCGGGAGGCGGCTGGTCGTCCGGCGGCGGTGGCTTTTCCGGCGGCGGCGGCTCGTCGGGCGGCGGCGGCGCATCGGGAAGCTGGTAGCAACGGAGACAGACCGCATGAGCCTTTCGCTGACACCGCAGGACCATCAGAGCCTTTCCGAGCGGATCAAGGCCGCTGAGGCGACGACGCGCGGCGAGATCTACTGCGTGGTGGCCCGGGCGAGCGACGGTTATTTCTTTCCGGCCGGCTTCATGCTTGCCGTCGGCGTCGCATTGGCCAGCATCGCCGTCGCGCTGTGGATCGACCGAAGCTGGTTTCACGTCAGCCATCTCGTCTTCGCGCTGTGCCAGGCGGCGGCGCTTGCTGTCGCGATCCTCGTCCTGCGTCTTCTGCCGGGCCTCGCCATCCGCCTCACCCCACGCGGGCTGCGCTATCGCCGCGCCCACGACAACGCCATGCGCCAGTTCCTCGCCCACAACGTCCACCTGACGGAAAGGCGCACCGGCATCCTGATCTTCGTCTCGCTGGCCGAGCGCTACGCCACCGTCGTCGCCGATGCCGGCATCAACGAAAAAGTGCCGCAGGCGGAATGGGACGCCATCGTCGCCCGCATCGTCGCGGCAGCCGGGGCCAACCGCCTGACGGAAGGGCTGGCCGACGCCATCGACAGGTCGGGCCAGCTGCTTTCGCAGCATTTCCCCGGCGGCATCGCCAATCCCAACGAACTCGACGACCACGTCGTCGAGATCTGAGGCCAGTTCCCGGCACGACCATCCCGACAAGCGATTCCGGCGAATATCCCGGCAGGTGGCCCCGCCGGAAAATTCCTGTTGTGAGCAAACGGCGGCGGATGGCCCTCGCGTCTTGCCGCCATGGCCGCTCGGGGTCTATGGTTAACAAATCATGAAGACGCTGACGATCGACATCAGGAAGGCGGAACCGCGGGATGCTGCGGCGATCGCCGGTGTCCACGCCGAATCATGGCAGGGCGCCTATGGCGGCATCATTCCCTTCCGGGCGCTGACCGCGATGATCTCGCGGCGCGGGACCGCGTGGTGGGCCGACGCCATCCGTCGCGCGGCAAGCGTCCTCGTCATCGAGATCGGCGGCGAGATCGTCGGCTACGCCACGCTTGGCCGCAACCGCGCCCGCGAGCTGCCGCAGCAGGGCGAGATCTACGAGCTCTACATCAAGCCCGAATATCAGGGCGTTGGCCTCGGCTCGCGGCTGTTTTCCGCCGCCCGCGACAGGCTGGCCGCGCACGGTCTTTCCGGCCTCGTCGTCTGGGCGCTGGAGGACAACCTCAACGCCGCGCGCTTCTATGCCGGGGCAGGCGGGCGCGACGTCGCCGAGGGCGTCGAGGTGTTCGACCAGCACGCGCTGCGCAAGCTCGCCTTCGTCTGGGACTGATCCCATCTGATAGCCCCGGCAACACGGCATCCGCGTGCCGCGCCGTCATTTGCTGCGTTGCAATAAACGCGCGCAGGCTATATCGCCGTGGCGAAGCCTGCCCCGGCCCTCAAGCCCCAACCATCAGGAACGCACCCATGCGCATAGACGCCATTGCCATCGGCACGAACCCGCCCCACGACGTCAACGTCATCATCGAGGTCCCGGTCGGCGGCCAGCCGATCAAGTACGAGATGGACAAGGAAGCCGGCACGCTGGTCGTCGACCGCTTCCTCTACACGCCGATGCACTATCCCGGCAATTACGGCTTCGTGCCGCACACGCTTTCCGACGATGGCGATCCGATCGACGTTCTGGTCTGCAACACGCGCCAGCTGGTGCCGGGTTGCGTCATCAACGTGCGCCCGATCGGCGTGCTGGTGATGGAAGACAATGCCGGCCGCGACGAGAAGGTGATCGCCGTGCCGTCGCCGCATCTGTCGCGCCGCTACGAGAACGTCCACGAATATTCCGACATGCCGGAGATCACGCTGCAACAGATCGAGCACTTCTTCGAGCACTACAAGGATCTCGAACCCGGCAAGTGGGTCAAGATCGGCGACTGGCGCAATGCCGCCGAAGCGCGCCGGATGATCGTCGAGGCGATCGAGCGGGCAAAGACCGCCAAGAGCTGACAGCCGCCTGCGCCGCCGCCGCCGCCCCTGACCCTGACCCTTGGGGAAACAGCAAAGAGAAGCCCGCCCGGCATCCGCCGGACGGGCTTTCGGGTTCGGTTGCGATCATTGGCTGCCGTTCCGTTTCGCATTGGTCCGACCTTGGTTTAGAACGGGATTTCTCCGGTTATTCGCCACTGGCAACCACCGGCGGCCACTCGCCTCGCACGAAGCAAACCAGCGCCGGGCGATGCTGTTGCTTCACGAAATACATTATGATCCGGGGAGACAAAGACGCGAAGCACGGCGGCGCGGCATCGCCGTCCGAAGGCGATCGCGGCTTTGCCGGGTTCACCTCGTCTATGGGGGAGTCGCTTCATCTTTCGCCCGCATTCCTCCAACCGGATTTCGAAGCCATGGATACGATATGGATACGATGCCTCCCGCGCTTTCCGGTTTATCCGCACACGCGTTCTTCGACCGTGATGCGGTCGCCGTCGCGCGCGACCTGATCGGCGCGGAACTCCTCGTCGACGGTGTCGGCGGCGTTGTCGTCGAGACCGAGGCCTATGCCGCGGACGATCCCGCCTCGCACAGCTATCGCGGCGTGACACCCCGCAACGGCGCCATGTTCGGTACGCCCGGAACCGCCTATGTCTATCTCTCATACGGCATGCACTGGTGCCTGAACGCGGTGTGCCGGCCCGGCAGCGCCGTCCTGCTGCGCGCCATCGAGCCATGCGCCGGGATCGAGACAATGGCGATGCGCCGGAGCATGGCGAACGGGCGTCTTCTCTGCGCCGGGCCGGGGCGGCTGGCGCAGGCGCTCGGCATCGACAGGTCGTTCGACGGGCTTTCCTTCCTTTGCACCCCGTTCCGGTTGCGGCCTGCCTCAGCACCGCACGACCTCGTGGTCGGCCCACGCATCGGCATCTCGAAAGCGGTGGGCCAGCCGTGGCGCTTCGGGCTGGCGGGTTCGCCCTTTCTCAGCAAGCCGTTCGCGCGAGCCTGAATAGCCCGACCTGACCCAGTTTCGACTTCAGCCGATTGGCCGGCGCTCAGGCGCGGGAACATAAGCCCGCCGGCTGTCGTTCTTCGCTCTCAGCGAAACCGCCAACCGACGAGGTGCACCATGTCCGATCTGACCAATGCGGAAATCGAAGGCAGGCTGAGCGCGTTGCGCGATATCGTCGTCACGATGCTGGTCGAGACGTCCGGACCGGCGGCGGAAAACGTCCGCGCGGCCCTCGACGGCATGGCCGCGATCGAGACCCATCAGGAAGACCCGGGCGGAACCCTGCCCGCGCGCGCTTTCGCGGCGGAAAGCGCAAGGCTGCGCGAGGTCGAGGCCGTGCGCGCGGCATTCTCGGCGCGGGCCGGGCGGCAGGCGACGCCGGCGGCCGACCGCGATCTCAACGCGGAAACACTGGAAGAGCAGCTCGACGAAGGCCTGCTGGACAGCTTCCCGGCAAGCGACCCGGTTTCCATCACCACCACCGCCATCAGCGGCGGCGCCAAGCTGCCGTCGCGACGCTGACCGCAGCCGCGTGACGAGGGACCACGCCGCGGTGCCCCCGGGAAGGCATCATTGCGGTGCGGCGGCTCGAAACCAATGCGAACCGCTTGCGAGGTTCCGCCTGCCGCGGCAAAATTCCTGCGCCCGATATCACGGTTTGCCACGAGGGCAGCGAAGGAGCGGAAAAAGGGCCAAGCACTATCTCTTGCCTGTCGCATGCCGGAAAGGCCGGGTTGTCCAGGCTGCGGGGGCATTGCCATTCTTTCTCCGCGATCTTTGATCTAGAAGTGTGCGGGCAGGGAGAATGCGCGTGCGCCGGTTTCGCTACTATGTCCTCATCGCTTGCCTCGCCGCCGCCCCCTCGGCGGCGTGGGCGGAGAAGCGCGTCGCGCTCGTTTTCTCCGCCCAGGACTACGAGGCGGTCCGGCCGCTGAAGAACCCGCGCAACGACGCGCGGCTGATCGAGCAGGCGCTGGAGGATCTCGGTTTCGAGGTCAGTTCCGAATCCGACCGCGACCTGAAGCGCATGCGCCGGGCGCTCGACAATTTCGTCGAGGACGCCGAGGACGCGGATGTCGCCTTCGTCTATTTCGCCGGCCATGGCGTCGAGATCGCCGGCCGCAACCACCTCCTGCCGATCGACGCCGACGCCTCGTCGCTCGAACGCCTGCGCGAGACGTCGCTGCCACTGGAAGAAGTTCGCGCCACCATTGCTTCCGTCGCCAAAACCGTCCTGATCGTGCTCGATGCCTGCCGCAATGATCCGTTCGGCGCGGAGGCAGCCACGGAAGCAGGGCGCGGCGCGGTTTCGCTCGCTCCACCTGCCGTTCGTGAAGCCGCAAGGCCGGGTCTCGGCCGGATCGGCAGGGCCGAGAACACGCTGTTCGCCTTTTCCGCCGCGCCGGGCGAAACCGCGCTGGACGGGACGGGCGAAAACTCGCCTTTCGCGACGGCGCTTGCCGGCTATCTCGACACCGACGGGCTGGAGATACGCTCGGTCCTGACGCTGGTACAGCAGCAGGTCTATGACGAGACCGGCGGCCGGCAGCTTCCTTATGTCGAAAGCGGACTGCCGACACTGTTCTTCGCCAGCCGCAGCGGAGAAATCCCCGAGCGCGAGGCCCTCCTTCTGGCGATGGCCGACATCACCCCCGACATGCGCGCCGAGGTCGAGCAGGTGGCGATGTCGAGCGACATGCCGCTGGCGCCGCTCTACGGCGCGTTGATTTCCGCCGACCTGAAATCGCTTTCCGGAACGGACCGGCTGTCGAGGCTGGAAGAGGCTGCAACCGCCTATGTCAAGACGCGGGCCGAGTTGAGGAACCTGGCGGCATCCGACCCGCAAGTGGCGCAGCTGCGCGGCGCAGCCGAGGCCCAGATGGGGCTCGGCGCATTCGACAAGGCGCGCGCCATACTCGCCGAAGCGGTCGCCATCGACGCGAATTCGGCCGATGCGCTGGCGGGGAAGCTGGTTGCCCGCCGGGTCTCGGAAGCTTCGTCGCTGAAGGCGGCGGCCGGCATCTCGCTCGCCCAGCTCGACTATTCCGCCGCGATCGACGCCTATGAAAAGGCGGCATCGCTGCATCTGAGAATCGAGGACGAGGCGGTGCCGGATGCCGACCGCCGCGCCCGCGACTGGCTTCTGGCCGACCTCGGCGATCTCCATGCCCAGCTCGGATCGACCACCCATGCGCTCGACGCCTATCGACGGATGGAGGCGGCGTCGCGGCTGCGCCTCGCGCACAGCGGCAACAGCGACGACGCCATCCGCGATCTCGGCCTCGCCATGCTGCGGGTCAGCGACGTGCTGCGCGCGCAGGGCGACATCACCGGCGCGCTGGCGCTGCTGGAAGAAAACCTCAAGCTGCGCGGCGCCCAGCGCGCGCGCATGGAAGGCAATGCCGACTGGTTGACCTCGGTCGCCAACATCACCGAGCGCATCGGCGACATCTACCGGCAAAGGCAGGATCTCGATGGCGCGCTGCGCTATTACGAAGCCACGTTGAGCTTCCGCGAATGGCTGGTCGAGCACTATGCCGGCCGGCCGGAAAACCGCGACAGGCTGCTGTCGATCCTCGGCCGCATCGGCTCAGTCCGCTACGACAAGGCCGATTTTTCCGGCGCGCGATCCCTCTGGGAGCGGCAGCTCGACGCGGCGCGCACTTTCTCGACCGACTTTCCCGACCGGGTATCGGCGAGCATCCGGCTGTTCGATGCGCTGCAGGCCGTCGGCGACGCGGCGCTTGCGACCGGTGGAAAGGAGCAGGCGCTGGCCGCCTTCGAGGAAGCCGCGGCAGGGGCGAGGCAGTTGATCGAGCGCGACGGGCAGCAGGCGGCGGTGAGATATTCGCTGGCGCAGAGCCTCAAGGGCGCGGGATGGGCGCATCTCGCGCTGCGCGACAGGCCGGCCGGTTTCGCCGCCTTCGACGAAGCGCTGGCGGTGCTGGAGGCGCTGACCGCGCAAGACCCGCATAACGTCCAGTGGCGTCTCTACCGCGCCCGCATCATGAACGACATCGGCACCGCCCGCTATCAGGCAAGCGAGTACGACAAGGCGGCGGAAGTTCTTTCGCTGAGCATCGCCGACCTGCAGGCGCTCGTCGACAGCCCGGCAGCCGATCGCGACAGCCGGCTGGCGCTGATGCGGGCCTATCTCGACCTTGGCCGCAGCGAACGCCTGACCGACGACATCGCCGGGGCGAGGCAGGCCTATGCGGCAGCGGTCGACATCGGGCGCCAGCTCGATCTGATCAATTCCGAGGACGGCGCCCTGCGGGGCAATTTCGAGGCGGCGCTCTACAATCTCGGCGTCATGCATGAGATGCTCGACGAGAAACAGGACGCCGCGAAGGCCTTTTCAGACATATTGGCGCTGGCCGAGGAAACGAATGCCCGCCGGCCGGATCGGGAAACCAGGAGAAGGCTGCTCGACCTGCATGTCAGGATCGCGCGCCTGTCGCCCGATCCGCGAGCCCACTACGCGGCAGCGCTGGAAATATCCGAAGCGCTCGTCGCCGGTTCGGAGCTCGGCCAGTTCGACACGACGCCGGAGCAGTTGCGCGACTGGCTGGCGCAGGCCCGATAGGCTGGCACGGTTCGATTTCCTTCCCGCCCAAGGGAACGGGAAATCATTGCCGAAGCAGAGGTCTCGCGCTTGATGCATTGCCGGCCACATCAACCGGCCGCATTGCAATAATTTTCCAATATTCATCGAAAGTTGGAATGGAGAAACTCCACAAACAGCAGTGAAACCGGCATTCTTGAGCAATCGTTTCTCCAGATGCAGGATTTCTAGCCGCGATGTCGATTTCCCTGACCGGTGCATGCCCTTCAGCCGCCGCCGCGCGCGGAGCGCTCGTGCGCATCGAGAATGTCGGCAAGGTGTTTCCCGCCAGCCGCGGCAGCGCGGCCGTCACCGCGCTCGACGGCATCGATCTCGAAGCGCCGCGGGAATCGATCACGGCGATCATCGGCCGCTCCGGCGCCGGCAAATCGACGCTGATCCGGCTGGTCAACGGCCTGGAGAAGCCGTCATCCGGCCGTGTGCTGGTCGATGGCATCGACGTGGCCCGGCTTTCCGAGACGAAACTGCGCGGCATCCGTCGCTCCATCGGCATGATCTTCCAGCACTTCAACCTCTTGTCGTCGCGCACCGTGTTCGACAATGTCGCCCTGCCGCTCGAGATCGCCGGCGTTCCGCGCAGGGAGATCGCCGCGCGCGTCGAGCCGCTGATCGACCTCGTCGGTCTTGCTGACAAGCGGCAGCGTTACCCGGCAGAGCTTTCGGGCGGCCAGAAGCAGCGCGTCGGCATCGCCCGCGCGCTGGCGACCGAGCCGAAGCTGCTCCTTTCGGACGAGGCGACCTCGGCGCTCGATCCCGAAACGACGCAGTCGGTGCTCGATCTCCTGTCGCGCATCAACCGCGATCTCGGCCTGACGATCCTGCTGATCACCCACGAGATGGAGGTGGTGAAACGGATCGCCGACCATGTCGCCGTCATCGATGGCGGCCGGATCGTCGAGCAGGGAACCACGTTCGACATCTTCAGCGCGCCGCAGCACCAGACGACCAGGGTACTGCTTGCCGGCGTCCCGGGCATGCAGCTTCCCGACTATGTCGCTGCGCGGCTGACGGATGAACCGACGCCGGCAAGCGAGTCGGTGCTGCGCATCGTCTTCACCGGCACCCATGCCACCGATCCGATCCTGTCGCGCCTGTCGGGCGAACTCGGCATCGAGCCCAACATCCTCGGCGGGGCGGTCGACGAGATAGCGGGCCGCCCGTTCGGCACGCTGGTCGTTTCATTTTCCGCCGACGAGGCCCGCCTTGCCCAGGTGCGCGGCTTCCTCGCCGAACGCGGTCTTTCCACGGAGGTCCTCGGCTATGTCGCCTGAACTCGTCTGGCTCATCGTCCGCGCCACCGGACAGACGCTGCACATGGTCGCGGTCTCCGTCGTCATCGGCTCGGCCATCGGCATTCCGCTCGGCGTCTTCCTCGCCACCAGCGGCAAGGGCGAATTGCTCTCGGCTCCGCTCGCCAACCGCATCCTCGGTGTGATCGTCAACGCCACGCGCTCGACGCCGTTCATCATTCTGGTCGTCGCCATCATCCCGTTCACCCGGCTGGTTGCCGGCACCTCGATCGGCACCAGCGCCGCCATCGTGCCGCTGACCATCGCCACAATCCCCTTCGTGGCGCGGCTGGTCGAGGCGGCAATCCGCGAGGTCGATCCCGGCCTTGTCGAGACCGCCCGCGCGATGGGCGCAACGCCGCTCCAGATCGTCTGGAAAGTGCTTCTCACTGAGGCCCGGCCCGGCATCACGCTCGCCCTGACGCTGACCATCGTCAGCCTGATCGGCTACTCGGCCATGGTCGGCGCGGTCGGCGGCGGCGGATTGGGCGACCTCGGCATCCGCTATGGCTACCAGCGCTTCATGCCCGACGTGATGGCGGTGGTGGTGATCGTCCTGATCGTGCTCGTCCAGGCCATCCAGTCCGCCGGCGACAGGCTCGCGCGGCACTTCGACAAGCGCATCCGTCCGCGCTGATCTCTCTTCTCTTCCTTCTCTTCCAAGCAGAAAACAGGAGCATCCCGCAATGATCACCAAACTCAGCATCGCGGCCGGCATCGCCCTGGCGCTGCTCGCCGGCTCGGCCTCGGCCGAGGCCATCAAGGTCGGCGTCACGCCCGGCCCGCACGCCCAGATCCTCGAAAAGGTCAAGGAAGTCGCGGCCAGGGACGGCCTCGACATCGAGATCCTCGAATTCTCGGACTACGTCGTCCCCAACCAGGCGCTGAACGACGGCGAACTCAATGCCAACTCGTTTCAGCACAAGCCCTATCTCGACAATCAGGTCGCCGACCGCGGTTTCGCCATCACCGACGTCGGCTATACCGTCAACTTCCCGCTCGGCATCTATTCGAAGAAGTTCAAGAATTTCGACGAGCTGCCCGAGGGCGCGACAGTCGGCATCCCCAACGATCCGACCAATGGCGGCCGGGCGCTGCTGGTGATCGCCGATCACGGCTACATCAGGCTGAACGCCGAAAAGGGTCTGCGGGTAACGGTGGCCGACATCACCGAGAACCCGAAGAAGCTGAACTTCATCGAGCTCGACGCCGCGCAGCTTCCGCGTTCGCTGGACGACACCGCCGCCTCGGCCGTCAACTCCAACTATGCGCTCGAGGCCGGGCTGAACCCGTCGACCGATCCGATCCTCGCCGAGGGCGCCAAGGCCCCTTACATCAACCTGATCGCGGTGCGGACCGTCGACAAGGATGCTGCCTGGGTCAAGCAGTTCGTCGATGCCTACCACACCGACGAGGTGAAGCAGTTCGTCGTCGACACCTTCAAGGGCGCGGTCGTTCCCTCCTGGTAAGACCGTTCCTTCGAGGCAGACAAAAAGCCGGCGGTGCGAACCGCCGGCTTTTTCACATCTGCCTGTCCCGGTCGGGTGCCTGTCCCGGTCGGGCCGGGCCGGCACCGTTTCCGGTCTTCAGGCTGTCGCGCCTTCCTTTTCCTGCCGGCGCAGGATGAAGCGCTGGATCTTCCCGCTCGGGGTCTTCGGCAGGTTGTCGACGAACTCGATCTCCCGTGGATAGGCATGGGCCGAAAGGCGCGCGCGCACATGCTTCTGCAACTCTTCGGCCAGCGCCGGCCCGGCCTGATAGCCTCCCCTTACGACGACGAAAGCCTTGACGATCTCCGTCCGCTCCCGGTCGGGTTTGCCGACGACGGCCGTCTCGGCGATGGCGGGATGTTCGTTCAGCGTGCTCTCGACGTCGAACGGCCCGATGCGGTAGCCCGACGAGGTGATGACGTCGTCGGCGCGGCCGACGAAGCTGATGCTGCCGTCGGCATTGCCTTCGACCACGTCGCTGCTCAGATAGTAGTCGCCGACGAACGGCTGACTTTCCTGCCCGGGATAGCCGTCGAAGTAGAACAAAGGCGATTTCGTGCGATCGATGGCAAGGATGCCCTGTGTTCCCGGCGCAAGCTCTTTGCCCTGTTCGTCGACGACGACGACGCGATAGCCCGGCATCGCAACCCCGGCCGAACGCGCCTCGTCGCCATGGCGAAGGCCGTGATAATGGCCGAGCACGATGCCGGTCTCCGTCTGGCCGTAATGGTCGTGGACGACGGTGCCGAGCCGGTCCGCGAACCAGCGGACGATTTCCGGGGTCAAGGGCTCGCCGGCGCTGCTGGCGACACGCAGCCGCCCCCTGAGGCGGCTGGCGACGTCGTCACCCGCGGCGAGGAGCAGCCTGTAGGCGGTCGGGGAACCGCACAGGTTGGAGATGCCGTATTCCTCGACGACGCGGCAGGCGGCTTCGGCGTTGAACGGCCCGTCATAGAGCAGCGTCGTGTGGCCGATCGCCAGCGGTGCCGCCACCGCATAGAACAGGCCGTAGGCCCAGCCGGGATCGGCGATGTTCCAGTATGAATCCTCCGGCAGCAGGCCCGCACCGAGGCGGACATAGCCGACCATGCCGACGAGCGCCTTGAGCGGAACCGGCACCGGCTTTGCCGCGCCGGTGGTTCCCGAGGTGAACATCAGCATGAATGCGTCTTCACCGCTTCGTAGGACCGGTTCAGAAACACCCGCCTGCCGCTCGATCTCCGCCCAGAAGCCGAAATCCCCCTCGCGGACGCCGTCGGCGACGCCGATCACCGGCGGGCATCCTTCGACGGCGTCGAGCTTGCCGCGATTGGCCGGATCGGTGACGACCAGCCGGGCATTCGCCGCCGTCAGGCGGTGCTCGATCGCCTTGGGACCGAAGGCGGTGAACAGCGGCTGGTAGACGGCGCCGACGCGCCATGTCGCCAGGATGGTGATGACGAGTTCGGGAATGCGCGGCAGCAGGCCGGCGATGCGGTCGCCCGGGCGAATCCCCTGTTCAAGGAAAAAGTCCGCCAGTTGCGCGGCACGTCTGGAGAGGTCGGCATAGGTCCAGTCCTCGCGGCGCCCGTCCTGCCCCTTCCAGTGCAGCGCGATGCGGCCGGGGGCGACGTGGCGATCGCAGCATTCGACGCAGGCGTTCAGCGCCGCGAGATTTCCCTGAAGCGTGGCCGCGACGACGGCGTCATGATCGAAGGTCGCCACGGCCTCGTGATAGTCCTGCACGTTTTTCATTCCTTCCCGAAACGTCGGATCGTCGATCCTTGCGCAATGCAGGATGGCCGCAACATGTGCGGCCATCCTTCCTGTCTTGCTTCACGACGAGGGGCTGGCTCAGAACGCCGGCAGGATCGTGCCGTTGAACTTGTCGTTGATGAACTGCCGCACCGGCTCGGAACGGTAGATCGAGATGAACTGCCTGATGCGGGGATCGTCCTTGCGATCCTCGCGCGCCGCGAAGATGATGACCGGCCAGCGGTTCTCCGGGCCTTCGACGAACACCGCATCCGCTAGCTTCAGCCCGGCGAGCGATGCGTAGTTGCTCGAAACGAAGGCCGCATCGAGATCGGCCAGCGACCGGCCGAGCTGCGAGGCATCCAGTTCGTGGAACTCGACGTTCTTCGGATTCTCGACGATGTCGAGCACCGTCGCGCGATCGCCGGCGCCGGGCTTCAGCTTGATCACGCCGGCTTCCTCGAACAGATAAAGCGCCCGCGCGCCATTGGTCGGGTCGTTCGGAATGCCGAGCTTGGCCTTCTCCGGCAGGTCGGCCACCGTCTTGTGCCTGTCGGACCAGATGCCGCCCGGAACCCGGATCGCAGCCTCGAGCGCCACGATCTTGTAGCCGCGTCCCTCGACCTGATTGGCGAGATAGGGAAGGTTCTGGAACGAGTTCAGGTCCAGTTCGCCGGAATCGAGCGCGGCATTGGGCTGGTTCCAGTCGGTGAACTCGATGATCTCCGCCTCCAGCCCCTGCTCCTTGGCGACACGCGCCGCCTCGACGAGGATATCGGCATAGTGACCGGCCGAGACGCCGATCTTCAGGGGAGCGTCCGCGACCGCGGCCGACAGCGGGGAGAAAGCAAATCCGAGCGCCAGAGCGCCGGACAGGATAACGGAACGGCGGTTCAAAATTCTCTCCATTCGATGGTATCACGGCAATATTGAAAATTGACCTGTGACAATATTATCCGAACAGGAGGCATCATGATTTTCCATTTCATCTTTTTCAGATGAAATGACGATGATCATGATGCCTGTCCATTTTCATCACTCTGGCGATTTCACCTGGTGACTGCGGTGATAAGACTACGGATGGGGCTTCGGCATAAGGAACGGCGTCGCGATTATGCCGCCAACGGGAAAATTCCGTTCCACATTGCTCCATGCTGCCGGTCGGCGGATTTCGGACAGGTTGTCTTCACCCGACAATGCGCCATATTCAGCCGGTGCATTATCGGATGTGCAGTCCTCGACGCTACCGATGGATTTCGTTCGCGAGCGTTCCGACAACAATTCCTTTGTCCCGGCAGACGGGGAAATCCCATTCCTTGATCGTAGCCTTCAACCCGCCTATTCAGCGCACCCCGAACGCGCGGCCCCACCGGCGCGCGCCATGCAGGAGAGCCCGACTTGCCGTTTGAAGCGCTGACATCGCGCCTGAGATTGCCGTTGATGACGGCGCCGATGCTGCACATTTCCGTGCCCGACATGGTCGCCGCCTGCTGCGCGGGCGGCGTCATCGGTTCGTTCCCGACGGTAAACGCGCGCACCGCCGACCAGCTTGACGACTGGCTGGTTCGAATTCGCGACGGGATCGCCCGGCGGCAATCCTATGACGCACCGTTCTGCGCCAACATCATCGCCCGCTCCGACGCCGCAAAGCTTCAGGAGGACATGAAGGTGCTCGTCCGGCACCGGATCGAGATGGCACTGGTCAGCACTGGCGCGCCGGAAAAGTTCATCGCTCCGCTTCACGACGTCGGCTGCTTCGTCATCGCGGACGTGGCCTCGATCCGCCATGCGGAGAAGGCCATCGAGCAGGGCGCGGACGCGCTGGCCCTCCTGACCGCCGGCGCCGGCGGCCAGACCGGCTGGGCCAACGGCCTCGCCTTTATCCGCGCAGTCCGCGCCTTCTACGATGGACCGCTCTTCCTTGCCGGCGGCGTCGCCGACGGGCATGCCCTTTGGGCCGCGCAGGCCGCGGGCTGCGACATCGGGCTGATGGGAACCCGCTTCATCGCCACCGGCGAATGCGCCGCTGCCGACGGCTACAAGGCGATGCTCGAGGAGAGCTCGCTCGATGACGTGGCGCTGACGCGCGGCATCAGCGGCATCGATGCCAACTTCCTGCGTCCCTCCATACTTGCCTGCGGCCTCGATCCCGACGAACTGGCGATGCCGGTCGCGCCGGAGCGCGCCCGCGAGATGTTCAGCGCCTATGCCGGCGAGATGCGCGGGCCGAGGCGCTGGATCGACTTGTGGAGCGCCGGGCACACCGTTTCCGCCGTGCGGTCAACCCGGAGCGTCGCCGCGCTCATCGACGACATCGCCGCCGAATATGCTGTCGCGCAGAGCGCCAGCGCCGCTTTGATGGAGCGCTCCCGTGCCCTGCCGCTACGCACCGAACCTGCGCAGCGCAACAGGGCCGAGCCAGACGCCGGCCGTGCAGAAGACGAGAAAAACCCAGCCTGAAACCGCGCCGGCATGGATTCCCGAGAGCAGAACCCCGACCGTGCAGCCGAGGCCGGTCATCGCCCCCCATCCCATCAGCACCCCGCCGGCAAGCCCCCGCGCCACGTCGCGGCCGGCGGGGCGTCGCGGCTGGAATTGGCCCGCCGCCAGCGCGGCGGCGAAGCTTGCCGCCACGAGGCCGGCGACGAACAGCCCGTTGCGCGACAGAAGCGTCTTCTTGACCACGGTGGCGCAGCCGCGCAAGAGGTCGAGCCCGTGCAGCGTATCGGGCAGCAGCCCGGCCGATCCGCCAAGCGTGCGCGCGATGCTGCCGAGCTCGGCCGTGACGCCGAGCGGCGCCACCCGCAGATAGGCGAAAGCCGAAATGGCCGCGACCATCAGCCCCGTCGCCACCGGCGGCCAGCGCTCGACGAAGACCCGCCGCCCCACGCCGGCAAGGTCGTAGCGCCCCGCATCGGCCGGCGCCTGCGGATCGGCCAGGCGCAGCACGGCGAAGGCAAGCGCGGCGCACAGGGCGAGGCTTATCAGGAGCGTCCCGGAATAGCCCGCCTCCTGCGGCAGCCACAATGCCGGGCTGGCATAGATCGCCAGCGAAAACAGCGGATTCCAGGTGAGAAATCCGGCCACGAAACCGAGCCCCGCACCGACGAGGGCAAAAGGCGATGTCGGCGATCCTTCACCGAGACGATAGAAATGGGCCGAAAGGCATGAGCCGGAAATCGCCATGCCGAGACCGAAGACGAATGCGGCAGCGGCCAGAACCGGGCCGCCCGGGCCGATATGGGCATTCGGCGGCAGGCGCCCCGGCTGCGGCACCGGCACCCACGCCATCATGACGGCATGATAGAGCACGACGCCTGCCGCCAGCGCCACGATGATCGCCAGCAATCCGCGCGGCTCCCGCCTGTCGATGAAATCCCTGAAATTGCACAGGAAGCAGAAGCGGCCACGCTGGAGCACGATGCCGAACGCCGCGCCCGCCAGCAATGAAAAGGAAAGGTCGCGTCCACCCTGTTGCGCGTGGAGATACCAGGCCGCCAGACCTGTTCCTATCAGGATCAGCACCGGAAGCGCCGCGCGCGACACCGTCAAAGCCATGGCTTTTTCATTCCCGCCAGAATCTCGTTCAAAAACAGAATTGCATCCAGAACACCGAAAGAGACGGACACCCGGATGTCCGCCTCCGTTTTCCATTATGTCCTGGGCTGGAAACCCGAGCCGGCAATCACTTGCCGGTCCAGACCGTGCCGGCAACGTTGACCACCGGCACGCCGACTGCATTGCCATATTCGGTCCACGAGCCGTCATAGTTCTTGACGTCGTAGCCGAGGATGCGGCTCAGCGCGAACCAGGTGTGCGAGGAACGCTCGCCGATGCGGCAATAGGTGACGATCGGCTTCGACCCGTCGATGCCCTTGGCGGCGTAGATCGCCTTGATCTCGTCGGCCGGCTTGAAGGTGCCGTCCTCCTGGACGATCGATCCCCACGGCACGTTCTCGGCGGTCGGGATGTGGCCGGCACGCACGGCCAGTTCCTTGACGCCTTCCGGCGCGAAGATCTTGCCGGTGTATTCGTCGTTCGAGCGGATGTCGACGAGGCTTGCCGCCACCCGGCCCTCGGCGATGTCGAGCACCTCGGGGAAGCGGGCGCGCAGGGCGTCGTTGCGCTCCGGCAGGACGATGTCGGAAGCGGCATATTCAGCGGCGGCGGTGTCGAAGGGCAGGCCCTTGGCCTCCCAGAGCTTGCGGCCGCCATCGAGCAGGCTGACCTCGATGCCGTAGACGTTGAACACCCAGGCGCCCCAGGCGGCGAACCAGTTGTTGTTGTCGCCGTAGAGCACGACATGGGTGTTGCTGCCGACGCCGGATTCACGCAACTTCTGCTCGAACGCCTCGCGCGAGGCGATGTCGCGGCGGGTCGGGTCGACCAGATCGGTATGCCAGTTGAATTGCAGCGCGCCGGGAATGTGGCCGCGCTCGTAGACGCCGGTGTCGACGCTCACCTCGAAGACGCGGACGGACGGATTGTCGAGATTGTCCTCGAGCCAGTCCGCCGTCACCAGCGGCTCCGCCGCATGCACCGCCCCCGTCACCAGTACCGCGCCGACCAGCGCGCCAATCCTTGTCAGAAAACTCATCGGGCCTCTCCAAATCGCAGTTGCTGAGATTTCCCATTATCCCCGCCGGCGAGAACGCGATGAAGGAAAGGAATTCCGGTTTACGGAACGGAAGGGGATATTGGTGCGGCCATTTCCGGGGCGGGAAGGAAATTCGATCGGGCTGCGGCGGCAACCCTATCCGTTCGGGCGGGATTCTGTCCGCCGCCATCTCGCGCCGGCGGCCAGCGCCGCAAGGCTGACGCCGGCCCCGATCCACAGCAGTTCCGCAGAATAGCGCTTGATGCCGAGGAAGTGCCATTCCTTGCACAGCGACATGGCGAGCGAGCAGCGGTCCGATGTCTGCAGCAGGCAAGGCAGCGTCCTGTGCGCCGCCATGCCGGTATTGGCGATCACCTGGCCGTAGACGATCGCCCACCACACTATCGAGATGGCGACCAGCACCGCGCCGAGAATCTCCAGCGCCGGCAGAAGACGCGGCAGGACAGGAGAACCGGCGCTCATTCGCCATATCCCATGATCGCCAGAATATCGTGGCGCAGCCGCACGATCTCGCCATCCTCGCGCCGGCGCGGATGCGGCAGGTCCACGGCGATGTCGGCCTTGATCCGCGCCGGCCGGTCGGACAGCACGATCACCCGGTTGGCGAGCAGCAACGCCTCCTCGACATCGTGGGTGACGAGGAGCGCGGTGTAGCCGGCCTGCTGCCACAGCTTCAGGAGTTCGTCCTGCATCGTCAGGCGCGTCAGCGAATCGAGCTTGCCGAGCGGCTCGTCGAGCAGCAGCAGCTTTGGATCGTTGACCAGCGCCCGGGCGAGCGCGGCGCGCTGCGCCATGCCGCCGGAAAGCTGGTGCGGATAGGCGCCGGCGAATGCCGAGAGCCCGACCAGCGTCAGCGCGGCGTCGATGCGTGCCCCTGCTTGTGCCGCGATGCCGCGGGCCTGCGGCCCGACGGCGATGTTGTCGCGCACGCTGCGCCAGGGAAACAGCGTCGGATCCTGAAACACCAGAACCCGCAACGGATCGGGGCCGACAATCGGCGCATCGTCGGCCAGAACCGAACCGGCGGAAGGCGCATCGAGGCCCGCCGCCAGCCGCAGCAGCGTGGACTTGCCGCAACCGGAAGGCCCGAGCAGGGCGACGAAATCGCCCGGCGCGATGTCGAGGTCTATGCCCTCGAGCACCGGCAGGGGCGCGCCATCGAGGCGGAAGGCATGGCTGACGCCACGAAACGACAGGCCGAACCCGGCCGGGCTCTCGGCCGGGCACGACGCAATGGCGGCTACCATTGCACCACTCCCTTCTGCCAGGCGAGCACGCGGTCGCGCACCACGAACAGCAGCTTGACGAGGCCCGAGCACAACAGCGCCATGATGATCAGCATGGCATAGACGTTGGCGTAGGCCGAATAGGCGGTCTGGAACTGGAGATACCAGCCGAGGCCGTATTTCGCGCCCAGCATCTCGGCCACCACCAGCACGGCGAAGGAATAGTAAAGCCCCATGAACAGGCCGACGAAGACGTTGGGCAGCGCGGCGGGAATCGCGACGCGCAGAACGAGGAAACGGCTGTCGGCGCCCAGCGTCCGGGCAACGTCGTAATAGGCGCGATTGACCTGATTGACGCCCGATGCGGTCAGGATCGCCACCGGAATGCCGGAGGCCAGCGCGACGAGGAAGATCGAGGCCTGGAATGTCGACGGGAACAGGAAGAAGGTCGCGGGAATCCAAGCGCTCGCCGGCACCGGGCCGATAAGCTTCAGTATCGGCATGCCCCAGTAGGAAAAGCTCTTCGACCAGCCCAGCCCGACGCCGATGACGAAGCCGACGCCGATGCCGGAGAAGAAGCCCAGCGTCCACAGCCGCGCGGTATAGGCGATGCAGATCGCGATGCGCTCCCAGTCGACTATGTAGACGTGGAGCAGCCCGTGCGGCGGCGAGAAGAACGGCTTCGGCAGCCAGCCGAACTTCGCGGTGACCAGCTCCCACAGCGCGAACCAGACGCCGAGCGCGATCATCCACGGACCGTACCAGGCCACCGCCTCGCGTGAGCGGCCGAGGCGGTCGATGCCGAAGGCGAGCACGGCGAAGATCGCGGCGCCCGCGACCAGCAGCCCGGCGAAGACGTTGCGGCTGCCCCATGGCATGATGTCCGGCAGGCCGATGGTCACGGCCGCGGCCGCGGCCCATGTCGCGGCGGCATAGAGGCCGGGCCGCCATATCCCCGGCGCGGCCACGGACGGGGAATAGTCCCCGTTCGCCGTGCCGGTCTGCGTTATCATGCTCACCGGTGCCTCTCCGGGGCTCAGGCCAGAATGTCGACCGTGACCCGCTCCGCCAGCTCGCGCTGGTTGGTCGTCGGATCGAGCACCTTGATGAGCGCGAGATCGTTGGCCGCCCACTCGACCTGATCGACGAGGTCCTTGCCGATCGGATGGTTATGGTTGTCCCACGAGGCGATGTTGTCGCGGATGTCCTCGAACGGGAAGCCGGGATTGAGGTTCTTGACGAACCAGTCGGCGACCCGGTCGGGGTCCGCGGCCGCCAGCTCGTGCAGTTCGATATTGGCTTCGGCCAGCCGGCGGACCGCATCGCGGTTCGCTTCGAGATAGTTGGCATTGACGCCGAGGACGCAGCACACCGCCCCGTCGAACACGCCGCTCTGGGTGTTGTAGACCTCGACGAGATCGAACTTCTTCTTGTGGGAATAGGCCCACGGGTCAAGATGGGCGAGCGCGTCGGCCTCGCCGCGCCCGACCACCTCGCCGACGAGATCGAACGGCACGTTGAGCCAGTCGACATCGCGTTCGGGGTCGAGGCCCGCCTTGGCCAGCGCCACCTGGAAGGAGTGCTTGGGCGGGCTGGCGACGTCGTAGGAGGCTATTCTTTTGCCTTTCAGGTCTTCCAGCTTCTCGATGCCGGAGGTTTTCGAGGCGAGAAGCCGGGTGCAGCCGCCATGCGAGCCGACGAACAGCCTGACGCCCAGCCCCTGTTCCAGCGGCTTGACCCAGTCATAGAGCAGGCCGGCGCCGGCGTCGGTCTTGTCGGTGGCGATGGACTGGATCAGCGTCTGTCCGCTCGCGCCCTGATAGAAAAGCTCGACGTCGAGACCATGCTTCACATAGACGCCCTCGGCGACGCCGAACGCGACCGGCGAGTGGCAGGCCGCGAATTCGGTCCATGACAGCCTCAGCTTCGTCGGGTTGCCGGCGGTGGCATAGCTCCTGAGCGGATGCGCCACCACGCCGCCGGCCACGGCCGCCGCGCCCAGCGCGCCGGCCGCGCCGATGAATCTGCGGCGCGAAATTCCGGCCGGGTTCTTCGCTTCAGGCAACAGTTTCTCGGTCATGTCTTCGTCCTTGCAATGGAGAAACGGGGTTCGCGGCCGGGCTCTCACGCCTTGTCGAGGGCCTGGGTCAGGTCGAGGATGATGTCGTCGGCATCCTCGATGCCGATCGAGAGCCGGACATAGCCGGGGGTGACGCCGGCCGAGAGCTGGTCGGCCTCGGACAGCTGCGAATGGGTCGTCGTCGAGGGATGGATGGCCAGCGAGCGCGCATCGCCGATATTGGCGACATGATAGAAAAGCTGGAGCCCATCGATGAAGCGGCGGCCGGCCTCGCGCCCGTCCTTCAGCTCGAAGCCGACCAGCGCGCCGTAGCTGCCGGGCCGCAGATAGGCATCGGCGCGGCGCTTCTCCTCGCCGGTCCGGAAGCGCGGGAAGATCACCTTTCCGACCTTGGAATGGTTGTGCAGGAAATCCGCCACCTTAACGGCGTTGTTGTTGTGCTGGCGGATGCGCAGCGGCAGCGTCTCCAGCCCCTGAAGCAGCAGGAAGGCGTTGAACGGGCTGATCGCGGCGCCGACATCGCGCAAAAGCACGGTGCGCACGCGCAAGGCGTAGGCGACAGGCCCCAGCGCCTTCGCCGCCTCGACCCAGACCTTGCCGTGATAGGACGGGTCGGGCTGGTTGAGCGTCGGGAAGCGGCCGGCATGCTCTTCCCAGGGGAAATTGCCGCCGTCGATGACCGCGCCGCCGATGGTGGTGCCGTGACCGCCGATATATTTGGTCGCCGAATAGACCACCACGGCCGCGCCGTGCTCGAGCGGGCGGATGATGAGGGGCGCGGCCGTGTTGTCGACGATCAGCGGCACGCCGAGCGAGCGGCCGATATCGGCCACTTCCCGGATCGGAAACACGTCGAGCTTCGGATTGGGCAGCGATTCCGCATAATAGGCGCGGGTTCGCGCGTCGGTGGCGCGGCGGAAGTTCTCCGGGTCCGCCGGGTCGACGAAGCGGACCTCGACGCCGAAATGCTTCAGCGACGCCGCGAACAGCGCCCAGGTGCCGCCGTAGAGATTGGTCGAGGACACGATGTTGTCGCCGGCGCCGGCGAGGTTGAGGACCGAGAAGGCCGAAGCCGTCTGCCCGGATGCCAGCGCCACCGCCGCCGCGCCGCCTTCCAGCGCGGCCAGTCGCTGCTCGAAGGCATCCTGCGTCGGGTTCGAGACGCGGGTGTAGATGTGCCCGTCCTCGTCGAGCGAGAACAGCCTGTCGGCATGGTCGGCATCGCGAAACTGGTAGGAGGTGGTCTGGTAGATCGGGACGGCGACCGCGCCGCTCGCGGGATCGGCGCGATAGGTCCCGCCATGCAGCGCCAGCGTCTCGGGTTTCAGGTGTTCAAGCGTCATGTCGGTGTCCGTATTTAAGAGATCGCGATGCTCAGGCGACCCGGCGGAAGGGGCCGGAGGTCGCCTCGATCAGGTTCTGGAGAATCTGGTGCCCTTCGGGGTGAAAATGCAGGAAGCTGAAACTGCAGGCGCCCAGCTCATGAGAAGAGCGCACATCATCGCGAAATGAAGCGGAAATATTTTTCTCCGTTTCCGAAGATATTCGGCGCCGCCGCGCGGAGAATTTCATTCTCGCCTCCACATCTTGTTCACTGAACCGTGATTACGATCACACAGGAAAGCAGGTCAGGCGATGCCGTCTTGCACCAAACACAGCCGCCCCCGTGAAAATTCCGCCCGTCTGGACATGGTCGGAGGCAAATCTTTTTGCCTGCGCCGATTTCCCGGCGGGAACGGCCGGTGCGCAACCGGATGCGGCCGGCCGCCAGCGCGAGGGAGAAATTTTCCTCCCCCGGCGGTGCGGACGGAGCGTCGTTTCTCCTGTCGCCCCGCGTGGAACGCTAGACTGCGTCAGCCAAAGGAAGGACGACATGCCCCACATCAGCCAGATCGATTACGAGACAGCGGCAGCTTGCGTCCGTGCCGCCCATGACGAGGAGATCGCCAGGCGCGGCCACGTCACCAACATGAAGCGCACGCTGATGCACTCTCCGCCTGCCTATCGCGCCTATATGGAGTGGTACACGCTGAGGGAGGAGCTGGCGAAAGTGCTGCCCGACCGTGCCTTCTGGCTCTATTCGCATGCCATTTCATCGCAGAGCGACTGCCTGATCTGCACCCTGTTCTTCCGCCGGGCGCTGATCGATGCCGGCTTCTCGCCGGACGAATTCGAGCCGACGGAGGAAGAACAGCTGCTGGTCGACTTCGGCCGCGCCATCGCGCGCGATTCAAATGCCGTCCCGGAGGATATCTGGGCGCGGATCAGGGCCCGCTACGACGAGACGACACGGGTCGACCTCGTCGCTTTCGCCGGACTGATGATCGCGACCAACATCTTCAACAACGTCGTCGGGGTCACGGCAGATCCCGAGCTCGAACCTTACAGGAAGGCGTGAAATGGCGGGCGAGTTCGACGGCAAGGTCGTCTTCATCACCGGCGCGGCCAACGGCCAGGGCAAGGCCGCGGCGCTCGCCTTCGCGCGGCAGGGCGCGAAGGTCGCCGGCCTCGACCTCGGCGAGACGATCGGCTATCCCGCCTATGTGACCCGGACCTCCGACGCGCTGGCACGGTTGCAGCACGACATCGCCGCGCTCGGCGGATCGTTCCTGCCGCTCAGCGGCGACGTCCGCAGCGCGGCCGATGTCCGCTCTGCCATCGAGCGCACGGTGGAAGCTTTCGGCGGTCTCGACATCGTGTTCGGCAATGCCGGCGTCGCCGCCTACGGGCTTGCGCACGAACTGACCGAAGACCAGTGGGATACGGTGCTCGACATCAATCTCAAGGGCAACTGGCTGGTCGCAAAGCACGTCATCACGCATCTGAAGGCGCGGGGCAGTGGCGTCATCCTGTTCAACTCGTCGATCGCCGGCCTGCGCGGCCTGAACCGGATGTCGCATTATTCGGCGTCGAAGTTCGGCCTCGTCGGCCTCGCCAAATCGCTGGCGATCGAGCTTGCGGCCGACAATATCCGCGTCGTCACCATCCATCCCACCGGCGTCAACACGCCGATGAATGACGGCCTCGCCGCCATGGAGGGAACGACGCCGCAGGAGATCGCCGAGCGTTCGGCCGGCAATCTTTTGCCGGTCCCGTGGATCGAGCCGGAAGACGTGGCCGAGGCCGTGCTGTTCCTGGCCAGCGACAGGAGCCGCTTCGTCACCGGCTCGGGCTTCGTCCTCGACGCCGGCCTGCTGACGCTCTGACCGCCTGCCCTGTCTGGCAAACAGGGGGCGGTTCCCGGCCCGCCCCCATCTTTGCAACCAGATCAGCCGGCCTTGCCGAACAGCTTCTCCACCAGCGCAGCGTGATGCGCCTGCGCGACATCGGGATGAGAGCGCAGCCGGCTCTTCAGATGGTTGATGCCGACCTCGCGGAAGATCGGGTTCAACGGATCGACGGTGATGCCGCGCTCCTTGCGCCGCAGCTCTTCCGGCAGGTCGATGACGGGAATGGTGGCGTCGTAGCGCGCGCCGAGGAAGAAGGCGACCGAGAAGCGCTCGGTGCCGGCCGGCGGCACCACGACGTCGTGGACGTCGGCGCGGACGAAGCCGTTGGTGGCCAGTTCCAGAAGCTCGCCGGTGTTGATGACGAATGTGCCCGGCACCGGCGGCGCGTCGATCCACTCGCCGTCCTCGGTGCGAACGCGCAGGCCCGGCACCGTGTCCTGCAGCAGAACGGTGACGAAGCCGCCATCCTTGTGGGCGCCGACGCCCTGGTCGCTGCCGGCGGCATCGCGGCCGGGATAGCGGATGATCTTCAGAAGCTGCGACGGCGACGGCTCGTAGATCTGCGCGAAGGCGTCCTCGGGCTGGCCGAGCGCCACTGCGATCGCCTTCAGCACATCGATGCCGATCCGGGTCACCTCGGCCTGATAGGCGAGGAGCAACGGCTTCAGCTCCGGCAAGGCCTCGTCCGGCCACTGGTTGGGCCCGCGCAGGTATAGCCACGGCTTGTCGGCCGGCACGTCCGGCACGGCATCGCCTTCGGTGTTGATGTCGAGCTGCTCGCGCCAGTCCTTCTCGCCGCGCGTATGCTCGGCCCCGGCGCGGTTGTAGCCGCGGAAATGCGGCGACTTCACCATCTCGATCTTCAGCTTCTCCTCGACCGGCAGCGCAAAGAACTTCTTGGCGGTGGCGACCACGTTCGCGATCAGATGCGGATCGACGCCATGGCCGGTCAGGTACAAGAAGCCGTGATCGTGCAGGATGGCGCGCAATTCGGCGATGAATTTTTCGCGCTCCTGCGGGCCGGCATGGAAGCGCCCGATATCGACGAAAGGCAGGGTCGCGATGCTGGAATGGATGGTCATGTCTGTCTCCTTGGCGGGCAGCTGGTTTGCACTGAAGATTTCACCGCGGTTTTCCCGACAGCCTGCGCTCCAGCCAGCGGCTGTAGCGCGACCCGGTCAGGCACAGCGCGAAATAGATGGCGGCGGCGAGCAGATAGGCCTCGTCATAGAAGCCCAGCCATTGCGGGTCGGTGGCCGATGCCTTGGCCGCGTTGAGCAGATCAAAGATGCCGATGACGGCGAGAAGCGAGGTGGCGAGCAGGAAGCCGATGGCGAGGTTGACCAGGCCGGGAATGACCACCCGCAGCGCTTGCGGCAGGATGACGAGCTGCATCGAGCGCCAGTAGCCGATCCCCAGCGCCGTCGCCGCCTCGTACTGGCCGGGGGGGATGGTCTGGAGGCCCCCGCGCACCACCTCCGCGAGATAGGCCGCCCAGAACAGGGTTATCAGGATCATGGCGCGGAAGGTCTTGTCGAGCGCCATGCCATCCGGCAGCGCCATCGGCACGATCAGCATCGCGACATAGAGGATCGCCACCATCGGCGTCGCCCGCATCAGCTCGATATAGGCGACGGCGAGCGTGCGCAGGGCGCCCATCGCCGAACGCCGCGCCAAGGCCAGCAGGACGGCGAGCGGCATGGCAAGCGCGAAGCAGACGGTCCAGACCAGCAGCGTCACCGGCAGGCCGCCCCACTGGTTCGACGGCACGGGACGCAGGAAACCCGGCCATCCGGCCATCAGCAACCATGACCCGGTGATGACCGCGACCCAGCCCGAAAGCAGCCCGCGATGCCAGAATCGCGGCATCGCCGTGACGGTGACGAGGCCGAGAAAAAGGACGACGACCAGCGCCGGCCGCCAGTGCAGGTCCTGCGGATAGAAGGCGAACAGGACGAAGCGCAGCTTTGCGCCGATAAAGGCCCAGCAGGCTCCGGCCCCGGCGGCGCAGTCCGCCGCCGTGCCGTTCCAGGTCGCATCGAGGATGCTCCAGCGCAGGAACGGCGGCACGATCCATGCGAGGAGTGCTGCCGTGGCGACGGTGAGCACGGTGTTAAGCCGACTGCCGAACAGCCCCGCCGCCAGCCGGCGACCCGCCCGCAAAACCCAGGGCGCGGGGTTCGCGCCGACGCCTGCGGGGGATTGAACTTCGAGCACGCTCATGCCGGCCCGCCCCCGCGCAACGCGACGCGGCTGTTGTAGAAGTTCATCAGCGCCGAAAGGATCAGGTTCAGCGTCAGAAAGGCGGCGAGGAGGATGACGAGCGCCTCGAACGCCTGCCCGGTGGTGTTGGCGGTGGTGTTGACCACGCTGACGAGGTCGGGATAGCCGATGGCGACGGCGAGGCTCGAATCCTTGGTCAGGTCGAGATAGTTCGATGTCGTCAGCGGCGTGATGACCCTGAGCGCTTGCGGCAGCACGATCAGCCGCATGATCTGGCCGTCATGCAGGCCCAGCGCGCGCGCCGCTTCCCATTGACCCTGCTTGACCGATTCGATCCCGGCGCGGACGATCTCGGCGATCGAGGCGGAGAACTTGACGGTCAGCCCGGTCAGCAGCGCGGCAAATTCCGGCGAAAGGCTCCAGCCGCCGCGAATGTTGAAGCCGGACAGCGCCGGTACCGCCAGGGACGAGGCCGCGCCGGTCAGGCGGAAAGAAAGAAGCGCCGCCGTGATTGCCGCCAAGGCGAGTGCCGCGAGCCGCAGGACGGTCAGCGCCGAGCGGCGCGCCAGCACGACAAATGCTGCGACGAAGCCGCCGGCGGAGAGGCCCAGCCCCGCCCATGTCGCCGCCGTCGCGCCATCGATCGACAGTCCCGGCACGAAGATCCCGCGATTGGTGAGATAGATCGTGTCGAAGGCCGACAGCGCCTGGCGCGGCGACGGCAGCGATTGCGCGAGCGAAATCCAGAAGAACAGCTGCAGCAGCAGCGGCGTGTTGCGCACGATCTCGACATATCCGCGCACCAGCCCTGCCAGCAGCAGATTGCCGGACAGCCCGGCGACGCCGAGGACGACGCCGAGGATCGTGGCCAGGACGCAGCCGAGTGCCGCCACCTTCAGCGTGTTGATGAGGCCGACCAGCATCGCCCGCGCATAGGTATCGCCGGCGCGGAAGGGTATGGCCTGCTCGCCGATCTCGAAATTGGCCGAGCGGCCGAGGAAACCGAAGCCGGGATTGATGCCGATGCGCGCCATCGAGACGGAGACGCTGGCGGCGAGCAACCAGAACGGCACGACGATGGCGAGGATAACGGCCGCCTGCGCCAGCGGATGCGGCCCCCACCACAGAACCGCCCGACCCAATGCGCCGGGCCTCTTCAGGCCCGGCGCGCTGTCGTGAAGGATCGTCATGATCGTCCGGCGTGCCCGGTCTCAGCGGAACGGCGGCGAGTAGAGCAGGCCGCCATCGGTCCACAGGCTGTTGTAGCCCCGCTCCCAGCCGAGCGGCGTCAGATGGCGCGCATAGATCTCGCCGTAATTGCCGACGGTCTTGATGATGTTGTAGGCCCATTTCGGATCGAGGCCGATGGCTTGGCCGAGCGAAGGGTCGACGCCGAGGAAGCGCTGGATCGCCGGATCCTCGTTCTTCAGGAATTCGTCGACATTCTGGCTGGTGATGCCCCATTCCTCGGCCTGGATCGTGGCGTTGACCGTCCAGTTGACGATCTCGAGCCAGCGGTCGTCGCCGCCGGCGATTGCCGGAGCCAGCGGCTCCTTCGACAGGCGCTCCGGCAGCAGCACATAGTCGTCCGGCTTCTTCAGCTGCGTGCGCTTGCCGACGAGGTCGGACGAATCCTGCGTGATCGCATCGACGCGGCCGGATTCGAGCGCGGCGATGAACTCGCTCGTATCCTCGATGGTGACGGGAGTGAAGGAATGGCCGCTCTTGCGGAAGAAGTCGGCGATGTTCAACTCGCCCGTGGTGCCGCTCTGGATGCCGATGGTGGCGCCGTCGAGATCGGCCGCCTTCTCGACGCCGAGGTCCTTGCGCACCAGAATGCCCTGGCCGTCATAGAAGATGGTCGGGCCGAAATGGAAGCCGAGCTGAAAGGCGCGGGTGATGGTGACGGTGACGCCCGAAAGCAGCACGTCGAATTCGCCAGCCTGAAGCGCCGGCAGCCGCTGTTGCGGCGAGGACGAGGTGAACTCGACCTTGTCGGGATCGCCGAACACGGCGATCGACAGCGCCCGGCCGTAATCGATGAAGAAGCCCTGCCAGCGTCCGCTGGAATCCGGCGCGAAGAAGCCGGGGGTGGTGCCGACGCCGACCTTGATCGCGCCACGGCTCTCGATCCGATCGAGGGTCGGGCCGGCCTGCGCGCCGCCAGAGACGAGCGCGGCGGCGAGCGCAACTGTGGGGGTCAGCGTCTTCGTCCAGCCGAAGCCTGCCTTGGTAAGGAATGTCATGTTGGTCTCCTGAACAATCGGTTTCATGAGCGGACAGGCTTGGGAGGACTTGTTCCGTCATGGGTTCAGGATAGCCGCGCCACCGGCGATCTTAAGAAATAGCCATCCAAATTTCCGGCAGAGCAGCGAGCAATTTTCCGGCAAATATCGGATGGCGGCATTTTCCGGGCATGTTCTCAAACAGACATGCGCATCGGTCGACCGGAGCCGGGAATAGCCTGGCTTCCCGGCCTCCGGTCTATAATCCTTTCCTTTTGGGCAGGAAAACCGGCATCGATCACGCCGGCCTGAACCCCGATGCCTGAGCGGATTTGCCGCTTGCCCGGTTGCCGGGGTTAGTCGGCGTTCGCCTTCTTCCACGCATCGTAATCGACATAGGTCAGGCCGGCCTTGGCCAGCGTATCGCGCATGTCGTAAAGATCGAGCCCCAGCGTGCCCGCCGCGAGGCTGGCGCGCTTGTCGCCTTCGTTGGCCACGCGCTTCTCGCCGACGATGGCGACCTGTTCCGCATCCTTGCGGGCAACGACGAGGACGCCGTCGTCATCGGCGACGATCACGTCGCCGGGATGGACGAGGGCGCCGGCGCAGACCACCGGCACGTTGACCGATCCCGGCGTCGCCTTGACCGTTCCCTTCGCGCTGATCGACCGCGACCACACCGGAAAGCCCATTTCCGTCAGGTCGCGCACGTCGCGGCAGCCGGCATCGATGATCAGCCCGCGACCGCCGCGCGCCGTCAGCGAGGTGGCGAGGAGATCGCCGAACATCCCGTCGCCATTGTCGGCGGTGACCGCGACGACGAGAAGGTCGCCGGGCCGGCACTGCTCGATGGCGACGTGGATCATCCAGTTGTCGCCCGGCTGGGCAAGCACCGTCACGGCCGTGCCCGCGACGCGGGCGCCCGGGTAGATCGGCCGCATATAGGGCTTCATCAGCCCCTGCCGGCCATAGGCCTCGTGCGCGGTCGCCACGCCGAGACCGCCCAGCCGGTCGACAAGGTCGAGCGCCGCGCGCGGCGGATTGACGACGACGGTCGGCTTCATGCCAGTTCCTCCAGAACCATCGGGAACAGGCGCTGGTAGGCCTCGCCATAGGTCATGGCCTTGCCGCTGTTGCGGCCGCCCTGCATGCCGCGCTGGAGCGCGACGCGCGTATAATATTCCCACAGATGCTTCTGCGCCGCGAGAATCTGGAACGCCTCGTATTTCTGCTCCCAGACCTCGTCGATGTTCAGGATGACGTTCGGCTTGAAATTGCACATTTCAGGCTGGTGCGGCTCGAACAGGAATACCGGCGGCGCGCTGTAATTGTAGTCGGCGTTCGGCTTGTGGCCCATGGCCTGGGCGATGATGCGCGCCTCCTGTGCAAAGCGTGTCGCCTCGGGGTGGTCGACATTGTAGGGGTCTTCCAGCGAATGGGTGAGCACGAAGGAGGGGTTCTCCTCGCGGAAGATGTCGATCAGACGGTCGAGCATCTGCGGCGTCACCCGCAGCGGATAATCGCCGGCGTCGAACGTCTCCATCTCCGCGCCGAGAACGGCGGCCGCCTTTTCGGCTTCCGTCTTGCGCGCGCTCTTGACCTGTTCCAGCGTCTGGTCGCCCTTCTTCCAGGCGAACTGGCTCTCGCCGCGCTCGCCATAGGAAAGGCAGACGATCTTGACGCGATAGCCGCGCTTGACGTGCAGAGCGATGGCCCCGCCGGCGCGCCAGACGAAATCGCCCGGATGGGCGGTGACGACGAGACCTGTCTTCTGCTTGGTCATGGGAACAGTCCTTTCTTCCAGCCTCGCGGCTGCTTGATTGCGGGTTATCGGGAAAAGGCGCTCTCGGGCACCAGAACCGCGCCGTCCATCAGCGCGCGGGCGGTGCGCAGCAGGCCGGCGCGGACGATCGCCGGACGTTCGCCCGCCTCGTCGACCTCGAGCCGCACGGTGAATTCTCCGGTGGGGTGCTCGACCGACATGGTCTTGACGCTGCCTTCGGGCAGGAGCGCGGCCTCATGTGCCGGCGAACCCGGCAGCACGCAGGCGGTGGCCACCGAAACCGCCGCGAAGACGCCGATGGCGCTGTGGCACTCATGGGGGATGAAGCTGCGCGTCGAGATATGGCCGCCGGCGGCAGGCGGCGCCACCAGCACCATCTTCGGCACCACCTTTTCGGTGACGTCGCCGAGGTTCATCATCGGTCCGACCCGGAGCCGCAGCGCCTCGATCCGCGCACGCATCTCGTGGTCGGCCATCAGCTCTGCCGGCGTCTCGTAGCCGGTCTTGACCAGCGCCGCCGCGCTGACGATCGCCACCGGCATGCCGTTGTCGATGCAGGTCACGGCGATGCCGTCGACGACATCGACGACGTTGCCGGTCGGCAGCAGCGCGCCGCAAACCGACCCTTCGGCATCGAGGAAGCTGATGGGGATGGGAGCGGCGGTGCCCGGCACGCCGTCGATCCTCGCATCGCCCTGATAGTCGACCCGCCCGCCCGGCGTCTGGACCTGCATTTCGGCGACGGTGCCGGTGTTGAGCGTCCGCACGCACACGCTGGTGACATCGCCGGCCGCGGCCACGAGCCCGCGCTCGATGGCGAAGGGGCCGACACCGGCAAGGATGTTGCCGCAATTCGGCGTGGTGTCGACCTTCGCCTCGCTGACCGACACCTGCGCAAACAGGAAGTCGATGTCGATGCCGGGCTCGTTCGAGCGCGACACGATCGCGACCTTGCTGGTCAGCGGATGTGAGCCGCCTATGCCGTCGACCTGGCGCGGATCGGGGGAGCCGAGCGCGGCGAGCAGGACCGCGTCGCGCGCCGCAATTTCCGAAGGTATGTCCGACGCAAGGAAGTAGGCACCCTTGGAGGTGCCCCCCCGCATCAGCATGCAGGGAATGGCGCGCTGCATTCCATTACTCCTCAGTGTGCGATGATCTTCGAAAGGAAGGCGCGGGCCCGTTCGGTGTCCGGCGCGCTGAAGAACTCGTCACTCGGGCGGTCCTCGACGATCCGGCCCTCGTCCATGAACACGACGCGGCGGGCGACGCGGCGGGCAAAGCCCATCTCGTGCGTTACCACCACCATGGTCATGCCTTCGCGGGCGAGCGAGACCATGACGTCGAGCACCTCGTTGATCATCTCCGGATCGAGCGCCGATGTCGGCTCGTCGAACAGCATCGCGATCGGATCGAGCGCGAGCGCGCGGGCGATTGCGACGCGCTGCTGCTGGCCGCCGGACAGGTTGGCGGGAAAGGCATGGGCGCGTTCGCTCAGCCCGACCTTGGCCAGCAGTTCGAGCGCCCGCGCCTCGGCCTCGGCGCGGGAGCGTTTCAGCACGTGAACCTGCGCCAGCATGACGTTCTTCAGCGCCGTCATGTGCGGGTAAAGCTCGAAGCTCTGGAAGACCATGCCGATACGGGCGCGCAGCCGCGGCAGGTCGGTCGACCTGTCCCCGACCACCTTGCCTTCGAAGCTAACGGTTCCCGACTGGTACGGCTCGAGCCCGTTGATGGTCTTGATCAGCGTGCTCTTGCCCGAGCCGGAAGGGCCGCAGACGACGACGATCTCGCCGCGTTCGACCGTCAGCGAGCAATCGCGCAGGACCGGGTTCGAACCATAGTGCTTGGAAACATTCTTGAGCGAGATCAGCGGGGAAGTGTTCACGGGAAAAGCGTTCATGGGCCAGGCTTTCAGCTTCGGACGGCGAGCCGCGCATAGAGCAGCCGGCCGACGAAGGAGAGGGAAGAACAGATGACGAGATAGGTGAGCGCGACGCTGCCGAGGATGACGATCGGCTGGAAGTCGCGGGCATTGACGAGCATCGCGCTGCCGGTCAGTTCCTGGACGCCGATCACCGAGGCGACCGAAGTGAACTTGAGCAGCCGCACATACTGGCTGAACAGCGGCGGTATCGCCCGCCGGATCGCCTGCGGCAGGACGATGAGTCGGAACACCTGGCCTGGCCGCAGCCCGGTGGCGAGGCCGGCCTGGGTCAGACCCGGCCGCACCGTGCGCAGGCCGCTGCGGAATTCCTCGGCGAGATAGGAGGCGATGAACAGCGAGAAGCCGAGGCCTGCCGCCGCGAAGCCCGTGGTCCGGTAGCCGAACAGGGCCGGCAGGGCAAAGAAGCAGATGAACAGCATGACCAGCAGCGGAATGCCGCGGACGATCTCGATATAGGCCGTCGCGAGGACGCCCAGCACCGGCACGCGCAGGTAGCGCAGGATGGCCAGAAGGAGGCCCAGCGCCGTTCCGCCCGCTATGCCGATGACGGCGAGCAGCAGCGTGTTGCGCAGGCCGGCGATCAGGAACGGCAGGTTGTTCAAGATGACGTCAGGCATCGGACACCTTGCGCATCTGCGGCGCCTCGCGAAGGCCGGGTATGCTCATAAGGCCGCGGCTGACGATCGTGACCAGTGCGAGATAAAGCAGCGCGATGGTGATGTAGACCTCGAAGGTCCTGAAGGTCTGTCCCTCGATCGAACCCGCCTGATAGGTCAGCTCGGCGACGGCGATGACCGAGGCCAGCGACGAATCCTTGATGAGCTGCGACGACAGGCTGGCGAGCGAGGGCGCGATGTTGCGCAGCGCCTGCGGATAGATGACGAGCAGGCGCACCTGCCACGGCCGCAGGCCCGACGCTTCGGCGGCCTGCGTCTGGCCGCGCGGGATGCCGCCGATGCCCGCCCGCACCACTTCGGCGACATAGGCGCTCGAATAGAAGGTGAGGCCGAGCACGGCACACAGAAACGGCGGCAGCCGCAGAAAGGCCAGCGCCATGTACCACAGATACATGTGGATCAGCAGCGGGACATTGCGCATGCACTCGACGAAGACCGCCGAGGCGACACGCGCGACGCGGGAGCGCGACGCGCCCAACGTGCCGACGAGGAGGCCGAGCACCAACGCCAGGGCAAGGCCGGCAAAGGAGAGCAGGATCGTCATCGTCAGGCCATCGAGAATGGCCTGACGATTTTCCCAGATCGGTCCCCAGTCGAATTGATAGGACATGTCCCGCTCTTTCGCCGGATGAGCCGGATCAGGGCCAGATTTCGAGCGGGTAGCGCGGCTCTTCGCCGAACCACTTCATGTAGAGCTCGCGATATTCGCCCGACTTCCACAGCTCCTGCAGCGTCTCGTTGACGAGGTCGCGCATGGCGGAATCGCCCTGACGCACGCCGATGCCGAACGGCTCGGTGCTGAAGATATCGCCGACGATCTGGTAGTCCTTGTTTTCCTTGGCGAAGCCCTGAAGGATGTTGAGGCTGCCGGTCAGCGCGTCGACGCGGCCCTGCACCAGGGCGAGCCAGGCGCTGTTGTAATCCTTGAAGCCGACGAGCTTGGCTTCCGGTGCGGCGGCCGCGATGTTCTTCTCGAGCGTGGTGCCCTGCTGCACCGCCACCTGCTTGCCGGCGAGGCTTTCGAGGCCGGTGACGTCGCTGCCCGACTTGACGATCAGCGCCTGGCCTCCGGTGTAGTAGGTGATCGAGAAGTCAATCGTGCGGTCGCGCTCGAGCGTGTGGGTCATCGAAGCGGCGACGACATCGACATTGCCGCTGACCAGCATCGGGATGCGGGTGGGCGAGGTGACGCTGACGAACTCGACCGGCACGCCGATCTTGTCGGCGACCTTCGACAGGAGATCGAGGTCGAAGCCGACCGGCTTGTTGTCGTCGCCGAGGAAGCCGAAGGGCGGCGTATCGAACTTGACGCCGGCCAGCAGCTTGCCGCGCGCCTTGATCTCCTCGACGGTGTTGGCGGTCTGGGCCGAAGATACGGAGGGCGCGGCAACGGCCGCAACCATCAGGCTGCACAAGCCTGCAACGAAAAATCTGCGCATGTTCATCTGTTCACCTCGGTTGTTTGTGTTTGTATTCAGCTGTTGCCCGGCAGGCCGGCCCGTCCGATGCGCGCGAGCGCCTCGTCCAGTTCGGCATCGGAGCAGGTGACGGACAATCGGAGATGCCCTTTGCCGGCGTCTCCGAATGAAGATCCCGGCAGCACGGCGACATCGACCGTATCGAGCCAGTGGCGCGCGATCTCGATCTCGTCGCCCTCGACTGCGGGAAAGAGGTAGAAGGTAGCGGTCGGCACCGGGCACGAAATGCCGGGGATCGCATTCAGGCTGGCGGCGGCGCGCTTCTGCCGCGTCTCGAACGTCCGGCGATAGCCGGGAACGAGTTTGTCATAGAGGTTGAGCGCCTCGACGCCGGCCGCCTGGACGAAGCCCGGCACGCAATAGATCGAATGCTGGATGAACTTCACCACCGCCTTGGACAGGCCCTGCGGCAAGGCGAGATAGCCGAGGCGCCAGCCGGTCATGCCGAAGGTCTTGGACATGCTGTCGACGACGAAGGTCCGGTCGCGCATGTCCTCGATGCCCTGCATCGAGGGAAACGCCCCATCGTGCACGAGGTCGCGGTAGACCTGGTCGAAGATCACCCAGAAGCCGTGCCGGCGCGCCAGCTCGGCGACCTGCCGCAATTCGGCCTCGGGCAGGACGCGGGCCGTGGGATTGACCGGCGAGTTCAGGATGATCGCCCGGGTTCGCGGCGTGATCGCCCGCTCGATCGCCGCGACGTCGATGGTGTCGAGCATCTGCAGGGGAACCGGGGTGCCGCCGCACATGCGCACGCACGGCCCGTAGCTCACCCAGCCCGGCACGGGAACCAGCACTTCGTCGCCGGGATCGACCATGGCCATCAGCGCGGTCATCAGCGCGAACTTGCCGCCGGGAGCGACGATGATGTCGGCCGGATCATAGGTCGTGCCCGACAGTCGCGCCTCGCGCGCCACGATCGCCTCGCGCAGGGCAAGGCTGCCGGCCGACGGACCGTAATGGGTGTCGCCGACACGCATCGCACGCGCGGCCGCCTCGATGATGCGCGGATCGGTATCGATGTTCGGGTCGCCGCTGGAAAGCCCGAATATCTGGCGGCCGGAGGCGCGCGCGACGCGGACGCGCTCTGTCAGTTCAACGGTCGCCGACGGCTTGAGCGAGGAGACGCGCGCGGAAAGCTGCGGGGCAGGCATGATTGATCCTTGTTAAGCGAATGTTCGATCGTCGGCCGCGGCCGGCCGGGCCGCCCGCGCAGCCCGGAAGCCGGCGGCAGCGAAGGCCACGAGCTCGCCCACCGCCCGGTCGGCGTCCGACGGGTCGCAGGCATTGTTGGAGATCACCTGGATACGGCCCGGATTGGCCAGCGTGTAGTACTGTGCGCCGAGCAGAAAATGGAACCGCCAGTAGAAATCCTCGTCCGGCAGATGTCCGAGTTCCGCCGCCAGTGCCTGCACGAACTTGCCGGTGACTTCGTTGAAATATTTGGCGACCAGCTGTTGCGACAGGTCCATCTGCTCATGGGCGATCGCCGCGCGCAGCCGCATGAAACGGCGCGCCCTTTCGTCGCCGTCCGCGGGGTTGAGCGCGGGCCGCAGATAGGCCTCGAGGATCTGTTCGAGCATCGGCGGCCGCCCCGGCGCCGGCGCGCATGCCGCCAAAAGCCGCATGCGCTCCTCGTTCATCGGCGAGCAGTGGAGTTCGAAGATGCGCTCCAGCAGGGCCTCCTTCGAGCCGAAATGATAGTGGATCGCCGCGATGTTCACTTCGCAGGCCCGCATGATCGAGCGCAGGGACACGGCGCGGTATCCCTGGCTGGCGAACATCTCTTCTGCGACTTCCAGGATTCGGGCAGCGGTGCTCATCGCGTTCTATCAACTGATTCAATCGAGTGATTGACTAGAGGCTTTGCCGGCGGCTGTCAACGCGGGTCCCGGCCAGAATGCAGGCGACAAAACACCGGCAACCGGCCCCCGTCGGACTGGCAGCCGTCCGTCAAGCGGCGGACGTCCATGGGATGGAGCGGCGCAATGCATCAAGGTTGGCGGCGAGCAATCGGGTCGGTGCCGGGGGCGTGCGCCGGCTTGCCATAGGCGTCGGCGACTTCATCGATGGTCGCCCCGGCCTTCTGGCGGAATCGCCGGTCGTTGTTGCTCATGAGCCCGGCCACGAGGGGTGCGGAAGGGGGGGGGGGGTGCGGCACAACAGCCCTGATATGGGGGCGGATCGGGGCCGCGTCGGTTCCGAAACGGGATCGACCGGTGGACCGCCGGATTTAGGCGCCGGCGAGTTCCCGGCCCACCAACCGATCCCACAGCCGGATGCCGTCCGGGAGCACCGCGTCGTTGAAATCGAACCGCGGGGAATGCAGGCCGGGATTGTCGCCCTCCCTGCCCGCTCCGAGCCAACCATAGGCGCCGGGCTTCGCTTCCAGCATGAAGGCGAAATCCTCCGCCGCCATGCTCGGCTCGGCATCGGCCAGTTGAAGGCCGGCCTGCGCCGCCGCCGCGCGCAGGATCGCGGCGCGGGACGGGTCGTTGCGCGTCGCCGGATAGCGCCGCTGGTAGCGCAACTGCGCCCGGCAGCCGAAGCCTTCGGCGACGCTCGCGACCAGCGCACCCATCCTGTCCTCGATCAGATCGCCGACCTCCGGTTCGAACCAGCGCGTCGTGCCGCCCAGCGTCACCTTTTCGGGAATGACGTTGAAGGCGTCGCCGCCATGCACCTTCGTCACCGACAGCACGGCCGCGCGCAGCGGCGACACGTTCCGGGAGGCGACCGACTGCAGCGCGGCGATCGTCTGCCCCGCCGCCAGAACCGGGTCGGCGCCCTCATGCGGCATCGCGCCATGCGCGCCACGGCCGATGATGTCGATCTCGAACGTCGCGAACGCCGCCATCATCGCGTCGTCGCGGGCGACAGCGATGCCGGGGGCCAGCGCCGGCCAGTTGTGCAGCCCGTAGACGCTGTCGGTGGCGACGTCATCGAACAGACCGTCCTCGATCATGGTGCGGGCGCCGCCCTCGACCTCCTCGGCAGGCTGGAAGATGACATGCAGCACGCCGTCGAGATCATCGCGACGGCTGGCGAGGCGCGCCGCCGCCAGCAGCATCGAGACGTGCCCGTCATGGCCGCAGGCATGCATGACGCCCGGCACGGTCGAGGCATAGGGCGCGCCGGTCTCCTCGACGATCGGCAGCGCGTCCATGTCGGCCCGGAGCGCGATCGCCCGCGAGGACGCCCCGCGCGCCAGCGTGCCGACCACGCCGGTGCGGCCATGGCCGCGCCGGACGGAGAAGCCGAACTCGGCCAGCCTGCCGGCCACGAAATCGCCGGTCCGGCGCTCCTGATAGGCAAGTTCGGGGTGGCGATGAAGATCGCGGCGCCACTGGCGCGCTTCCTCGATCAGGTCCTGCGAGAGTTCGCCGTTCATGGGTCTTTCCTTGGATTCACGATGCCTCCCGAGGAAGGGGAACGCAGGAGACGGGATCGCGCGATCATAGAGGAATGTCCGTCCCCGGCCAGTCCTCCGGCCAGTCCCCCGGCAGACGGGATTTCCGAGGTCAGGCACCGGTTTTGCCATTTCCGATCGATTCTGTGCATGTATATGGAATGATCCGTCCCATCGACCAGATCGAATCGCCACATCCGGCCGGGCACGACACGGCGATCGGCGATGCGCGCCCCGACGGCGACATGCCCGACATCGTCGATGTCGTCGCCGCCATGGGCAGGAGCGACGGCCAGGAGATCTCGCCCGCCGGCGGCAACGGCGAAACCGGGCCGCTGGCCGGGCCGCTCGGGTCGCCGGGGTCACTCGCCGACAAGGCCCGCGCCTATGTCGAGGCGGCAAGCTCGGCCAATACGCGCCGCGCCTATCAATCGGACTGGAAGCACTTTTCCAGCTGGTGCCGCCGACAGGGCTTTTCCCTGATGCCGCCCGATCCGCAGGTGGTCGGCCTCTACATCACTGCCTGCGCCTCGGGCGAGGCGTCGGGCGACGGCAGGCCGGGCTCGGTCTCGACCATCGAGCGGCGGCTGTCGTCGCTGTCCTGGAACTATAGCCAGCGCGGGCTGGTGCTCGACCGCAGGGATCGCCACGTCGCCACCGTCATGGCCGGCATCCGCAACCGGCACGCGGCCCCGCCGCGCCAGAAGGAAGCGATCCTGCCGCAGGACCTGATCGCCATGCTGGAAACGCTTCCGCGCGGCACGCTTCGCGGCCTGCGCGACCGCGCCATGCTGCTTCTCGGCTTTGCCGGGGCCTTGCGCCGGTCCGAGATCACCGGTCTCGATGTCGGCCGCGACCAGACCGAGGACGGCCGCGGCTGGGTCGAGTTCTTTCCCGGCAAGGGCATGCTGGTGACGCTGCGCGGCAAGACCGGCTGGCGCGAGGTCGAGGTCGGGCGCGGCTCGTCGGACGCCACCTGCCCGGTCGTCGCGCTCGAAACCTGGCTCACCTTCGCCCGCATCGGCCACGGGCCGCTGTTCCGCCGCGTCACCGGTCAGGGCAGGCAGGTCGGTGCCGAACGGCTTCACGATCAGGAGGTCGCCCGTCTCGTCAAGCGCGCAGCCCTTGCCGCCGGCGTGCGCGGCGACCTGCCCGAAGCCGAGCGCGGGCGATTGTTCGCCGGACACTCGCTGCGCGCCGGCCTCGCCTCCTCGGCCGAGGTCGACGAGCGTTATGTGCAGAAGCAGCTCGGCCATGCCTCGGCCGAGATGACGCGCAAATACCAGCGCCGCCGCGACCGTTTCCGCGTCAACCTCACCAAGGCAAGCGGATTGTAGGGCGAGACCGCCTGAGGAGCCGCACAGGCTTGCCACATCGGCGGCGGGGTGCATGATGCCGCCGCCAGCCGATGAAACCGCGAAAGCCTGACCATGACACGACGCAAGGGGATGCCGGTTTATCTCTGCAACGAGGTGGTGCGCGATCTCGATTTCGCCGGCCAGTGCCGGTTTGCCCGCGAGACGGGCTATGACGGCCTGGAGATCGCGCCCTTCACGCTGTCGCCCGAGCCGCATCGTCTGGATCGCACGGCGGTGAAGGAATTACGCGCCGTCGCCGATGGCGAGGGCATGCGCCTCGCCGGCCTTCACTGGCTGCTCTCCGCACCGCAGGGACTGTCGATCACCGAGGATGAGGACGATGTCGCGGCGAGAACGCTCGATGTGGCAAAGCGGCTGATCGAATTGTGCGTCGAGCTCGGCGGCTCCTATCTCATCCACGGCTCGCCGCAGCAGCGGCTGCTGGCCAGGGGCCGCGAGAAGGAAGGACGGCAGCGCGCGCTCGCCTATTTCGCCGCCGCAGCCGAGGCCGCGGCAGCATCCAGCGCGGTCTATGCGCTCGAACCGTTGGGACCGACCGACCGCGACGGCCTGATCCGCACCGTCGACGATGCAGTCGCCATCATCGAGGAGATCGGCGCGCCGGCGCTGACGACGATGCTCGACTGCTATGCCACCGGCACCACCGCCGACATACTGACAGCCCTCGACCGCTGGGTTCCGCGCGGCGTGATCCATCATGTTCATTTCAACGATGCCAACCAGCGCGGGCCGGGCGAGGGAACGCTCGACTTTGCGGCCATACTCGACACCCTCCGTCGCTTGAACTATGCAGGCGCAAGCGCGGTCGAGCCGTTCGTCCATCTCCCGGACGGACCCTCCTGCGCGGCACGTTCGATAGGCTATCTGCGCGGCATCGTCGCCGCCCAGGCACCGTAGCCGGATAAAGCAGGACGAGGAAAGCGATGTCTTCTGCCGACAGGGCGGACACTGAGCCCGCCCGTCGAACCCGGCGCAACCCGGAAGCGACCAGGGCGGCCATTCTCGCGGCGGCGCGCGGCGAATTTGCCGAAAGGGGCCTCGAAGGCGCGCGCGTCGACAAGATCGCCAGGCGCGCCAAGGCCAACAAGCAGCTGGTCTATTATTATTTCGGCAGCAAGGACGAGCTCTACGCGGCGGCGCTTCAGGCGACCTATTCCGAGATCCGCGCGCTCGAGCAGCAGCTCGATCTGCGGGCGCTGCCGCCGGGCGCGGCCATGGTGCGGCTGATCGACTTCTCGCTCGGCTATCTCGACGAGCACCGCGATTTCATCCGCATGCTGGCCGACGAGAACGCGCATGGCGCCCGCCATCTGCGTGATTCCGACATGGCGGTGCGAACCAATTCGCCGCTGCTCAACCTGATCGCCGAGACGCTGGAGCGCGGCGTCGCGGCAGGCGAGTTCCGCGCCGGGGTCGACCCGCTGGAACTCTATGTCTCGATCGCCGGCATGACCTTCTTCTACTTCGCCAACGGCTCGACCATGTCGGCGATCTTCGGCCGCGACCTGACCCGGCGCGAAGCTATTTCCTCCTATCGCGAGCATATCGTCACCCTGACCATGAACGGCCTGCGCCCCTGATTTCAACCATACGGTTGAAAATTGCACCTCCGCCGCTAGTCTTCGAAGCCGGCCCTTGGAGCAATTCCAGCAAAAGTGCGAAGCGGTTTTGCGTCCGGAATTGCCTAAAAATAACGAGATAGATCGTTTCACCGTCTCCGTGAAACTGCGAAACGATCTGGCGGGAGGCGAAGACATGATCATCAGCATCGTAACCGACGAGCTTTCGGGCGACCCCGAGACGGCGTTCGAGCTCGGCCTCGAATGGGGTGTCCGTCATTTCGAGCTGCGCGGAGCCTATGGCGAGCGGGTGCCCCGGCTCTCCGCCCATTCCCGCCATCGGCTCATTCGCGCGGTGCGCGAGTTCGGCGTCGAGATCACGGCACTGTCGCCGGGCCTGTTCAAGTTCCCGTTCCCGGACAGCGAACCCGCCCGCTCCAATCTCGGCTGGATGGATGCGGGGTTTTTTGCGGAGTGGCACGAGCGCAAGGCCCTGCTGGCCGATCATCTCGGCCGGCTGCTGCCGGAAACGTTGGAACTGGCGGCGGAGATCGACGCGCCTGCCATCATTTCCTTCAGCTTCTCGCGCGGCGGCGCGGCGGGTGGAGATGCGCCGCAAGGCGTGGTCGAGGCGCTGGCCGAGGCGGCCGAACGTGCCGGCGCGGCCGGCATCGACTTTCTGATCGAGACCGAGGAAGGCCACTGGGCCGACACCGGCGCTCGGTCGGCGGCTCTCATCGGCCACGTCGGCACGGCGCATGCCGGCATCAACTGGGACCCGGCCAACGCGCTGATCGACGGCGACGTGCCCTATCCAGAAGGCTACGCGGCGGTCCGGCCTTTCGTCCGCAACGTCCATTTCAAGGACGCGCGGCGCTTCGCCGACGGATCGTGGACCCTGCTTGCCGACGGCGACGTCGATTGGCAAGGCCAGGTGCGTGCGCTCGCAGCCGACGGCTACAATGGGGCGGTCGCCATCGAGCCGCACCTTTCGCCGGCCGTCGCCTCGACCCGCAACGCATTGGAAAGACTGCGCCGGCTGATCGCCGAGGCCGGCGGTCGGCAGCCGGCGTGACAATTTTTCAACCAGATGGTTGAAAGTGAATTTGAGTCGCGCTAGCCTGCTTCCCGTAGGCACGTTTTTTCGGGGATGGCGCATGAACGTAGCAACTGGCCTGACCGTCGCTTCGGCATCGGATCCAGCGGATGCGCTGCCTTCCGGCTTCGCCGATGTCGACCAGCTCGACGATTTCCTCTCCCGTCCCAGCGCGGCTCTCGTCGCCGACATGGCCCGCCTCGACGGCGACATCATCATCCTCGGCGTTGGCGGCAAGATGGGGCCGACGCTGGCCCGCCTCGCCCGCAACGCGGCGCCCGGCAAGCGCATCATCGGCGTTGCCCGCTTCAGCGAGCCCGAGTTGCGCGAGCGGCTTGAAGGCTGGGGCATCGAGACCATCGCCGCAGACCTGCTCGACCGGGCGCAGGTCGAGGCCCTGCCCAAGACGAAGAACGTCATCTTCATGGCCGGGCGCAAGTTCGGCTCGTCCGGCAATCAGGCGCTGACCTGGGCCATGAACGTCCATTCGCCTGCCATCGTCGCCGAGGCGTTCCGCGAGTCGCGCATCGTCGCCTTCTCGACAGGCAACATCTATCCGCTGATCGACGTCGCCCATCAGGGCGCGCTGGAAACGACCCCACCCGGCCCGCGCGGCGAATATGCCCAGTCGTGCCTCGGCCGCGAGCGGCTGTTCGAGTATTTCTCCGGCCTTCACGGCACGCCGGGCCGGCTGTTCCGGCTCAACTACGCCATCGACCTGCGCTATGGCGTGCTGTTCGACCTCGCCAGCCGGGTCAAGGCCGGAACGGCGATCGATCTGTCGCTGATGGGCCATGTCAACGTCATCTGGCAGGGCGACGCCAACGCGCAGGCGCTGCGCAGCCTGCTTCATTGCACGACGCCGACCTCGCCGCTCAACATCAGCGGCCCGGAAACGCTGTCGGTGCGCTGGCTGGTGCAGGAACTGGCCGCACGGCTCGGCGTCCAGCCCAACCTCGTCGGCGACGAGGCGCCTTCAGCCTGGCTGACCAACACGGCGGAAGCGGCGCGCCTGTTCGGCTATCCGAGCGTGCCGGTTTCGGTGATGCTCGACTGGGTGGCGGACTGGGTCGCCCGCGATGGCCTGAGCTTCAACAAGCCGACGAAATACGAGGTCCGCGATGGCGGCTTCTGAGGCTCTGTCCGGCGTCGATCTCGGAAAGGCGGACATCGCCGACGCGATGCTGCTTTCGACCGAGGCCGGATGGAACCAGACGGAAGCGGATTGGGAGCACTTCATCGCTCGCGGGCGCGTCCACGGCCTGCGCAATGACGATGGCCGGCTGGTGGCCAGCGCGGCCGAGCTTCCCTTCGACGGGCCGTTCGGCTTCATCTCCATGGTTCTGGTCACGGCCGACTACCGGCGGCGCGGCCTGGCGACCGCGCTGGTCGACCGCTGCATCGCCGGCCTGCATGCTGGCGGGCGCACGCCGGTGCTCGACGCGACTGCCGCCGGCGCGGAGGTCTATCGCCGCCAGGGCTTCCTGCCGCAATTCACCTTCGACCGCTGGGAAGGCATGGCAGGCGGCGCTGACACGGGCGCGCGACACCGACTCTCTCCGGAAGCGCTGAGCGGCATGATCGCGCTCGATGCCGACGTCGCCGGAGCCGGTCGCGGCGCGCTGCTCGCCGACTTCGCCGCCCGGGCCGATACGCGCACCGTGTCCGAGGCGGCGGACGGCTACGGCCTCGTCCGCCGCGGACGTCGCGCCTGGCAGGCCGGCCCCGTGCTGGCCGGCAGCGAGACCGGCGCGCTCGACGTGATCCGCCGGTTGCTCGATCATGTCGGCGGCACCTTGTTCATCGACGTGCTCTCGGCATGGAACAACATCGCCGCCTTTCTTTCCGCGCAGGGCTTTTCCGTCCAGCGCAGCTTCACGCGCATGGCGCACCAGCGGGCGCAACCCTTTGGCGATCCCCGGCGGCTGTTCGCGGTCGCCGGCCCGGAGTTCGGATAATGGCTGAAACGAAACCTTCCACCGAAGCCGCCGCGCTGGCATTGCTCAAGGCGGGTACGGTCATTCCCGCGCATCCGCTGGCGCTCGACGCCGACCGGAAGCTCGATCCGCGCCGCCAGCGCGCCCTGACCCGCTATTATCTCGACGCCGGCGCCGGCGGGCTCGCCGTCGGCGTCCATACCACCCAGTTCGCCATCCGCGAGGCCGGTCTCTACGACGAGGTGCTGCGGCTTGCCGCCGACACCGCCGCCGCCTGGACCGACCGGCCGCTTGCCATGGTCGCCGGCCTTGCCGGCCCGACCGCCCAGGCCGTCGCCGAGGCGCGGACCGCGCGCCGGCTCGGCTATCACGCCGGCCTGCTCAGCCTCGCCGCGTTGAAGGGCCGTGACACCGACGCCCTGATCGCCCATTGCGCAGAGGTCGCCAGGGAAATCCCGCTGATCGGCTTCTATCTGCAGCCGGCCGTCGGCGGGCTTCACCTTGACGCCGAGTTCTGGGCGCACTTCGCGGCGATCCCCGAAGTCGTCGCCATCAAGGTCGCGCCGTTCAACCGCTACCGCACGCTCGACGTGGTGCGCGGCATCGTTGCCGCCGGCGCCGAGGATCGCGTCACGCTCTATACCGGCAATGACGACCACATCGTGCTCGATCTCGTCACGC
>JBLJBS010000008.1:0-7738 GCA_047637695.1 Aquamicrobium sp. | reverse complement strand
TGGTCGACGAGCAGCTCGGCCGCGACCTGATGAGCTTCGGCACGCCGATCCTCGTCCTCGGCGATCCAGCACAGCTGCCGCCGATTTCCGGCGGCGGCTTCTTCACCGAGCACGAGCCCGACCACTTGCTGACGGAGATCCACCGTCAGGCGGCGGACAACCCGATCATCCGCATGGCGCTCGACGTGCGCGAGGGCAGGGAACTCGTCCCCGGCGATTTCGGCCGGGCGCGGGTCATCTCGCGCGCGGAAATCGATCAGGAGATGGTTCTGGCTGCCGATCAGGTTCTGGTCGGCACCAACCGCACAAGGCGGCGCTACAACCAGCGCCTGCGCGAGCTGAAAGGTTTCAATGCCTCCTATCCGCAGGCCGGCGACAAGCTGGTTTGCCTGCGCAACGATCCCGCCAAGGGCCTGCTCAACGGTTCGCTGTGGAAGGTGATGACCTCCTCGCGCGAGACGGTGAAGCCCGGCATCAACCTGCTGGTTTCGCCGGAAGAGGACGACCCCGACCGCGGCGTCGCCAAGATCAAGCTGCTCAAGGCCGCATTCGAGGACCCCGACGCCGATATTCCCTGGCAGCAGAAGAAGCGGTTCGACGATTTCGACTATGGCTATGCGCTGACCGTTCACAAGGCGCAGGGCTCGCAGTGGGACGAGGTCGTGCTGTTCGACGAGAGTTTCGCCTTCAAGGACACCCGCCAGCGCTGGCTTTACACCGCCATCACCCGCGCGGCCGAGCGGCTGACCGTGGTGCGGTAGGTAGCAAGCCAGCAGAGGAGACAGCCGGGCAGGATCGGGCGTCGATGATCGGCGGGGCCGCAAGACGGGCTGACACTGCCTTCGCCGCTCGTCCTCGACCCCTCCCGGCCTGATATCGTTTTCATCCGTCGGTTCAGGTCTTCACGAAACGGACCATTTCCGCCTCGGATCGATCCCCCCTCAGCCGCTCTCCACATCATCTTGCTGCGAGCGCGTGGGTCGAGGCTTTCCGCGATGCTGGAGAAATCCCCGCCCGCAGCGGAGATAGCAGGGCCGCCGCCGGATCAATACGCAACCCTTGACTTTGACGTAAAGGGAAATGCTAGCCTGCCTCGCGCTGGATTGCGCGTGGAGGAGAACATGGCAAGGCCCGGACAGGAAAACGCAGCGCAGCGCGAAGGCAACGGCCAGCGCAGCGCTGCTGACGCTGGCAGCGACGCGGACGGCAGGGGCCGAACCGAGGCGGGTCTTGCCGGTGGAGACCGGGCCAGTGAGGATCGGGCCAGCCGGGGTTCCAACAGCGGCAAGCAGGCGATGAGCCGGGAGACCGCGCTGGCTTTTTCCACCACCGACGGCTTCCCTCTTGCGGGCACCTTGTTCGAGGGAGATGGCGAGGGGCCGTCGGTTCTGGTTTCCTCGGCGACGGCGGTGCCGCAGGAATTCTACGCCGGCTTCGCGCGGGCGCTGGTCAAAGCCGGCGCGCGTGCGGTCCTGACCTACGACTATCGCGCCACCGGGCGCTCGCCCCGGCCAAAGGGCTGGCGGCGCAGGATCAACTACAAGGACTGGGCGCTTCTCGATTTTCCCGCCGCGCAGGCCACCCTCGAAGCCGAGGCGCCGGGTCACCCGCTGGTCGGCGTCGGCCAGTCCTATGGCGGCCATGCGCTCGGCCTTTCCGGCGTTGCGGAACGCTTCCAGCGCTATGCCATGGTCGCCAGCATGACCGCATGGTTCGGGTTCCTCGACGACCGCGCAGCCTGGGCGCGGATGAACCTCGTCGGCGTGCCGGTCTCGCTCTTCGCCCGCGACACGCCGCGCTGGCTCGGCATCGGCGCGCCGCTCCCCGGCTCCTGCTTTCGCGACTGGGCCCGCTGGTGCCGGATGCGCAACTATTTCTTCGACGATCCCGATCTGCCGGAAACCGCGCGGTTCGAAGCGGTGAGACTGCCCATCCTCGCCATCGGCCTGACCGACGATCTCTGGGCAACGCCGCGCGGGATCGGCGATTTCATCGCCCGTCATCCCAATGCCCAGGTGGCGGAACGCTGGATCTCGCCGCAGGACGGCGGCGGGGCCATGATCGGCCATCTCGGCTTCTTCCGCACGCGCTTCGCGTCGACATTGTGGCCACCGTTGATCCGATGGCTGCTCGAGGAGCGCGAGATGACGTTCGGCCAACCCTGCCCGCCGGCGGGTTGAAAGCGCGTCGCGATCCTGCATATGACCTCCCGGCGCGTCAGACCTCTGCCGCGCAGCGGCCACCGCTTTCGGGATACAGCCCCGCGACGGCTGGAACAGCGGAAAACGGGTGCCTGAACACAAAGGGCCGGCTATAGAGCCTTGTCTCCCGCCGTCACAGGATGCCGCCACGCCATGCCCGCCAAGCTTTCCGTCAACCTCAACGCCGTCGCGCTGCTGCGCAACCGCCGCGACCTGCCATGGCCGAGCGTGACGCATCTCGGACGGATCGCGCTCCAGGCCGGCGCGCACGGGCTGACCGTGCATCCGCGCCCCGACGAACGGCACACCCGCCGTGCAGACCTCGCGCCGTTGCGCGCGCTGATCGACGACGAGTTTCCTGCAGCCGAGTTCAACATCGAGGGCTTTCCCGACGAGGAGTTCCTGGCGCTGGTCGAGGCGAGCGAACCCGATCAGGTGACGCTGGTGCCCGACGACCCGGCGCAGCCGACCTCAGACCATGGCTGGGATTTCGACGCACAGTTCGACTTTCTCGAACCGGCCGTGAAACGGTTGAAGAAACGCGGCTTCCGCGTCTCGCTGTTCGCCAATCCCGATCCCGCCGGCATGGCGGCGGCCAGGGCGGCCGGCGCCGACAGGATCGAGCTCTATACCGGCCCCTATGGCGGATGCCATGGCGACCCGGCGAAGGCCGATGAAGCGCTCGATCGACTGGAGCGCGCGGCATTGGCGGCGCGCGCGCAAGGGCTGGGCGTCAATGCCGGCCACGACCTGACGGTCGCGAACCTGCCGGCGCTGGCAAAGGCGATCCCGTTCCTTGCCGAGGTTTCCATCGGCCACGGCCTGACTGCCGACGCGCTGGAATTCGGCATGGCCGCTACGGTCGGGCGCTTCCTCAAGGCCTGCGGCTGGTAGCTTCGTGCGGGAAATTATCGATTTCCCTCGAAGGCAAATGCTCCCGGCCAGAGGCGTAAGCGCCTGCGCCTTCAGGGATTGGCCTTGCCGGGCGGCTCCTTGGCGGCTGCGCCGGGATGCGCGGTCTTGCCGTCGGGGGGCGGCACAATCGTCGCGACCGGCGTGATGGCCGGCGCTCCCGCATCCGGCTCGCTCCGGTGCTCCGTCCTGTATTCCGGGACGATGTGGCACAAGAGCTTGACCGCGCGCGCCCAGTCCTCGCGCTCGGCGCTGGAGCCGATCTCGTCGACCGTGCGGTTGAGCAGCTGGCGATCGATGACGCGCGGCGAGGCGATGACATAGCCTTCCTCGGTGCGGCCATCCGGCACCTCGGAAGGGTCGAACAGTTCCTCGAACAGCTTCTCGCCGGTCCGCAGTCCGGTGAAGGCGATCTCGATGTCGACATGCGGCCGGAAGCCGGCGAGCTGGATCATCCGCTCGACCATGTCGACGATGCGGACCGGCTTGCCCATGTCGAGCACCATGATCTTGCCGCGCGGGGTCTTGCGCGCCAGCGCATGCGCCGAGGCGTGCAGCACCAGCCGCACCGCTTCGGGAATGGTCATGAAATAGCGTACGATGTGCGGATGCGTCACCGTCACCGGCCCGCCGGCGGCGATCTGCTCCTGGAAGCGCGGCACGACCGAACCGTTGGAACCCAGCACATTGCCGAAGCGCACGGTCTTGAAGCGCGTGAGCTGCGAGTGCATGTCGAGCGCCTGGCAATAAGCCTCGGCCGCGCGCTTGGTCGCGCCCATGATGTTGGTCGGGTTGACCGCCTTGTCGGTCGATATCATCACGAAGGTGGAAGCGCGGTTCGCAAGCGCCGCGTCGGCGACGTTGCGGGTGCCGAGCAGATTGGTCTTGATCGCCTCGAGCGGGTTCTCCTCCATCAGCGGCACATGCTTGAGCGCAGCTGCATGGAAGACAAGCTCGGGCTTGAATTCGGCGAAGATGGCGGCGACCCGGCGCGCATCGCGCACGTCGACGATCCGCGGCACCAGGTCGAGGTCGGGCTGGGTGTCGCGCAGCTCGGTGTCGCAGCGGTAGAGCATGAATTCGGAATTGTCGACGATGATCAGCCGGCGCGGCTTCAGCCGCGCGATCTGGCGGCACAGCTCGGAGCCGATTGAGCCGGCCGCTCCGGTCGCCAGAACCACCTTGCCGCTGACCAGCTTCGCCATGCCCTCGATATCGGCCTTGACCTCCGGCCGGTCGAGGAGGTCGCCGAGCTCGATCAGCTTCGGCTGCAGCAGCTGGTCGCTCGACAGCGCCGAGACCTCGGTGAAGTCGGGAATGCGCGACACCTTGATCGCGCTGGCATTGCCGAGCCCGACGATGTGGGCAAGACGCTGCCGCGACGGCGAGACTTCCGTGACGACGAGCTCCCCGACGTTGCGCCCGTTCTGTCGAAGCTTGTTCAGGACACGGTCGAGATTGTCGAGATTGCCGAGGACTCGCACGCCCTGGATCGTGCGACCCATATTAATCTGCGAATCGTCGATGATGCCGACGATATCGAACGCCTGGTTGCGGCGCGCGGCGCGGATGAAGCTTTCCGCCTTGTCGGAAAGGCCGCACAGAAGCACCATCGGAACGTCGTGTTCGTCGTCGTCGATGTTCCTGCCGCGCCGCCGCAGGTTCTCGACGACGATGCGATAAAGAAGACGGGCCCCGGCCTGCCCGGAGACCATGTAGATCAGCGTCAGGATCGGCACCGCGCGGGGAATGTTGTCGCCGCGCGAAAGAAGGAACGCGCCGGCCGTATAGATGACCACCGCCACCAGCGCGCTCTGGATGATCCCCAGCATGTCGGGGATCGAGGCATAGCGCCACGAGCCGCGATAAGTGGAGAAAGCAAGAAAGGCGGCAGTCGAGGCGGCGAGGAAACCAAGCAGCTTTTCGTTGAGTGAGGGAACGCCGAAGATCTCGGGATAGCCGTAGACGGTCAGATAGGCGGCGATGAAAGCACAGCCGGCAACAAAAAGATCATATACCAAGCTGACCGCGTTGCGCAGGGTCTGGTGCGCGCGAAAAAGGCCGGTCGATTGCATTGCAAATATTGCTTCCTGCTTTGCGCGCTCGTTTTGCCATCCCGAAGAAAGACTAATTACGGGATTGCAGCGGCCCCTGCAACCGAAATGCACCAGAATCCGCGCCGCCGCAACACAAGGTTGACGCGAAGCACTTCAGGTTGTGCCGAACGACGCGGCGCAGCAAAGGATGCCCCTTCCATGTCCCGAATTGACGGGCCTGCGTCTCATTTGTTCCGATACGTAAGGTAATGCCTGTTCTAGGCTGAAATATGGATTCGCGACAGGGGGCGCGCGATCCGGGGAGGGAACAGCCCGCGCCGGGACCGATGGGGCGAGTTGCAGGCAATTTTCGGGGGAGGAGACCCGGCATGTATGCGGTGATCGGCGCCGGCCCGATGGGGCTGGCAGCTTCGCGCAATCTCGACAGGCAGGGCATCGCCTTCATCGGCTTCGAGCAGCATTCGGATGTCGGCGGGCTGTGGGACATCGAAAACCCCCACAGCACCATGTACGAGACCGCGCATCTGATCTCGTCGAAGACGACGACCCAGTTCGCCGAGTTCCCGATGCCGGCATCGGTCGCGCCCTATCCGCGCCATGGCGAGATGCGGCGCTATTTCCGCGACTATGCAAGCGAGTTCGACCTCTATCGCCATTACGAGTTCTCGACCCGGGTGATCGAGGCAAGGCCGGACGGCGGCGGCTGGCTGGTGACGACGGAAAAGGCTGGCGACAGACGGACGCGACGCTTCGAGGGCGTGCTGATCGCCAACGGCACGCTTCACCACCCGAACATGCCGCGCTTCGAGGGGGAATTTTCCGGCAAGCTGATGCACGCCGCCGACTATCGCAGCCCGGCGCAACTGGCGGGCAAGCGGGTGCTGGTGGTCGGTTGCGGCAATTCCGGCGCCGACATCGCCGTCGACGCCGTCCACCATGCGGCAAGCGTCGATATCTCGGTCCGGCGCGGCTATTATTTCATCCCGAAATTCATCTTCGGCAAGCCGACCGACACGCTGGGCGGCAGGATGAAGCTGCCGCGCCGGCTCAAGCAGTTCATCGATGCGACGCTGGTGCGCGCGGTGATGGGCAAGCCGTCGCAATACGGCCTGCCCGACCCGGACTACCGGATGTACGAATCGCACCCGGTGATGAATTCGCTGATCCTGCACCATATCGGCCAGGGCGACATCGCTCCGCGCGGCGACATCGCGAGGCTCGACGGCGACGGGGTGGCGTTCCTTGACGGGAGCCGGAAAGAATACGACCTCATCCTGCTCGCAACCGGCTACAAGCTCGACTATCCGTTCATCGACCGGGCGCACCTCAACTGGCCGGCCGGCGTCGGCGCGCCGCAGCTTTATCTCAACGTCTTCCATCCGCATCACGACAACCTGTTCATGATGGGCATGATCGAGGCCGCCGGCCTCGGCTGGGAAGGCCGCAACGAGCAGGCGGAGTTGGTGGCACTGTTCATCCGCGGCATGGAAGAGAGCGCGGCCGAAGCCGGCCGGATCAGGGACGCGAAGGCACGGCTGGCGCAGGCACGCGTCGATGGCGGCTACGACTATCTCGATCTCGAACGCATGGCCTACTACGTCCACAAGGACAGCTATCGCCGCGCGCTCGCCGCCCATGCCGGCGAACTGCGCAATCAACTGGCGGCCGGCGCGCGCGCCCCGCACGGCAAGTCCAGCCGCCAACGCGAGGTGCAGCAATGAGCGGTCCCGTCCCCATCCAGTTCGATCCCTCGAGCCTCGTCATCCTCAACGTGCTTCTGGGGCTGATGATGTTCGGCGTGTCGTTGACCTTGCGGCCGGCAGATTTCAGGGTGGTCGTCACCCAGCCGCGCCCGGTCTTCGCCGGCCTGTTTGCTCAGTTTCTGCTGTTGCCGGCGGCGACCTGCCTGGCGACCTGGTTCTTCGACATCGACCCCGAGCTGTCGCTCGGCATGATCCTCGTCGCCGCCTGCCCCGGCGGGGCGTTCTCCAACATCATGACCTGGATGGCGCGCGGCAATGTCGCGGTCTCCGTCAGCATGACGGCGGTGTCGAGCCTTGTCGCGACGGTGCTGACCCCGTTCAATTTCGCGCTCTATGGCTGGCTCAATCCCAATACGCGCGATCTTCTGGTCTCGATCGCGGTCGACGCCGGCGGCATCGTGCTGCTCGTCCTCGCCGTGCTCGGCCTGCCGCTGTTGATCGGCATGGCGGTGGGACGGCGCTTTCCCGGCCTCGCGGCAAAGGTCGAGCCGCCGCTGCGCATCTTCGCGCTGCTGGTGTTCCTCGCCTTCGTCGCCATCGCCTTCAGCAACAATTTCTCCCTGTTCGTCGAGCGCTTCGACACCTTCTTCTGGCTGGTCGTCGCCCACAACACGATGGCGCTGCTGCTCGGCGCGCTGATGGGCCGGCTGATGCGGCTCAACACGCCCGACCGGCGGGCGGTGACGCTCGAGGTCGGCATCCAGAATTCCGGCCTCGGCCTCATCATCCTGTTCACCTTCATGCCCAATGCCGGCGGCATGATGCTGATAACCGCCTTCTGGGGCGTGTGGCATCTGGTGTCGGG
>JBLJBS010000007.1:0-16699 GCA_047637695.1 Aquamicrobium sp. | reverse complement strand
GCGGCCATCCGCGTCATGCTGCTGACGGGCTTCCGGCGCATGGAAGTGCTGGCGATGCGGAAGGAGTGGATCGAGCCGGACGACAATTGCGTGGCCTTTCCGGACACCAAGTCCGGTGCTCAGATGCGGGCGGCGGGCGACGCGGCGATCATCGAGCTGATGAGCCAGGGGCAGCGCAGCATGTCGCCCTATGTCTTCCCCGCCGATTGGGGCGACGGTCATTTCATCGGCGTCGTTCGGGTGCTCGACCGGGTGTGCGCCCACGCTGGCCTAGAGAATGTGACGCCCCATGTCCTGCGCCACACCTTCGCGAGCATCGCAGCTTCGCTCGGGTTTAGCGAACTCACGATCTCGGGTTTGCTCGGGCATGGGCCGAGGGGTGTGACGCAGCGTTATGTTCACCTCGACGCCGCGCTGGTGATTGCCGCAGACCAGATCGCGGCCGAGATTGCCCGGCTGCTCGACGGGGGTGAACTGCTCTCCATGAAGCATGTGAAGCGCGTGCGATATGCGGAGAGCGTCAAAGCGTTCGCCGAAGCGTGAAAGGCGGGCCTCCCTCGTTCGAGGCGAGGCGTTTCGCGCTCCACGGCGCGTCCTCGATACCGTCCGACGATTCATCCAGGGTCGCTTGCGATTGACATAGCGTATGGTCTGCCATATTAGTTAGTATCTGATAACTAACAAATAGGTAAACCCATGCGCAAGCGGGCGGAGCTTCGCAAGGCAGAGATCGTCGCCACCCTCCTGGAATTGGCTGACAGCATCGGGCCGGATCGGGTGACGACCGGAGCGGTGGCGTCGGCGATCGGTATCACTCAAGCGGCGCTATTCCGGCATTTCCCGACCAAGGACACGCTTTGGCAGACTGTGGCCGAGCATGTGGCCGAAGGTCTGGAGGAGGCATGGGACGACGCATTGAGCTGTGGCGATGAGCCTATCGCCAAGTTGCGTGCTTTGATTGCCGCGCAGCTCGCGCAGATCGCTGCCACCCCCGCACTTCCCATGCTGCTGTTCTCGCGCGAGCTGAATGTCACCAATGCGGAGCTGCGCGCCACGTTCAACAGCACGCTCAAGGCTTTTCACCGCCTGCTCGCGCGCGAGGTCAGTGCGGGACAGGAAGCAGGGGTTCTGCGGGGTGATGTCATGCCGGACGATGTGGCGGTGCTTCTGACGTCGCTCGTGCAGGGTGTGGCAATCCGCTGGGCGCTCGGCGCGCGCGATTTCGACCTGCGCGAAGAGGGGTTGCGGCTGTTCGACGTGCAATGCCGCCTTCTGGCTGCAAGGGGAGAATAGGCGATGCGGCGCATCTGGCTTTCGGGCATTCTTCTGGCCTTGTCTGTCGGAGCAGGCTTTCTATTCTTCATCGAAAGGCCGCTGGTGGTGACGGTCGTTCAACCTGAACGCGATGTCGCCCTTCGCATCTACGGGCTCGGCACCGTCGAGGCGCGGATTCTCAGCCGTGTCGGCTTCGAGGTGGGTGCAGCCCTGACCTCTCTTGCCGCCGATGCGGGGGACAGCGTGATCCGGGGACAGGAGCTGGCCGTCCTTCACTCTGCCGAGCAGGAGGCGCGGGTGGCGCGCGCCCATGCAGCAGTGGCGGCCAATAAGGCCAATCTCGCCAAGGCCGATGCCGCAGTCGTGCGCGCCCGCGCGGTGCTCGCCGAGCGCGAGACGGCGAACCGTCGTCAGCAGGGGCTGGTGCAGCGCGACGTCGCTTCGGCCCAGCGCGCCGAGGAAGCCCAACGCGATGAGGACGTGGCGCGCGCCGATCTGGCGGTAGCGGAAGCCGATCTGGCGGTGATCCGGGCGCAGGGCCTGGACGCGGCGGCGGCCCTGCGACAGGAGGAAGCCCTTCTCGCCCATCACCGGCTGGTCGCGCCCTATGATGCGCTGGTCGTCGCCCGCCACGCGGAGCCGGGTACGGTGGTGAAGGCGGGCGATCCGATCTTCACGCTGATCGACCCGGCCACCGTCTGGATTCAAGCCTATGTCGACGAGGAGCGCGCCGGCCAGCTTGCCCTTGGCCAGCCGGGCACGATCCGGCTGCGGTCTCACCCGCAGGCGCAGTTCCACGGCGCCATCACGCGCATCGGCATCGAAAGCGATCGTGTGAACGAGGAACGCCGCGTCTGGCTGACCTGCACCGACTGTCCCGCCGAGATGTTCCTCGGCGAACAGGCCGAGGTGCGTATCACTACCGGCAGCCGGGAAAGCGCGCTTATGGTTCCCGAGGTGGCGATCACCGGCTTCGACGGCCATCGCGGCACGGTGTGGACGGTGCAGAACGGCCGCCTCGTGCGGGTGCAACTGACCTTCGGCGCTCACGACGATCGCGGCCGCGTCGAAGTTGCGGGCGGCCTGCCCGAAGGGGCCGCGATCGTCGCCCGACCGCCGAAGGGCGTGGCCGAGGGCAGACGTGCCCGCCCCGAGGATGCGCCATGAACCTTGCGCTCAAGGACATCCGCCACGGTCTGTTCCGCTTCGTCCTCACCTGTCTCGGGCTGGGGCTTCTGATGACGGTCGTGCTGGCGATGATCGGCATCTACAATGGCCTCGTTTCGGATGCGCTGGCGGCGGTGAAGGCGCCGGCGGCCGATGTCTGGGTGGTGGAGGCAGGCACCAAGGGTCCGTTCGCGGAAGCTTCCAGCATTCCCGCCGATACGCGCGACGCGGTCGCGCGGATGCCGGGCGTCGCCGAAGCGGGCGCGGTCAACTACCAGAATGTCGAGGCTTCCCATGCCGGGCGCACGCTCAGGCTCTACGTCGTCGGCTACGAGTTGGGCCGGCCCGGCGGACCGCAGGCGATCGCCGAGGGGCGCGGTATCGGCGCCGGCCATTTCGAGCTGGTCGCAGACCGCAAGACCGGCCTTCTGCCCGGCGAGACGATCCGGCTCGGCCGCGACCGCTTCACCGTGGTCGGACTGGTCGAGGGGGCGATGAACTCAGGCGGCGACCCGGCGGTCTACGTGACGCTCGCCGACGCGATGGCGCTCCAGACCGAACTCGACCCGGCCGCCCAGCGGGTGCAGGTGGCGCGCGGGGCGGTTTCCGTCAAGTCCGCATCGGTGGCGGCCGTCATCGCCCGCATGGCGCCCGGCGCCGATGTCGATCTGTTGACCGCCACCGTGCGCCAGTGGAAGCACCTCGCCGCCATGACCCAGGCCGAACAGGAGGAATTGCTGCTTGTGTCGGTAGTGGACAAGGCGCGCCGCCAGATCGGGCTGTTCCTCGGCATCCTCTTATCCGTCAGCGCCGTGGTGATCGCGCTCATCATCTACACGATGACGATGGAGAAGCTGAAGCAGATCGCCACGCTGAAGCTGATCGGCGCGCCCGACCGGACCATCGTTGCGCTGATCGTGCAGCAGGCGCTGATCCTCGGCGCCTCGGGCTGGGGGATCGGGCTGATGCTGATCCTGACGGTGAAGGACTACTTTCCGCGCCGCGTGGTGCTGGAACCGTTCAACGTCATGGTCCTTGCCGGCATCATCGCCGCCGTCTGCCTTCTATCCTCGGCGCTCGGCGTGCGGGCGGCGATGAAGGTCGACCCGGCCACAGCGCTCGGGAGCTGACCGACATGGCGCTCGGCGACATCCTCATCGAGGTCTCGAACGTGGCCAAGCATTTCGGCGAGGGCGAGACCCGCGTCGACGCCTTGCGCGCGGTCGACCTCACGGTGCTGGCCGGCGAGGTGATCGCGCTGCTCGGGCCGTCCGGTTCGGGCAAGACGACGCTGCTCAACATCATAGGCTGCATCCTCGCCCCGTCGGCGGGACGGGTGGTGCTCGACGGCGAGCCGGTGTTCGACGGCAGATGGCTGCGCCGCGACCTGAGACGTCTCAGGCTCGACAAGATCGGCTTCATCTTCCAGGCGCACAACCTGCTGCCCTTCCTGACCGCCGAGGAGAACGTCGCGGTGGTGCTCGACCTTGCCGGCCTGCCCGCCGAGGAAGGCCGGTCGCGGGCGCGCGAATTGCTGGACTACCTCGAAGTCGGCCACCGCGCAAAGGTGAAGCCCGCGCTGCTATCGGGCGGTGAGGCGCAGCGCGTGGCCATCGCCCGCGCGCTCGCCAACCGCCCCCGCATCATCCTTGCCGACGAACCGACCGCAGCCCTCGACGGCGCTCGGGCCGGGCTGGTGATGGACCTCATGCGCAAGCTCGCCGTCGAGCAGGAAGCCTGCATCGTCACCGTCACCCACGACGAGAAGATCTTCGACCGTTTCGACCGCCTGATCCACCTGCGCGACGGCCGCCTCGCCGACGCCTGACCCGGAGCCGCTCCATGCCCACAAGACGATCCCGCGCCCTTACCATCGCCGCCGCCGTCGCGGCGATCTTCGGCCTGCTGACCGTCGTTTCGGGCGGCAGGGCGCTGTTCGGCGGCGTCGACATGGGCGCGGTGGTGCCGTTCGTGCTGTGGTTCAACTTCGTCGCCGGCTTCGCCTATGTCCTCGCCGGGATCGGCCTGTGGCGCGGCATGAACTGGGCGCCGGTGCTTGCGCTTACCATCGCGGCCACAACGGCCGCCGTCTTCGCCGCCTTCCTGTGGCATGTCGGCGCGGGAGGCGCGTGGGAGGCGCGTACCATGGGCGCGATGATCCTGCGCACCGGCGTCTGGACTATCATCGCAGCCCTTGCGCTGCGGTGCAAAAAAGCCGCCTGACGATTTCCCTACCCAGCCAGCGTCGGCGGCCGAGGCCGTGACCGCAGCAGCCAGGAGCCTAAAATGACGCGTTTTGCCGATCGACCTGTCGCTGGTCTGCTCAGTCATCACTGTTCTCGACCTTGCGGTGGCCGCACCCGGCAGGTGGTTCCCCCCTATAACGGCCTCGGCGTGCCAGATCTTCCGGAATTGGCGCCCGTCGATATGACGAGCGGGCGTTTTGAACACCAGCGCACTCTATGAATGATGTCTTACAGATTAGAATAATTCTAACTTATTGACCTGCCTCAATGCCCATGTCACATATTTAGAATAATTCTAACATTAACGTCGAACGATCGATCGGCTGCGCTTTCACAAGCGTCCGTGGAATGGGCGGCGCCTCGGAGCCGACCGATCGCACTCTGGAACAAATTCTATGCGCACCGTGCACAAAGAGAATCATCTCATCGAACGCATCGGTTGGCTTCGGGCAGCGGTGCTTGGGGCCAATGACGGGTTGATCTCGACGTCGAGCCTCATCGTCGGCGTGGCGGCCGCGACCGCCGGCCCTCATGAGGTCCTCGTGGCGGGCGTTGCCGGGCTGGTGGCCGGAGCCATGTCGATGGCGGCCGGCGAATATGTCTCGGTCAGCTCACAGGCCGACACGGAAGAAGCCGACATGGCGCGCGAGCGCCGCGAACTGGCCACGCAGCCGGAGGAGGAACTGGCCGAACTCGCTGCGATCTACGAGCAGCGCGGTGTCGCACCGGATCTCGCCCTCGAAGTGGCCAGACAAATGATGGCGAAGGACGCATTCGAGGCGCATGCGCGCGACGAACTCGGACTGTCGAGCCATGTGATGGCCAAGCCCGTCCAGGCGGCCTTTACATCCGCGGCGACCTTTTCCGTGGGCGCGGCGCTGCCGCTGGTCGTGGCGCTGCTCGCGCCGGCGGTAGCGGTCGTATGGGCCGTGTCCATCGCCGGTCTCGTCGGGCTTGCCGCGCTCGGGGCGGTTGGCGCGAGCGCGGGCGGCGCCAGCGTCTGGAAACCGACTGTTCGGGTCGTCTTCTGGGGCGCGGTGGCCATGGCGTCGACAGCGGCCATCGGCGCCCTTATCGGCCGGGCGGTCTGATCATGAGGCGCCTGTCGTTCGATATCCCGATGCTGATGTCGCTCCTGACGGTGCTGGGCATGATCCTGGCGACGGTCGGGACCTGGCCGCCGGCCGAGGGACTTGGTGTCCTGCGGTGGCCGGGACTGGCGCTCGCCTACGGTGCTGGCGGGCTTCCCGCTTCGTGGACGGCTCTATCGGCGCTGTGGCGGCAGCATATCCTCGACATCGACCTCCTGATGGTGGTCGCTGCGATCGCTGCGGCGATTGTCGGCGCGCCGTTCGAAGGTGCCGTGCTGCTGACGCTGTTCAGCGTGTCGACGACGCTCGAACATCAGGCGCTCGGGCGTGCGCGCCGCGCGGTCGAAGCCTTGATGGCGCTCCGCCCGGAGACGGCGTTTCGGAAGAACGCAGACGGTGCCGTAACCGAGGTTCCAGCCGCAGAACTTGCCGTCGGCGACGTCGTGATCCTGCGGCCAGGCGCGCGAGTACCCGCCGACGGTGTGATCCTGCAAGGTCGCGGCGGTATCGACGAGGCCAACATCACCGGCGAATCCATGCCCGTCTCCAAGGAGCCGGGCCAGCAGGTGTTCGAAGCCACCGTCAATCTCGACGGCATTCTGGAAGTGACAATAGCGAGAACGATCGGCGACAGTACGATCGCGCGCATGATCCGGCTGGTCACCGAGGCCCAAGAGGCGAAAGCGCCATCCGAGCGTTTCAGCGCGTGGTTCGGACAGCGCTATACCGTCGCGGTCCTGCTCGGCGCTGTTCTCGCCTTTGTCGTCTTTTACTGGCTCGGACGAGATTGGGAGCCGGCGCTTTACAAGGCAGCAACGCTCCTGGTCGCGGCTAGCCCCTGTGCGATCGTCATATCGGTGCCGGCGGCGATCCTGTCGGCGCTCTCGGCAGCGGCGCGGGGCGGCGTTCTGTTCAAGGGAGGCGGCGCGCTCGAAATGCTGGCAGCCGTCGATACCTTCGCCTTCGACAAGACAGGCACGCTGACCAACGGCCGTGCGGAGGTGACGCGGATCATTGCGCTGAACGGTGAGGACCGGCGTTTCCTTTCCCTGCTGGCGGGACTGGAAGCGCATTCCGAGCATCACATCGCCGCAGCGGTCCGCCGCGAGGCCACTACACATGGCATCGAACCAGCACAAATCACGGATGTCAGCTCCCGTCCTAGCACTGGAATCGTGGGGTGGGACGAGGTTGGTCCGATCTGGGCTGGAAACTCTTATCTCGCCAGGGAAATGGATGCGTCCACTGATCGCGCCGAATTCCGCGAACTTGAGGAGAACGCCCAGACTGTCGTCTATCTGGGGCGAGGATCGACCGTTCTGGGCGCCGTCAGCGTGGCGGACGAGGCAAGGGCGAGTTCCGCTCCGGCGCTCGCCGCCTTGCGCGCCGGCGGCGTGCGCCGCATCTTCATGATGACCGGCGACCGTCGCCCGGTGGCCCTGCGCATCGGTGCGGAACTCGGCCTCGACCCGGACGAGATCCACGCCGAGATGCTGCCGCAGGACAAGGTGCGCCGCGTCGCTGAGTTGGCGGAGCGTGGCAAGGTCGCATTTGTCGGCGACGGCGTGAACGATGCGGCGGCCCTTGCCCGTGCCGATGTCGGCATCGCCATGGGTGCGGCCGGTTCGGATGTCGCCCTTCAGGCGGCCGATGTGGCCCTGCTGTCGGAAGACATGAAGAAGCTGGCAGATGCGCACCGGCTGGCGCGGCGGACTGCCGCTATCATCCGGCAGAACCTCACCGTCGCGATTGGCGCCATGCTGGTGCTCGTCACGAGCGGGCTGTTCTTCGACCTGCCGCTGCCGCTGGCGGTGGTCGGACATGAAGGAGGGACCGTGTTGGTCGTCCTCAATGGCCTGCGCCTTCTCTCGGACCGTATCCGGCGGAACGCGGACGAGGCAATTTCCGCTCATCGAGGTGCGGTGCGCCCAAGCCTATCCGCGCTTCCACCGAAAACATCAACGGCCGACAGGCCGGCATGAAACATCGCGTCCTGCGGAAATAGCGGCAGCCTATGCCGCTTCGGCATTGCCGCTTCTTTTCTCTGCAAGAGTGATCGACTTCAGCCTGTCGTCTGTGGCGGCTGCCGTGCATCCTGACTGACGGAAAGCTGACAGGAATTATTATCGTTCTTCAGGAGCCCATCAGCAAGACGTTGCATGATTGCACGCGTAGATGATGGCAACTGAGGAGTCAGAACCATGAAAAAGTCTCTCACGATGCTTGCACTGCTGGCGATGCTGCCGGCCGGCGCCGCTCTTGCCGGTGAGGCGTGCGATGTACCGTTCGAAAAGAGGCAATCGTTCGAAGCGCTGGCGAAGCTTGCAAGCGACTTCGAATGGACCATCGACAGGATGAAGATCGACGACGGCTGTTACGAGCTTCGGGTGACCGATGCCAGCGGCAACATCCTCAAGGTCAAAGTCGACCCGGCGACCCTGGAGGTAGTTGATGGAAAGGTCAAACGCTTCGGTGACGATGGGGGTGCGCCACGGAAGGAGAAATAGGGCCACGCGTAGTCGAGACGCGTCCAGACGGTCGGCAAAGGCATTCATTCTGAGGCGTGCGTGCCTTCGCCGTATCTGGGCTAACGGGAGCAGGCTGCTGGTTGCGCTACTGCTTGCCGGAGAAAAATACGGCCGCAAAGCCGTCCTGCCGCCCCTCTATCGGCGAGATCAGATCAAGCCTGCCGCCCGTACCAACGGCGATCGTCTTGGCGATGGCCAGGCCGAGACCCGCGCCGTCCGCCTCGGACTGGCCCCGTTCGAAAGGCTCGGACAGTCGGGCAAGCGTCTCCGCCGGCACGGCCGGACCAGCATTTGTGACTTGCAGGATGCCCTCAGCCGATAGCGTGACGTTGACAGGCTCCTTCAGATCGCCATGCTTCAGGGCGTTTTCGAGCAGGTTGCGCGCCAGAACGGCGAAGGCGTCCGGATCGATATTGGCGAATACCGGATTGTCGGGAAGCGTCAGTTCGACCCGACCGACGCTATGGGTGTGTTCGCCGAACTCGCCGACGACCATACGCAGGATGACCGCGATGTCGACAGGCTTCTCCGCCAGAAGGCGGCCGCCCTCGGCCCTTGCAAGCTGCATCAGCTTTTCGGTCAGTCGGGAAAGACGCCGCAGGGCGGTTTCCATGTCGCGAGCATGTTCGAGAGTCGTGTCATCGGGAGCCTCGATGATCATCCTTTGCGCTTGCGCCAGCGCAGCCGCGACTGGAGTTCGTAGTTCATGGGCGGATTTCGCCGCCAGTGTACGCTCCGCCTGCAATGTCCGTTTCAGACGTTCAAGAAGCAGGTTCACCGAATGGGCAACAGGTTCGATCTCGGAAGGCAGGTTGTCAGCTTTGACCGGAGCAAGATCGCCGCCGCCACGCGCCTCGATCTGTGATCGGAAAGTCCGGACAGGGGCCATCGACAGCCGAACGATGAGCCAGACACCGAGGAGGCTGAGGGGAACGATAATGCCGAGTGGCAGGGCGAGATCCAGTGAGGCGTGTTCTGCCGCCATTCGCCGATGTGAAAGCGGTTCGGCGACGGTGATCGTAAGGCTGCCTTGCAGCGCGGCGTCGGAATAGAGCCGATGGGTTTGCGTATCGGTGAAGCCCATTCCCGAGAATGGCGGGAAAACCGCCAGATCCGCATTGTGCGAGCTGAGCAGAACCTTGCCCGCTTCGTCACGCACGATATAGGTGAAGTATTCGTCATGCTGACGCAGCGTCGCCACGCGCTGCTCCGAATCGTCGGCATCGCGCCCGAGGATTTCGAGCGCCGCAAGCGGCAGAATCCGTTGCGCGGTCTCCTCGAGCGCGCTGTCGAAGACTTCGTTCATCTCGTTGTGCAGCCTGTAAACCGTAACCACGGCGGCGACCGCCCAAAGCACCGTTATGCCAAGGCCGAGCCACAGCGAAAGCCGCCATTGCAGGCTTTTCGGGCGCTTCATCGCGCGCTTCCGAGACGATAACCGATGCCGCGAACCGTATCGATGACGGCATGCCCTAGCTTCTTGCGCAGCCGGCTGACATGGACCTCGATCGTGTTACTCTCCACTTCGGCACCGAACGCATAGAGCCGGTCCTCGAGCTGGGCCTTGGTCAGCGCGACGCCCGGCCGTTGCAGGAAGGTCTCGAACAGCGCCCATTCCCGTCCGGTCAGTTCGACGGAGCGCCCGCCGCGCTTCACGGTTTTGGCGGCAAGATCGACGCACATGTCGCCGATCTCGATGAGGGGATTGGGATTGCCGCTGTAGCGCCGCGCTACGGCGTTCAAACGCGACGATAACTCCGAAAGATCGAAGGGCTTGATCATGTAATCGTCGGCGCCGGCGTCTAGTCCTTCGATGCGGTCGGAAATCTGGTCAAGCGCCGTCAGGATGATGACTGGGGTCACACTTCCTGCGGCACGCAGTTTTCGCAGGAAGCCGACACCCAGCCCGTCGGGAAGCATCAGATCCAGCAGGATGAGGTCGTAGGCCGCGCTGTCGAGATGCTCGCGCGCGGCGTCGAGCCGGATCACCCAATCGACGGAATGGCTGGCGGCGATGTGATCGCGAACGGCCTTGCCGAGGATCGCATCGTCTTCAACGAGCAAGACTCTCATCTTGGGATCGGTTCCCCTTTCTGCTGTTTTTCTACGGTTTGAACCTGTCGGTTTGCTGAAGGGGTATCAGCCGCTGCTTCAGCGATTCGTCAGCATAACCTGCCATAGTTGTGGCTATATCGCGTTGATCGGGAACAATCAGATGATGAAGCAGATGGCGGCGGCAATCCTCGTTCTGACGTTGGCCGGGTTAGGAACCGCAAGGGCGGACGACGATTGCCACGTTCCGATGGAGAGGTGGCAGCCGCGCGAGGCGGTGCAGACGATGGCGGCTGGGCGAGGCTGGACCGTTACCCGGATCAAGATCGACGACGGCTGCTACGAAATCCGCGGAACCGATGAAGGAGGTCGCCCCTTCAAAGCCAAGATCGACCCTGCAACGCTCGAAATCGTCAAGCTGCGCTACAAAGATCGGGATGACGACCATCACGGAGCAAAGCGCCAACGGACGCAGGGCATCGGGCCGGAAACCGCCGGCGAGACGTCTGCGGACGGCCTGCTCGGGACGAATACGCGGCCAAAGGCTGTCGTGAAATAAGACGTCGCACTTTCGCTCCGGCGCATCTCAAGGAGACCTTAATATGACCGACAAGTCGCATCGCTATTCGGCGAGCATGATCGTCATCCACTGGCTCACCGCCCTTCTGGTGCTCGGCGCCTGGTTCACGGCCGAGGGCGGTCGCAAGATTGCTGAGAACCCGCCCCTGCTGCATTTTTCGCTCGGGCTTGCGGTGCTCGCCCTGATGCTGCCCCGGCTAGTCCTGCGGGTGGCCGGCCGCACGCCCGAAGCCGATGCGCAAGGTTGGCTCGCGGCTGCCGCGAAGGCTGGGCACGCGGTGCTCTACCTGTTCCTGATCGCGCTGCCGATCACTGGCTGGTACGCCGCTTCACGCATGGGTGTCCCAGTATCGTTCTTCGGCTTGCAGCTTCCTGCGCTCACCGCGCCCGTTCAGGGGCGACCCGGCCTGATCGCCGAATTGCATGAGAATGCCGGAACCATCATCCTCATCCTCGCCGGGCTGCACGCCCTGATGGCCATCTGGCACCAGTTCGTCCTGCGTGACGGCACGCTGCGGCGCATGTCCCTGCGTTGAGTGTTTCCGATTGAAGCCCGCGATAGACAAGCCGCCAGGGTCCCCGCTGCCATTGCCTACGGTCGTCGGGGATCTTGCCAAGCGTCTGGGCGCTCGAGAAGAGCTTGCGGGCGAAACGGTTCGGCTGACGCAAACGGGCTCGATGCGGTCCGGAGCCCATCAGGCATTCCGGTCGTTCTCCGCTAGGCAAACAATCCGGCTAAGCCAATGCGAATTCCGCTGGCAAGCCAGGACCGGCTCCTTTGGCTTGATCAGGATTACGGACGCTTTCTCGGATGGAACTCCGACACTTGATGTAACGGCGCTCGGCCTTGTTCCGCTTGCCCACGGCCAGACCAATGCCAGTGCAACCAAGGGCGAGATCATGCGCTACCTGGCAGAATTGGCATGGGCGCCTGACGCTCTTCTTCACAACCATACGCTCGACTGGGATGTCATCGATGATCGCGGGCTTGCGGTGCGCTACAGCGAAGGCGCCATTCAGGCGGCAGTTGATTTGTTATTCGACGATCAGCGCCGGATCGGCGCCATCTTTGCACCCGACCGGCCCCGATACGAAGACGGTCGATTTGTCGAACGGCCATGGCATGGGCGCTTTTTCGACTATCGACAGCACGAAGGCCGATGGCTTCCTTTCCAGGCGGAGGTTGCCTGGATCATCGACAACCGCGAAGTCGTCGTCTGGCGAGGCAAGCTTACCGGATGGCAAGTTGGATGATGGTGCGCCGCGGCGTCACATTCAGGTCTTGCGTCCGCGACAAACATCAAGCACGGCGTTCACCAGGAACACGATTGCTGACCTGATCACCGGTCCGCGGTTTTGTTCTTTCTACGGCGTCTGATATTTCATCGCTTCCTGACGAAACACTGAAGCAAAAATATTTTTGCTGTCAGGTGATGCTCAGGTGGCCTTGCCAGAGTGGGGCGTCGGATCTCGAACCAATTGGTTTCCGCGATCCGCTTCTCTGGAAAAGGCAGATCGGCATGAAATCCATTTTTGCGGCACTGGCGCTGACGACGGCGCTGACCCTTCCTGGCCTCGCGATGGCCCGTCCCGTCACGGTGACGACCACATTGAACCAGTATGGCGGGGACGGGGCCTATCTCGCCTTCTATGTCACCGATCCACAGGGGAAGTACGCAGGCACGGTCTGGATCGCCGGGGGCAAGTCGAAATATTACGAGCACCTGTCGAGTTGGTATCGTGCGACGGGCGGCAATCCCTCCGGGATTGATGGCATCACCGGCGCCAGCGTTGGTGCTGGGCGCACACTGGAAATTTCGCTCGACCTGACCGATGCGCTATTCGACGCGGGCTATACGCTGCATGTCGATGCCGCCGTGGAAGACATGCGCGACAGCCCGAACGACGTAGCGATTCCGCTGACGAGTGACGGCGCAGGGACGCCCGCGCGTGGCCGGCTCTATGTCGCCTCGCTCGCCTATTCCCGCTAGGCGGTGAACGGTATGTCTCGTCTCATTCACCGCTGGCCGGGGCTCATCGCCGGGCTTCTGCTTCTGGTGCTCAGCCTTAGCGGCGCGGCCCTCTCGATTTTCCCGGCCGCCGAGCGCCTGTCTTCGCCCCAGGCCACGGCGGCGGTGTCCGTCGCCAATGTGGCGGGGCGCATCCAGGCCGCCCATCCCGAACTGGAACAGATCCGGCGAGCGCCATCGGGCCGGATTACTGCCTATTGGTTCGAGAACGGCGCCGCACAGGCGGCGGTGATCGATCCTGCGACAGGGCAAAGCATCGCATCTGCCGATCCGAATCCGGTCGAACGCTGGCTGACGAACCTGCATCGGTCGCTGTTTCTTGGAGATGGCGGCCGCATGGTGACAGCCGCAGGTGCGGCCGCAATGATGGTGCTGGCGATTTCCGGAGTGGTGCTTGTCGCACGCCGGGCCGGAGGTTGGCAGCGCTGGTTCTCGCCGATGCGCGGCCCGCTTTCCGGAAGGCTGCATGTCGAGATCGCACGGCTGGCAGTCGCTGGATTGTTGCTGTCCTCAGCCACGGCCTTGTGGATGACGGCCTCGACCTTCGATCTTTTGCCGGATGAAGCTGCATCCCTGATTGCGCAGACGGATGCGAGCGGTCGAACGGGCATGGCTGTCGCAGACATGGCCGCCCTTCGGGCCATACCCGTCGCCGAACTGCGCAGCTTGTCGTTTCCCACGCCAGATGATGCGAGCGATGTCTTCACGCTGAAAACCGATCGAGGAACCGGCTACATCGATCAGGGCGATGGTAAGCTCCTAGCCTGGACCGATCTTACCGGATGGCAGCGAGCCTCGGAAACGATCTATATGCTGCACACCGGGCAAGGAGCGGCCACATTGGGGCTGGTTCTCGGACTGATGGCGCTCGGCGTTCCGGTCATGACTGTGACGGGCTTCGTCCTGTGGTTTACCGGGTGGCGTGGGCGCCCTCGCATTCGCGGCAATGTTCCTGCCCGCCGTGCCGAGACAATCCTGCTGGTTGGCAGCGAGAGCGGCACCACTTGGGGATTTGCGGCAACGCTTCATGCGGTGCTCTCCAGGGCAGGCCAGACTGTCCACGCTGCCCCGATGTCCGCCTTCGATCCTGCGCGCTACGGGCGGGCCAGGCGTATCCTTATCCTTGCTGCCACCTATGGCGATGGCGATGCCCCCGCCTCCGCGAAAGGGTTCCTCGAACGTATGAACGCTCTTGCCGCCGCTCCGGCGATCCCCATGGCCGTGCTTGGCTTCGGTGACCGCAGCTTTCCCGGCTATTGCGCCTATGCGCGAGCCGTTACCGAAACCGCGGAGCGTAAAGGCTGGGAGACGCTCATTCCCTTCGACACGGTGGATCGGCAGTCACCACAGGATTTCGCCCGTTGGGGCCGCTCATTGGGCGCGGCGACAGGTCTCGACCTCGATATCGTCCATCAGCCGGCACTACCCGCCTCTATCGATCTGACGCTCGTCTCGCGCCGCGACTATGGCGCCGAGGTGCAGGCTCCCACGGTCATCCTGCGATTTGCCCTGCCACAGGCTGCGCTCTGGCAGCAGCTTGTCGGCCGCGCGCCCGGCAATTTTGTCGCCGGCGATCTGCTTGGCATCCTGCCCGAAGGTTCGGCCGTTCCCAGGTTCTATTCGCTGGCTTCGGGCCGCCGCGACGGCTTTGTCGAGATCGTCGTGAAGAAGCATCCGGCCGGCTTGTGCTCGGGTCAACTCTTCGAACTGAGGCCCGGCGATCGGATCAGGGGCTTCGTTCGGCGCAATCCCGGCTTCCATGCCGGAACCACGCGCAGGCCGCTGATCCTGATCGGAGCAGGAACGGGGATCGGTCCTCTTGCAGGGTTCGTGCGCACCAATACGCGATGCCGGCCGGTTTATCTGTTTTTCGGCATGCGCCATCCCGACAGCGATTTTCTCTATCGCGAGGATTTTGCGAACTGGCAGGCAGAAGGGCGCCTCCGGCGGATCGTGCCGGCCTGCTCGCGCGGGCGAAACCCTCGCTACGTCCAGGATGGTCTGCGCCATGAGGCGACAGAGATCGTGCGTCTCGTGCGCGAAGGCGCTCGGATCATGGTCTGCGGCGGCCGGGATATGGCGGCCGGTGTTTCCACCGCGCTCGGCGACATTCTTGCCCCGATGGGGCTGACGCCAAGCTTGCTGAAGGCGCAGGGACGCTATGTTGAAGACGTCTACTAAACAGAACCGGCTCTCAATGAACGGACCGACGATGGGCACACGCTGGTCGGCGTCGTTCTATGCGCCGGATGGCCTTGACTCGGAAGCGGTCCGGCAGGCGCTGCAAGCCGCCGTGAATGAAGTCGACACGCAAATGTCGACCTGGAATCCGAACAGCGATCTCATGCGCTTGAATGCTGGCCGTGCCGGTACGTGGGTAAGCGTTCCGCCCTGCCTGGTGGAGGTGCTGGGGCTCGCCTTCGATATCGGCCGCGCCTCGGGCGGAGCGTTCGATGTCGGCGTCGGTACGGCCGTGCGTGCATGGGGGTTCGGTCCGGAGGCGGTCGACGAGGCCCGGATTCGAAAGGCGCTCGAAATGCAGCATCCGCCCGCGCATGAGATCGTGGACCTGGATGTCGATGGCGGAAGGGTGCGAAGATTGGCGCCTGTGGACCTCGACCTCAATGGCATCGCCAAGGGTTACGGTGTGGACCGGCTGGCCGCGGTGCTGCACGGCTTCGGCATCGCTTCAGGTCTGGTCGGGATTGACGGCGAGATGCGCACGTTCGGCCTGCATCCCGGCGGCGAGCCGTGGGTGATCGCCGTCGAGGCGCCCGATCCCGACCGCCGCGCTCCGCATTCGATCCTTGCCTTGCAGGACGCAGCAGTCGCAACCTCCGGCGACTACCGGCATTGGCTCATGGCCGGAGGTCGACGGTTGTCGCATACGATGAACCCGCGCCGCGGGGCGCCCCTGCCTGAACCGCCGGCTTCCGTCACCGTCATCGCGCGAACCTGCGCAGAAGCCGATGCTTGGGCTACGGCTCTGATGGTCCTCGGCCCGAAAGCCGGAACGCAGCTTGCTGAGCGCGAGCGCCTGAATGCGCTATTTTTACTGCGTGGTGCCGAAAGCACGCTTCAGTCCAAAACGGTTGGATCGATATTCGATCCTTCCCATGATCATGGTTACGCTCACTAGTTATCTGTGGTTCGAGGACATCTTTTGAAACGCGGACAGGAACCATCAACTACAGAAAGCCGGCCTGGTCGCAATATTGGCTCGACCATTGTGGATGCGCCTTTGATCGAGCGCCCCGTACGCTGGCCGGCGAAAGGACTTCCATTCGATATGCGACCGCTGCGCTATGTGCTGGCTGCGTCCGAGCAGACGAGTTTTTCGGCCGCTGCCGACGCTCTCGGCATGAAGGTTTCGAGCGTCAGCCGACGAGTTCGCAATTTCGAGGACGCGATTGGTATCTCTTTGTTCGAGCGCACCCCATCCGGGGTACGCCTAACCGATGGCGGGAGACGATTTCTCGACGATATCGTCCCCGTTCTCCAGATGGCCGAAGCCATCCTCCAGCGAGCGGGTGCGGCCGGCCGGGTCGAGGAAGGCACCGTTAGGGTCGGCATCATCACGACGCTGGCAGGCGGCTTCCTGCGCGAACTGATCTCTTCCTATCGGCAACGCTATCCGGGTGTGGCGCTCGTTATTTTGGATGGCGGCCGGCGGGACCAGAGGTGGTGCCGGTTTCTGAGACAGGGGCATAAGGTGGATCGCCCGATGGAAA
>JBLJBS010000006.1:0-25144 GCA_047637695.1 Aquamicrobium sp. | reverse complement strand
GCGGCGATGAACGGCGCGCCGATCTTCTCGATGATCTCGGGCGAGACGGCGACGACATTGATCGGCACCGAAGTGGCGAGGTCGCGGATCGAGGCGACGCCGAGGCCGGCCGATTGCAGCGTCGCATCGAGCTGGCGGTTCTTGATCAGCTCGACCGATTCGGCAAAGGGCAGATATTCGAGCTTGCCGAGATCGTTGTAGGAAAGCCCTGCCGCCGCGAAGATGGCGCGGGCGTTCAGTTCGGTGCCGGAGGCCGGCGCGCCGACCGAAAGGCTCTTGCCCTTCAGTCCTTCCAGCGTGGTGATGCCGGACTCCTTCGAGGCGACGATCTGGACATAGTTGGGATAGATCGCGGCGATGCCGCGCAATTTGTCGAGCTTGCCGGGATAGCCGGCCTCGGTGTTGCCGGCCCATGCTTCCTTCAGCGAGTCGCCGAGCGTGAAGCCGATCTCGCCGCGCCCGGCCTGCAACAGGTTGAGGTTCTCGACAGAGGCCTTGGTCGCCTGCACCTGGGCGCGCGCGCCCTCGATGTTCTGGCCGTAGATTTCCGACAGCGCCACGCCGAGCGGATAATAGACGCCTGACGTGCCGCCGGTCAGCACGTTGATGAATTCCTGGGCCTTCGCGGTCGTCGCGCCCAGCCCCATGACGAGCGCTGCCGTGCCGGCGGCAAGAAGATTGCGGGCGATGTGTTTCATGAAAGTTCCTCCCTTTGTTTCTCCCGGCCGGACACCCTGCCGAGGCAGGCCGTCAGCCGTTGACGGGTATTCTTAGAGACAGAAACGCAGATGCCAATCGTTAATTCGCTTTCGCGCCATCGGGCCGGGGCCAGGGCGGGGGCCGGGACAGGGGCCGGGACGTGCTATCCGGGCACGGATACGAGCGGAGCGCATGGACAAGCTCTTTGCCGAGCGGCTATGGCTTTCATGGCGGCATGCAGCCGTTGCGCCACGCGCTGAAGGAATGGCCTGATGTCGATGATCGTCGATCGCCGCAATCTGGATTTCGTGCTCTACGAGATGCTCGATATCGAGCGCCACGCGCTGCGGCACCCGCGCTTCGCCGCCTATGATCGCGCCTCGCTCTGCCAGATGCTCGACACGGCCCAGCAGATCGCCGAGGACAGGTTCCTGCCCGTCGCCGCCGAGGTCGACGCCGAGGAGCCTCGCTTCGTCGGCGGAAGGGTCGAGATGCCCGGGGCGACGGCGCAGGCGCTCGCCGCCTATGCCGAGGCCGGTTTCTTCGCCCTGCCCTTCGACGAGGAGGTCGGCGGCCTTCAGGCGCCATGGGTGGTCAACACCGCCGTCGGCGGCATCTTCACCTGCGCCAACATTGCCGTCACCAACTACGCCTTCCTGACCCAGGCGGCCGCCAATCTTCTCAATGCCTTCGGCTCGGACGAATTGAAGCGCATTTTCCTGCCGCCGATGCTGGAGGGTCGCTGGTTCGGCACCATGTGCCTTTCCGAACCGCAGGCAGGTTCCTCGCTTGCCGACATCAGGACGATGGCGACGCCGGGCGATGACGGGCTTTATCGCATCCGCGGCAACAAGATGTGGATCTCGGGCGGCGAGCACGAAATCTCGGGCAACATCGTCCATATGGTGCTGGCCAGGATTCCCGGCGGGCCGGCCGGCACCAAGGGCATTTCGCTGTTCCTCGTCCCCAAGCGGCGCGTCGACGCCGGAGGCGTCGCCGGCGAAGCCAACAACATCGCGCTCGCCGGGCTGAACCACAAGATGGGCCAGCGCGGCACCACCAACTGCCTGCTGAATTTCGGCGAGAACGGCGAGACGCTGGGCTATCTGATCGGCGAGCCGCATCGCGGCATCGAATATATGTTCCATATGATGAACGAGGCCCGGATCGGCGTCGGCCATGCCTCGGTGATGGCGGCGCTCGGCGGCTATCTCTACTCGGCCGATTATGCCCGCACCCGCACGCAAGGCCGGCGCATCGACAACAAGGACCTCGCCAGCCCGCAGGTGCCGCTGATCGAGCATGCCGACATCCGCCGCATGCTGATGGCGCAGAAGGCGGCGGTCGAGGGCGCGCAGGCGCTGTGCCTCTATTGCGCGACGCTGGTCGATGCGGCTGCAACGGTGGAAGACCCGGCGGCGGCAAGGCGCGACGCCGCGCTCCTCGGCCTGCTGACGCCGGTGGTGAAGTCGTGGCCGTCCGAGCACTGCCTCGAAGCCAACAAATGGGCGATCCAGATTCTCGGCGGCTACGGCTACACCCGTGACTATCCGGTGGAGCGGCTCTACCGCGACAACCGGCTGAACCACATCCACGAGGGCACGTTCGGCATTCAGGGCATGGACCTGCTCGGCCGCAAAGTCGGCGGCGACCGCGGCGAAACGCTTTCGGATTTCGTGGCGATTATGCGCGGCACGGTTGCCGAAGCTTCTGCCATCGAGGCGCTGAAGCCGGATGTTGCGGCGCTCGACGCCGCCCTCGGTGAATTGGAGGCGACGACGCAGGCGCTGCTCGGCTGCGCCGACCCGGCGCTGCGGCTGGCCAACGCCACGATCTATCTCGACGCCTTCGGCCATGTCGTCATCGCCTGGGTCTGGCTGCGTCAGGCGCTGGCGGCCGAGCGGGCGCTTGGCGGCGATCTTCCTGCCGGAGCCGATCGCGACTTCTACGAAGGCAAGCTGGCGGCCTGGCGCTATTTCGTCCGTTACGAGCTTCCCCTTGCGGTGGCGCGGCTTCGGCTGTGCCGCTCGCTCGACGCCACCTGCCTCGATGCCCCGGCTGCGACCTTCGCCTGACCTTACGCCCGCAGCGCCTGCGCCGGTGTCTGCCGGTAGGCGATTGCCGCCGGCAGCAGCGTGACGACAGCGGTGGCGGCAAGGAAGGCCAGCAGCATCCACAGGTCGCTGGCATGGAACTCGACCGGCATGGCGATGCCGCTGGCTTCACCCAGCTTCCGAGACAGGAAAAGAGCCGCGCCGTAACCGACCGCGAAGCCGGCGACGAGCCCGGCGGCGAGCAGGATGAAGGTTTCCAGCCAGACGATCGACAAGACCGCCATTCGCGGCGCGCCGAAGGCCCGCAACGCCCCGATCTGGCGGCGGCGCTGCAGCACATGGGTGGCGATGACCATCAGGATCGCCGCGCCGACCAGCGCCTGCGCGCCGGCGGCGACCAGCGCCAGCACCCGCCGCGCATCGCCCAGCGTGCCGTAGAGCCGGGTCAGCACCTCGGCCGGGAACACCGCCATGGTGCGTTCATTGGCACGGTATTCCAGCCGCAGATTATAGGCGTCGCCGATGGATTTCGGCTTGATGACGATCGCCGGCACGCCGGGATTGTCGTTTGCCGTCAGTTTGGTTTCGTCGACAGGTCGCGACGCGGCTTCGCCTTCATGGTCGTGATCGTGCGCATGATCGTGGTCGTGGGCGCTGTCATGATCATGGGCTCGGTCATGGTCGTGTTCCTCCGTCTCGCCGGCGGCGTGGCCCTCTTCCTCGGCCTTGTCGTCGCGATGATCGGCATGCACGTCCCACACCGCCTGGATCGGCACCAGGATCGCGCGGTCCCACGGCGTGCCGGTGGGGGCGAGCTTTCCGGTGATCCGATACTCCATATGGGCGTGAACCTCGCCGGCCTCGCCGGCATTGCCGTGGAACGGCCGGAACGTCGAGCCGATGGCGCGTGCCACCTGCGCGCCGGCGACGGCGTCGCCGAAATGGTCGAAGCCGGTTCCTTCGCTCAGGCCGCCGAACATGGCGATGGCGTCGCTCGTGGTGCCGATGATCGGATTGCCTTCGATGAAGTCGCCGAACCCGACCGGCACGGCGGCCTCGACGCGCGGGTCGGCGCGCAGGCCGGCCAGCACTTCCGGCGCGACCAGCGGCAACGGTGCCGGCTGCAGGAACACCGAGGACAGCACCAGCTGGGTCTCACTGCCGGGCGCGCCGATCACCAGATCGAACGGCGCCGCAGCGCGGGCGCTGCCGAGACGCAATGCCCGCTCCTGCAGCGTCACCGTGACGCCGAGCGCGGTGGCGGCGGCGACGAGGAGGACGAGGATGGCGACGCCGATGCGGTTGCGCATGAGATCGGCAAGGATGAAATCGAACACGGCGTCACTCCTCAGCCGCTTACGCGGCCGTTCTCCAGCCGCAGGGTCCGGCCCAGCCTGTGGATCAGCCGGGCGTCGTGGGTGGCCACGATCAGCGTCGCGCCGGCCTCGCTGGCCAGCCCGATGATCAGGTCGGCCACCGCAGCGCCCGAATCGGCATCGAGACTGGCGGTCGGTTCGTCGGCAACGATGATGCCGGGGCGGCCGCTAAGCGCCCGCGCGACGGCCACGCGCTGCATCTGGCCGCGCGACATCGTCTCGACCGGCTGGTCGGGCCGCTCGAGGCCGACACGGCCGAGCATGTCGAGGGCGAAGCCCCTCGCCCCCTCGGGCAGGCGGAAGCGCGACAGGCGCTGCGGCAGAAGCACGTTGCCCAGCGCCGACAGGCCGGGGAAGAGATGGAAATCCTGCATCACCAGCCCGACATTGCGCGCCCGCCAGCGGTCGCGGCCGCCCTCCGACATCGATGCGAGATCATCGCCCGCCCATGCCAGCCTGCCGGTGCGCACCCGCTCCATGCCGGTCGCGACGTTGATGAAGGTGGTCTTGCCGGAACCGGACGGGCCGACGAGCGCCACCTGCGCTCCCGGCTCGATGGTGAGCGACGGAATGTCGAGCGCCGGAGCCGGCAATCCGGGATAGCGGACTTCCAGCCGCTCGACGGCAAGGGGGATCATGGTGCTAGACCCGCCTGAAATCGGCGCCGACGATGCGCAGCAGGCTGACGAAGCCGGTGTCCGGATCGGTCCACGAACCGACCTCGAGCTTGCCGCTGACCTCGATCAGCCCGTTGGCCTGTTCGAAGGTCTGGGCGCGGTCGAGATAGATGACCACGATGTCGTTCGGCCAGTCGGCGTCGGAATCGCAGAATGGGCACAATGCGACCGGCACTTCGGTCAGCACGAAGAAATTCGCTTCCGCCTTGAGCGGCGGAGCCATGAAGCCGCGCATGGCGACCGGCTTTCCGGCCAGTTCCTTGACCTTGTCGGAGAAGGTCAGGCCGAGCACGCCGAACGAGGCATAGAGCTGGCCGAAAGCGATGTTGTCGTCGGCCGCGGCGGCTTCGCCGATCCGCGCCAGCACAACGGCCGAGCACGCCATGGCGAGCATGTGGCGACGGCCGGGATCGAAAGAGTTCGGCATGACCTGTTCCTGAAACGAAGCGGAAAGGTCCGGGCCTTCGGGCCCGGACCGATCCTGCATGGGCTGGTGCCCGTTCTTTACTGCGTCTGCTTGGCGCCGAGCGCCAGAGCCTCGACGATCACGCGGTAGACCTCGTTCTGCTCCATGTAGCCGCGGAACTTGTCGGCGCCGGGGCCGGAAGCCTGCAGCACGACGTCGTCGATGGCATGGACGCCGGTGTCGCCATTGGTCGGGATGTTGCCTTCGACGAACACCGCGCCGGGCACGTCCTTGTAGGCCTCGTTGGCGACATACTGCTTGTTCTCGTTCTGGATCGCCGGAACGAACGGGCCGTCGAGCTTCGGACGGAAGGTCTCGTAATGGTCCGGGCCGTTGTTGGCGGCGATGAACAGGCGGCGTGAGACATCGACGCGATCGGGATAGCCATCGCCGTCCTTGTCCTCGTAGTTGGGGAAGCCGGCCTCGGCATAGGTGCCGACCTTGTCGCGCATCGCCTCGCCCGGCTTGTCGTCATCGACGGTGCCGATGATCGAGACGCCGTGGGTGTGGTCGCCAGTGACGATGATCAGCGTGTCCGGGTTCTTGGCCGCGAAGTCGCGCGCGGCGGCGACCGCCTTGTCGAACTCGATGGTGTCGACCACGGCGCGGTCCCAGTCGAGCGGATGCGACATCTTGTCGACATTGGCCGCCTCGACGATCAGCACGAAGCCGTTTTCGTTGCGCGACAGCACGTCGAGCGCGGTCTGGGTCATCTGGACGAGGCCCGGCTGCTCGGGGAACTTCTCGACGGAGCCCTTCTTGAGGAACTCGCGGTCGAGCGTCGTGTCCATGTTGCCGGTATGGAACAGGCCGAGCACCTTGCCGGTGTTCGAGCCGGTCGCCGTCTCGAGTTCGCCCTTGGAGGTGGCCAGCGTGTAGCCGGCTTCCTTGTACAGGGCGACGTGATCGATGTCGTCCTTGCGCTTGGAGCCCGGCTGCGTCTGCGGCAGGAAGTAGGCGGAGCCGCCGCCGAGGATGACGTCCGGCTTGATCTCGAAGGTCTGGCTGTTGATCTCGGCCTTGTCGGCGCGGCGGCGGGTGTGGGCGAACACCGCGGCCGGCGTGGCGTCCTGGAGCTCGGAGGTGGTGACGATGCCGATCGACTTGGACGTCTGGCGGCGCAACGCCTCGGCCAGCGTCTCGAACTTCGGATCGTCGAGCGAGTCCTTGGTGCGGTCGGCATAGACGCCGAGCGCGTTGACCGCGGTCTTGTGGCCCGTCATGTAGGCCGACATGGTGTTGGCGCTGTCGGTGGCGATCGACTGGGTCGACGAGGTGCCGATGAAGGCGGCATAGTCGAGGTCGTCCATGGCGAGGCGGCCGTTCGCCTTGCCCTCGGTCATGCCCTTGGACATGATGCGGGCGGCGGTGCGGTGGGCGACGGAAAGACCGTCGGCGATCAGGAAGACGACGTTCTTGGCGACGGGGGCGTCCGGGGTGCCGTAGACTTCCCACGTCACCGACTTTTCCTCGTTGCCGGCCTTGGCGACGACGGTGTAGGTGCCCGGAGCGGCGATCGTCACGTCTTCGATGCGCACGGCCGAAGCCTCGACGCCGTCTTCCTTCTCGATGAAGGTGAAGGGCTTGCCGAGCACGTCCGCTGCCGGCTGGCCGTTGACGGTCACGGTGACGTCGGCCTCGGCGACGACGCCGTCGAACTCGACCTTCACGTCGAACGGCGACGAGGCGAGGATCGTCGCGCGATCCAGCGGGAAGACGGTCGTCGCCGAAGCGATGGCCGGCGAGAACAGCATCGTGGTGGCGGCAAGCGCGCCGAGCAGTTTACGCATCTCTTATTCTCCATGCGGTTGAGATGCGTCCTGTCTACGGCCCGCTCATAACGACGGTGTGACAGATCGGCATGCCCCCTCCGGGGGGGCATGCCGGGTCGTCTCAGGCGCTCAGCGCCACCGGCAGCGACCATTCAGACGTCCCGGTGATGGCCGGGCGGCCGATGCTGTAATAGGTCCAGCCTTCCGCCCGCATCCGTTCCGGCTCGTAGAGGTTGCGGCCGTCGAAGATCGTGCGCGACGGCATCCGCGCCGCCATCTCGCGGAAATCGGGAGCGCGGAACTCGCGCCATTCCGTGCACAGGACGAGCGCGTCCGCACCGTCCAGCGCGGCATATTTGTCGGATGCCAGCGTCAGATCCGGCCTTGCTCCGTAAAGGCGGATCGCATTGGTGTGGGCGACAGGGTCGAACAGCCTGACTTTCGCCCCCGCGGCCCACAGCGCCTCGATCACGGAACGCGCCGGCGCTTCGCGGATGTCGTCGGTGTTGGGCTTGAAGGACAGGCCCCAGAAGGCGAAGGTCTTGCCGCGAAGCTTGTCCGGCCCGCCGTAATGTGCCGCCATCCGGGCAAGGAACCCGGCGCGCTGGCCTTCATTGATGCGCTCCACGGCCTCGATCAGCGCGGTGTCGCATCCCAGCCCTCTTGCGGTGCGGATCAGCGCCCGCACGTCCTTGGGGAAACAGCTGCCGCCATAGCCGAGGCCGGCATAGATGAAATCGTAGCCGATGCGCGGGTCGCTGCCGATGCCGCGACGGACCTGCTCGACGTCGGCGCCGAGATGTTCGGCGATCTGGGCGATCTCGTTAATGAAGCTGATGCGCGTCGCCAGCATGGCGTTGGCCGCGTATTTGGTGAGTTCCGCCGAGCGGACGTCCATATAGATCGTGCGTTCGTGGTTGCGATTGAATGGCTGGTAAAGCTCGGCCATCGTCGCGCGGGCCTGGGCCGATGCCGCGCCGACGACGATCCGGTCGGGGCGCTGGAAGTCGGCGACCGCCGCGCCTTCCTTGAGGAATTCCGGGTTGGAGGTGACGTCGAAGCCAAGATTAACGCCGCGCCGCTGCAGCACCGCTTCGATCCGCTGCGTCACCTTTTCGCAGGTTCCGACCGGAACGGTCGATTTGACCACCACCACCTTGGACGAATCCATCTCGCGGCCGATGTTCTCTGCCACCGCCAGCACGTGCTGAAGGTCCGCCGCCCCCGTTTCGTCCGGGGGCGTCCCGACGGCGATGATCTGCACCTCTGCGTGAGAAACGGCGCGTGTCGTGTCGCAGGTGAAGGAGAGGCTGCCCGAATCCGCGTTGCGCTTGACGATGCCGCCGAGCCCCGGCTCGTAGATCGGGATCTCGCCGCGCTGCAGGCTCTCGATCCGGGAGCGGTCGATATCCATGCACATGACGTTGTGACCGACATCGGCCAGGCAGGCGCCGGTGACAAGGCCGACATAACCGGTTCCGAAGATGGTGACGCGCATGAAAGGATCCTTTCCTTTGCCGGCAAATCAATCCCCGAGGCGCTGGTGCCGTCAGGGTCGCTTGGCGATCGAAATCCAGGAGAAGCCGCGATGGAGCCGCCGCTCTTCAGCCTTGCCGTCGATGGCGGCGGCCATCTCGGCGGCGGCCTCGAAAAGATCCGGGCGCGGCGTGACGTGATACCAGCGAAGCCAGGTGTACATCGCCGCCCTCGCCCAGGCGGGCAGGGTTGCCATATCGCCGAAATCGGCGATATGGAGCTCTCCGCCTGGGGCCAGCCGGCGCGCGGCGCCTTCGACCACGGCGCGCCATTGCGGGATCATCGACACCGCGTAGGAAATGAAGATGCGGTCATAGTCCTCGCGGCCGAAAGTCGCGGCCGGGTCGAATTTGGCGGCGTCCGCCCAGGCGAGACGCACCCTGCCGCGCAGGCCGTTTCGTTCCACCGCCGCGCCGGCCGCCGCCAGCATCTCGCGCGAGATGTCGATGCCGTGAAGCTCGATGCCGGGGTGTTTGCGCGCTGCCTGGACGAGATTGCGGCCGGTGCCGCAGCCGATCTCGAGCACGGTGCCGCCGGGCGGCGGGTTGAGGCCGGCGATCATCGGGTCGCGGCCGAGCAGATAGTATTTGCGCGTCAGGTCGTAGAAGCCGAACCGCCGCTGCCAGCGATAGACCCGGTCCATCAGCGCGCCGTGATCGAGGGTGCGATCCATGCCGTTCAATCCTTCAGCAGGTGCAGGTGGAACCCGCCATAGATCGAGGAGCGGTCGCGGCGGTGGAAGCCGCGCGACTCCGCCTCGCGGTAGTCCCATCGGGCAAGCAGCGCCTCGTCGACCCGGCCGGGCAGCAGGTTCTCCTCTGCCGCGGTGCGGAAGATGACGCGCGCGCCGGGCGCTGCGGTGCGGGTGATCTCCCGCCACAGCGCGTTCAGCTGCGCGTCGGTCATCCAGTCCTGGGCGTCGAGCAGGACGAAGCGGTCGACCGAGGCCACTGGCTTGGCCGCAAGCAGTTCCGTGACCGAGATATTCTCGATCGACATGCGGTCGGCGCGGGTGCGCACGACCTCGAAATTGCCGCGCAGCAGATAGGGCGGCAGCGGCGCGTCATGCCGGTGACCGTAGGTGCGTCCGAAGGCCTGCCAGGCGAAATAATTCTCGGAGAACGGGAAGTCGCAGGCCAGCCGCTCGAGCCGGCCGCGCAGCACGTCGGCCATGCCGTCGCCGCCATGCCCGGCCAGCGCTTCATATTGCTGCGGCGGAATACCGAGGCCGAACAGCGAGGATTTGCGCCTCGTCACCCAGCGCACCAGTTTCTTGTCGAACAGCGGCGCGATGGTTTCCTCGAACAGGGCGCGCTGCTCCTCCAGGGTGCGCGCCGCAAGCAGCCGTCGCGGGTCGATGCCGTAGAGGCGCGCCATCAGATGGCCCCAGCCGATGAAATGGCCGAGCAGCCCGTGGCGATAGAGCTGGCGATGGAACATCGAAATGCGCCGGCGGCCGAGCAATGTGCGCCCGTCCCAATAGGCCCGCGTGGCGTCGTCGAGTCCGGGCCGGAGGAAGCGGCGATAGGCCTCGACATTGGCCGGATCGTCGGCCCGGCCGTAGAAGCTGTAGAACTCGTCGTAGCCGGGCAGCGCCGTCAGCGCCGCCAGCTTCAGCCGGTTGAAGGCGACGTGGGCGGGGTTGAGGTCGACCGCCTCGATCCGGGCGGGATCGGCGGTCAGGTAGGACAGCGCGTTGCAGCCGCCCGAGGCGATGGTGACGACATGATCGCCCGGTCCGATCGCCAGCGCTTCCATGTCGATTTCGGGGTCTTCCCAGATCTGGGTGTAGACCAGCTTGCGGAACAGACTGGCGAAGACATATTCGCTGAAGCCCGAGCGCGACAAGAGCGGATTGCGACGCACGGCATTCTGCAATCGTGCGGCGGGGCTGGCAGCGGGGCGGGAAGAAGTCGGGGTCATCATGCACTCGTCACCGCTGCGCCCTCACGGGGAAAACTGTAGTCGACGAACTGGCGGGCGCAGTTTTGCCAGTCGAAAGCGAGCGCCCGTTGCCTCGCGGCCGTGCCGGGCACGTCGAGGCAGGCAAGCGCGGCCTGACGCAAATCCTCGGACAGCACGCCACCCTGCCCGTCCGCGACGATGTCGAGCGGCCCGGTGACGGGGTAGGCGGCGACCGGACATCCGCTCGCCATCGCCTCGAGAATGACGTTGCCGAAAGTGTCGGTGCGGCTGGGGAAGACGAAGACGTCGGCGGAGGCATAGATGCGGGCCAGCTCTTCGCCCCGGCGCACGCCGAGGAAGTGCACATCGGGATAGCGGGCCTTCAGCCGTGCCAGTTCCGGCCCGTCGCCGACCACCACCTTGGTGCCCGGCAGGTCGAGATCGAGGAAAGCCGGCAGGTTCTTTTCGACCGCCACCCGGCCGACATTGAGAAAGATCGGCCGCTTCAGCCCGAGGTCGTCGCGCCGCGACGGGTTGAACAGCTCGGTGTTGACGCCCCGCGACCACAGCTTGATGTTGGTGAAGCCGCGCGCCGACAATTCCGTTCCGAGCGAGGAAGTGGCGACCAGCATGGTCTTGCCGGCATTATGGAACCGGCGCAGCCAGCGATAGCTCCAGCTTTCCGGGATCGGCAGCCGGGCGCGGAGGAATTCCGGGAAACGCGTGTGGTAGCTGGTGGTGAAGGCCCAGCCGCGCGCCAGGCAGATGCGCCGCGCCATCATGCCGAGCGGCCCTTCGGTGGCGATGTGGATGCGTTCGGGCGCCAGCTCGTCCATCCGCCGCGAGACCATGGCGCGCGTCGCCAGCGTCAGGCGGATCTCGGGATAGGTCGGCATCGGCAGGGTGCGAAAGCCCTCCGGCGTCAGGAACTGCGCCGTCACCCCCATCCTGGCCAGCGTTTCGCCCAGCGTCTCCAGCGTGTGCACCACGCCATTGACCTGCGGTCGCCACGCATCGGTAACGATCAGGATGCGCATGGCCGGCTCAGGCCGCCCGCCGCCACGGCAACGCCTTCACCGGCGTCCGGCTGGCATTGAGCACACCGCTGCGGGTCTGCCAGTGGATCAACTCCATCCGGCCGTCATGATGCTCGACGACGGCGGTGCAGCTTTCGACCCAGTCGCCGGTGTTGATGTAGGTGAAGCCATCGAAGTCGCGCATCGCGGCCGAATGGATATGACCGCAGATGACGCCGTCGACATCGTGGCGCCTGGCCTCGGCGGCCAGAGTTTCCTCGAAGCGGCCGATGAAGTTGACGGCGTTCTTCACCCTCGCCTTGGCCCAGGCCGACAGCGACCAGTAGGTGAAGCCCAGCCGCCGGCGCACGATGTTGATGCGCGTCGACAGCGCCAGCGCGATCTCGTAGGCCCAGTCGCCGAGGAAGGCGAGCCATTTGGCGTGGCGGATGACCATGTCGAAGATGTCGCCATGGATGACGAGATAGCGCTTGCCGTCGGCAGCCTCGTGGACGATCGTTTCGGCGATCTCGATGCCGCCGAAGGTCAGGCCGCAGAACTCGCGCAGGAACTCATCGTGATTGCCCGGAACGTAGACGATGCGCGCGCCCTTGCGCACCTTGCGCAGCAGCTTCTGGATGACGTCGTTGTGGCTTTGCGGCCAGTACCAGGAGGAACGCAGACGCCAGCCGTCGATGACGTCGCCGACGAGGTAGAGCGTTTCGGCATCGTGCTCCCGCAGGAACTCCAGCAGCGCCTCGGCCTGGGCGCCCTTGGTGCCGAGATGCATGTCGGAAATGAACAGGCTCCGGTAGCGTGAAGCTTGTCCGTCTTCGTGGGAATCGCTCGAGTCGCTCTGGGTCATGAGCGTCTTTCAACAGCATGCCGTGACACGCTGATGACAGCCGCTGCGCCGACGAACGGAAAAAGCGGCGGCGAAAACGAAATTCCGCCACCGCTTCTATAATTGATTAGCCGGCTTCAGGCTTCGGGTTGTCTGGTCTTGCGCAGATAGGGCAGGATGGTGTCGAAAGCGCCGAACCGCTTGATCGCGTCCTCGTTCGAAACCGCGGCGGTGATGATGACGTCCTCGCCCTGCTTCCAGTTCGCCGGCGTCGCAACCTGGTGCCTGGCCGTCAGCTGGATCGAATCGATGGCGCGCAGGATCTCGTCGAAGTTGCGGCCCGTGGTCATGGGATAGGTCAGCACCAGCTTGACCTTCTTGTCGGGGCCGATGACATAGACCGAACGCACGGTGGCGTTGTCGGCGGGCGTCCGCCCTTCCGAGGAATCTCCGGCTTCGGCGGGCAGCATGTCATAGAGCTTGGCAACCTTGAGGTCGCGGTCGCCGATCAGCGGGTAGTCGACGTCGAAGCCGGTCGCGGTCCTGATGTCGGCTTTCCAGCGGTCATGGTCGGCGACCGGATCGACGGAAATGCCGATCAGCTTGACGTTGCGCTTCGCGAACTCGCCGGCAAGACCCGCCATAGTGCCGAGTTCGGTGGTGCAGACCGGGGTGAAGTTCTTCGGGTGCGAAACCAGAACCCCCCAGCTGTCGCCGAGCCAGTCGTGGAAATGGATGGTGCCGTGGGTGGTCTCGGCGGTGAAGTCGGGAGCGATGTCGTTGATGCGCAGACCCATGGTCGTCTCCTTGGTCTCCGGTGGCTGTCTTGCCCTAACAGATAGGGCGCGGCAGGAACGGTAACGAGGTTCAGGAAACCCTCCTGCAGGTGATTCCTGGAAAATCGTTCCTTCAACAAACAGATTTGAAGGAAACGGTTCCGTTTCCTGTCCCGATATGCCGGAATGCGCAAAAATCCGGTGCTTCAGGCGTCTTTACTCGGAACGATATTCCTTGAAGATGCCGGACGGAGCGGTATGGCAGCAAATCATTCCCCGTCGAGCGTCGTCTTTCTGCCGTCCATCGCCGCATAGTGCGCCTTGAGGGCGGCGAGTGCCGGGGCGCTCCAGCCTTCCGGCCGCGTCACCGCGACCCAGGGATCGATATGGTGCTCCGGCGCGTAGACGTGGCCGAAGCCCATCGGCGTCGTCGTCGCCAGCGCCATGTCGAGGCCGAGCTGGAGCAGGGTGACGATCGGGAACCAGCGCAACGCCCCGGAGACGTCCGGGCCGCGATCGCGGTCCATCCACGGCGGAACACGCCAGAACGCATCGGGTCGGAAGAAGGTGACGGGATCGCTGGCATATTGCAGGAACACGATCCTGAGCGGCCCCCATCGGCTGTCGCGGTCGGCGAGGCCGTCCTGATTGGCGAAGCGGATGACCGAGCCGTCGCGGAAGCGCGGCAGCCAGGCGGGGGTGCCGGGCACCCGACCCTGCGTCGCATTGCTCCATGTGCGGGCCGAGAACGGTGCCCCGACCCACAGCGCGCCATCGAACGGGTCGCCGAGCACATCGTAGAGGTCGGCCGAGAGATCGGAGTTGAGCGCGCCCAGACTCAGGCCGTAGAGGTAGAGACGCGGCCTTCGATCCCTAGGCATCGCGGTCCAGTGATCGTAGACGGCGTGGAACAGCGCCCGTGCCGCCTCGGAGCCGTAGGCCGGCTCGAACAGCAGCGACAGCCAGCTCGTCAGATAGGAATATTGCAGGCCAACGGTGGCGACGTCGCCGCGATGCAGAACCTCCAGCGGCTCGATGGCGGCGGTGTCGATCCAGCCGGTGCCGGTGGGCGTCGCGATCACCAGCACGGCGCGCTCGAAAGCGCCGGCGCGCCGCATCTCGGCCAGCGCCAGCGCGGCCCGCTCCTCTACGGTTTCGGCCGAGTTCAACCCGACATAGATTCGCACCGGCTCGATCGCCGCGCCTCCGGACAGCGCCGCGATCTCGTCGCCGGAGGGCGTCGAGCCGATGAACTGCCGGCCGGCGCGGCCGAGGCTCTGCCACGAGACGAGCGAGGCGAGGCTTCCCGTCCGGTGCGGTGCCGCCGGTTTCGCGATGTCGGGTTCGATCAATGCGTCGAAGCGGCGGAACGAGGCGTCGGCGGCGCGCAGCGCACCCTTGAACAGAAGCCCGTCGATCGCGGTCCAGAACAGAAGGATGATGACGGCCGCGCCGATGGCGTTGGCGATGCGGCGCGGCACCAGCCGGCCCGACCAGCCGGCGACGAGGCCAAGCAGCGCGGCGAGAACCCGGGCGAGCGCAAGGATGATCGTAAAGACGAGGGCGGCGATGATTGCGACCTCGACCGGCCGGCTGCGCCCGAGCGGCGCCAGACCCATCAGCGCGCGCACCGAGTCCTGGAAGTCCGAGGCCCGCCAGAGAAAGATCGCGGCGGCCAGCAGGCAGGCGCCGACGCCGATGCGCCTGGCGACCGCGAGACGGGACGACGACAGCCCGGGCAGCTCCAGATAGGTCCACAGCCAGGCGAGGAACACGCCGACGCCATAGCCGGCTGCGAAGGAACAGCCGCTGAGCACGCCCTGAAGCGCGAAGCCGCGCGGCAGCAGGCTCGGCGCCAGCGAAGCCGAGAAGAACAGCGTGCCGAGGATGAGGCCGGGCAGGCTGAGGCCCGCCAGCAGGCGCGTCGCCCGATCCTGCGCTCGATCTTCGAAGCCCGTCATCGGCTTATTCGCCTTCGGCCGTTCCAGTCCGCTCCTGAATGGCCACTGGTCGGCATATGGTCAAGGGCCGGGCGGCCTACCGGACCTGATAGTCCTTGACCGCCGCGAAGCCGATCTCTTTCCAGCGCTCCATCTCGTAGTTCAGGCCGAACTCGTGCGGTGCCAGAAACACCGGGTCGCCGTCGAGGTCGCGGGCGATGTCGCCGCGATGGCTGTCGATGAAGCGTTCGAGCTCGGTCCGCGACCCGGCCGAGATCCAACGGCAGACGGAGAACCGCGCCATCTCGAAGTCGACCGGCAGGCCGTATTCGATCTTCAGCCGTTCCTTGAGCACGTCGAGCTGCAGCGCGCCGACGACGCCGACGATGGCGGGCGAGCCGTCCTCGGGCGAGAACAGCTGAACGACGCCCTCCTCGGCCATCTGCTGCAGGGCCTCCTTGAGCTTCTTGGCCTTCATCGGGTCGCCGAGGCGGACGCGGCGCAGGATCTCGGGCGCGAAGTTCGGCACGCCGCGGAACAGGATCTCCTCGCCCTCGGTCAGCGTGTCGCCGATCCTCAGCGTGCCGTGGTTGGGGATGCCGACGACGTCGCCGGCATAGGCCTCGTCGGCGGTGATGCGCGAGCGGGCGAAGAAGAATTGCGGCGCGGAAAGCGGCATCTGCTTGCCGGTGCGCACGAGCGTCGCTTTCATGCCGCGCTCGAGCGTGCCGGAGCAGACCCGCACGAAGGCGATGCGGTCGCGGTGATTGGGGTCCATGTTGGCCTGGATCTTGAAGACGAAGGCGCTCATCTTCTCTTCCGTCGCTTCCACGGTGCGGGTGTCGGCTTCCTGCGCCCGCGGTGGCGGCGCAAAGGCCCCGAGCGCCTCGATCAGGTCGCGGACGCCGTAATTGCGCAGGGCGGAACCGAAATAGACCGGCGTCAGATGACCCTCGAGGAAGGCTTTCCGGTCGAAGGGACGGCACGCCTCGCGCGCCAGCTCCAGCTCCTCGATGAAGGCGGGGCGCTCGTTCTCGGGCAGCAGACCGGCGACGCGGTTGGAATCCGGGCCGTTGACCCTGGTGCGCGTCGTTTCGTCGTCGCCATGCCGAATGGCGTTCTCGGCCAGATGGTATGTGCCGGAAAACGTCTTGCCCTGGCCGATCGGCCAGGTGACCGGCGCGGTGTCAAGCGCCAGCTTCTCCTCGATCTCGTCGAGAATCTCGAAGGTGTTGCGCGCGTCGCGGTCCATCTTGTTGACGAAGGTGACGATCGGGATGTCGCGCAGGCGGCAGACCTCGAACAGCTTCAGTGTCCGCGGCTCGATGCCCTTGGCGGCGTCGATGACCATGACCGCGCTGTCGACCGCGGACAGCGTCCGATAGGTATCGTCGGCGAAGTCCTCGTGGCCGGGCGTGTCGAGCAGGTTGAAGACGTTTTCGCCATATTCGAAGGTCATCACCGAGGTGACGACCGAGATGCCGCGTTCGCGCTCGATCTTCATCCAGTCGGAACGGGTCTGGATCTTGTCCTTCTTGGCCTTGACCTCGCCGGCGAGCTGGATCGCGCCGCCGAACAGCAGCAGCTTCTCGGTCAGCGTCGTCTTGCCGGCGTCGGGGTGGGCAATGATCGCGAATGTGCGGCGGCGCGCCACCGCGTCTTTGATCGTTTCGGCCATGATGAGGAATTCCCCTGGATGGCGCGGCTTATAGCGGCGCCTGCAGCGGCTGTCGAACAGGAATTCCGCTTGCCCTCATCCGACGGCCGCGAGCGGCTCCGTCATGACCGGCGAGAACGGCAAGATGGTGACGCCATCGCGCGTCAGCGTCACAAAGCTGTCGCTGGGAACCGGCTGCCAGTTTGGCTCCTCGCGGTCGAAGGGTTCGGAAACGAGGCAGCGCCCATGCGCACCGCGGAAGGAACCCGCATAAAGCGTCGGCGCGCGCTCGTGGGTGGAGAAGCGCACGGCATAGAGCTGCTTGCCGTCGGAAAAAGCCGCCGTCAGCTTCAGCGCCGGCTCGATGCCGGCACGGGCCGAGGCATGGATGACTTCGCCGGCGGCGCGGGCGACCGCGCCCTGCGGATCGTCCTCCAGCCCGTTGGCCAGCATCATCAGGAAGAACAGCTCGGAATCGGTTGCGCCGTGGCGCTGGCCGTAGAGGGCGTCGGGCAGGGCGTGCTCCAGCCCGCGGCGCAGCCGCTCAAAGCCGCCGATCTGGCCGTTGTGCATGAACGACCAGCGACCGGAAACGAACGGGTGGCAATTGTCGCGGTTGGTGTTGCCGCCGGTGGCGGCGCGGACATGGGCGAGGAACAGGCCGGAGCTGATCTGCCGGCACAGGCTCTTCAGGTTGCAGTCCGACCAGGCCGGCAGCACGTCGCGGTAAAGGCCGGGCTCGGGCCGGCCGCCATACCAGGCGATGCCGAAGCCGTCGCCATTGGTGGCGGTCTTGGCCTCGAGCGCGTGGTGGCTCTGCGCGATCAGCGAATGGCGCGGCGCGGTGACGATGTCCTCTAGGAAGACCGGCTCGCCCAGATAGGCCGCCCATCGACACATGATCCGTTCTCCGTTGTCGTTTTAAGAATGAATGGAAACCGCCAAGAAACCATGAATGCGGCGGATGCGTGGAAATCTCGTCCCGATCGCGCCCTGGCCGCGGCGCGTGATTGACCGGCGCGCCAAGCCGCGTCATAGCATGCCGCCATGACCGACGCTTCCCCTTCTTCTTCCCTGCCCAGGCTTGGCGTCGTGCGCCTGCCTCACGGCGCGGGACTTGCTCTTCCCGCCTATGAGACCGCGGGCGCCGCCGGCATGGATTTGCGCGCCGCCGTGCCGGACGACAGGCCGCTGATCCTGCTTCCAGGCAAGCGCGCCGCGGTCCCCACCGGACTGATCCTCGAGATTCCCGAAGGCTTCGAGGGACAGGTGCGGCCGCGCTCCGGCCTGGCGCTGAAGCATGGCATCACCTGCCTGAACACCCCCGGAACCATCGATTGCGACTATCGCGGCGAGGTTAGGGTGATCCTCGCCAATCTCGGCGAGGAGGATTTCGCCGTGGAGCGCGGCATGCGCATCGCCCAGCTCGTTCTCGCGGCGGTGACGCGGCTTGCCGTCGAGGAGCGCGCGGCGGCGGGCGAGACGGCGCGCGGCGCCGGCGGCTTCGGTTCGACGGGCACGGCCTGACCGTTCGCGGCGACCGACGCCGCTGCCGCACGCTGCAATACGTCTTTCGCAATAGCGGGCTATTCCTGGTCCGGTATGAAACCGCAGGACGCGCAGGATCGGTGAATATGGGACAGGAAGTCGAACTGAAGCTGGAGCTTTCGCCCGAAGCGGCGGAAAGTGTCGTCGCGTCGGGCGTGTTGCCCGGCGATCCGGTGGTCCAGTTGCTGCGCTCAGTCTATTTCGACACGCCGGAACGGCATCTGTCGTCGTCGGGCTTTTCGCTGCGTGTCAGGCATACCGGCCATGGCCGGATACAGACGGTGAAAGCCTCCGGCGCTGCCGCAGCGGGGCTGTTTGCGCGACCGGAATGGGAGCGCCCCGTCGACACCGACAAGCCCGTCCTCGACGACACGACGCCGCTGCGCGCGCTGCTGGGTCCGGGCATCCACGATATCGTTCCCCTGTTCGAGGTCAGGGTCGAGCGTCTGGTCTGGACCGTGCCTTGGGAAGGATCGACGGTCGAGGTCGCGCTCGATCGCGGCCAGGTGAGCGCCGGCGAGCGAACCTGCGCCATCTGCGAGATCGAATTTGAGCTGAAGCGGGGCGCGCCGTCCGCGCTGTTCTCGCTGGCAAGGCGCATCGGCGAGCGCGCGCCGTTGCAGGTCGGCATTCTCAACAAGGCCGAGCGCGGATTCCGCCTGCTCGGCCCCGCCCCCGGAGCCGCCAAATCGGAACCCGTCGTTCTGTCGGGCGACATGACCGCCGGCCAAGCCTTCCGGCAGATCGCCGGCGAATGCCTGCGGCAGTTCCGCCTGAACGAGCCGCTGGTGCTGGAACGGCGGCCGGAAGCGGTTCATCAGGCGCGGGTGGCGCTGCGTCGGCTGTGGTCGGCGTTTTCGATCTTTGCGCCGATGCTGGGCGACGACGCCTTCCAGCCCCTGCGCGCCGAGACCGGATGGCTGGCCGCCGCGCTTGGCGACGCCCGCGATCTCGATGTGCTGATTGTCGGCGCCGGCGACATCGATCAGGCCGTCCGCGCCCGTCTCGGCGAGGCGCGCGAGGAAGCTTATGATCGGGCGATAGAAGACCTCGGCTCGGCAAGGGCGCGCACCCTGATGCTCGATCTGTCGCAATGGCTGGCGCTCGGTGGCTGGCTTTCGCGGCCGGAAACCGCCGAGCTGCGCGACGGTCCCGCGCGCGATTTCGCCTCTGCCGCGCTCGACCGGTTCCGGCGCAAGGTGAAGAAGGGCGGGCAACAGCTCGATTCGCTGTCCGACACGGCGCGTCACGAGGTGCGCAAGGACGCCAAGAAGCTGCGCTACGCGGCGGAGTTCTTCGTCTCGCTCTATGACGAGAAGCGCCGCAAACGCCGGGCGACGCGGTTCGTCGCGGCGCTGTCCGAACTTCAGGACCAGCTCGGCCTTCTCAACGATCTTGCCGTGGCGCAGGAAAGGATGGGCGCCTTCCACCTCGAAGGCGAGGCCGGCATGAACGCGAAGGCCACCAGCCGGCGCAAGCACCAGCTTCTCGAAGAAGCGGCCGAGGCCCATGACGCCTTCGCCGACGCCCGGCCGTTCTGGCGCTGATTGTCCTTCCCGTGCCCGTCCCCGTGCCCGTGCTGGGGCAAGGGCGTGCCGGCTATTCGGCCAGCACGAAATGTCCGGGCAGCAGTTCCTCCAGCCGTTTCGGCGGCGGGGCCTCGGAGACGAAGGTGGCGGCGCCGGCATGGGCGGAAAAGCGGACCACGGCGGTCTTGCGGAATTTGGAGCTGTCGCCGACCACCAGCGTGTGCGCCGAGTTGTCGATCGCCTTCTGCTTGACGGCGACTTTCTCGAGGTCGAAATCCATCAGCGCGCCGTCGCGGTCCATGCCGGAAAACCCGATCACCGCATGATCGAAACGGAAGCGCGACAGCATCGCCAATGTGGTCTCGCCGGCCAGCGAGCCGTCGGCGCCATGGACGATGCCGCCAAGCACGAACAATTCGATTCCGGGCTTGCCGGCAAGGATCGCCGCCGCCGCCAGGCTGGCGGTGAACACGCGCAGTCTCTGCCGCTCGGCCAGCGCCAGCGCCACCGCTTCCGCCGTGGTGCCGACATCGAGGAACACCACGCTGCCGTCGCGGATCAGCGTTGCCGCCTTGCGGCCGATCTGCTGTTTGGCGTCGGCGGCGACCGTCCGCTTCTCGGCATAGCCGAGGCGGACGGGGGTTTCGGCCTCGCGCACGCCGACGCCGCCATGGAAGCGCTGCAGCAACCCCTCGGCGTCGAGCCTGATGATGTCGCGCCGCACGCTCTGCGCCGACACGCCGAAATCCCGCGCCAGCGTCTCGATCGTCGCGAAGCCCTGCTGGCGGACGATTTCGACGATGCGCGCCTGCCGCTCGGTTATGGGGTCTTTCGTCTCGGCGTCCACCTGTCGGATCCTGTCGATGTTGCTTCACAATATGTAAATTATCTTCCATATGGTGATCCCGCATGATATGCCAGCGGGCAAGAGGAGAACAATCGTGAGCCATCAGTTTTTCTGGTCCGGGTCGGCGAAGGCGCTGTTTGGCTCGGACGCCCTTTCCTCCGTCAGGTTCGATCCGTGGGCGCTGGCCTGGCAGGCGGCGGAAAAGCCGGCCGACGCCGAACCCGTCGCGCCGCTCGATGCGCTGCGGCTTCTGGCGGCGAATGGCGGCATGCGCCGGGTCCCCGTCGGCATCATCGGCCCGAAGATCGCCACCGACCTTGAAGTGAAGCTTGCGGAACAGATCGGCGGCGAACTGCCGCGTCTGGGCCTGCAATTGCTGTGTGGCGGCAAGAACGGGGTGATGGAGGCTGCCTGCAAGGGCTGTCTAGAGGCCGGCGGCATGCCGATCGGACTGCTGCCCGACGAGGAATGGACCGCGGCCAATCCCTATTGCGCGATTCCCATCCCCACCGGCATCGGCCCCGCCCGCAATGCGATCATCGCCCGCGGCTGCCAGATCCTGATCGCCATCGGCGGCGGCCATGGCACCCTCTCGGAAATGGCGCTCGGCCTGCACTTCAACCGGCCGGTGCTAGCGCTCGGCAATGCGCCCGCCGTCGATGGCGCGACGCTGTGCGGCTCCGCCGGGGAGGCGCTGGAGCGGATGGCGGCGCATCTCCTGCGCATCGAGCGGCAGGATTTGTCATAAATCTATCATCCATAGCCGATATGGAGGAAATATGACCGATAATTTCCAAACTAAGCCTGTCGAGGCCGGGGGCTGCGGTTCGTGCTGCTCATCACCGTCATTTATCTGATCTTTCTCGCCGCGCCGATCCTGCTGCTGCTGGTGGGGTCGTTCGGCGAGGTGTGGAGCAACACGCTGCTGCCGCAGGGCTTCACCGGTCGCTGGTATGCCGAGATCGCGGCCGATCCCAGCTTCCGCCGCGCCTTCGTCACCAGCCTTCAGGTCGTGCTGGCAACCTGCCTGCTCAATGTCGTCGTCGGCCTGCCGCTGGCCTATGCCATCCATTCCGCCGCGCATCGCGGCGTTCGCTTCGCGGCGCGGCTGGCGGCGCTGATGCCGGTCGCCGCGCCCGAGCTGGTGCTGGCCTTCGGCTTCATCCTCGTTTTCTCGTCCGATGCCCTGCCCTGGCTCGGCAGTTTCTGGCTGCTGGTCGCGGCGCATCTCGTTCTGACGCTGCCCTATAGCGTGACCACGCTGCTGGCCGACATGGAGCAGATGCGGCTGGCCGACTATGAAGGCGTCGCCGCCTCGCTCGGCGCGGGGTTCGGGCAGAGGCTGCGCGACATCGTCGTGCCGCTGCTCGGCGCCAGCCTGATGTCGTCGCTGCTGACCGTCGCGGCGCTGTCGATCGGCGAGTTCCAGATCTCCAACCTGATTTCCGGCTTCCTGTCGCGCCCCTATCCGGTGGTGCTGCTGCAGGCGTTCTACGGCGCGACCGGCTTTGCCTGCGCCGCGACCGTGGTGCTGCTGGTTCTGGCCGCGCTGGCTTCCGTGGCCAGCTCGCTGACGGCGCGCGCCACGCTGGGCGGGAGGGCAGGCTGATGCTCAATCTCGACGATGTCTCCTTCCGCTATCCCGGCGGTTCCGCCGGCGTTCACGCGGTTTCGCTCGAAGTCGGTGCCGGCGAGCTGGTCGCGGTCATCGGCGCGTCGGGCTCCGGCAAGACGACGATCCTCAACCTGCTTGCAGGCTTCCTCCACCCCGGCAGCGGCCGCATCGTCATCGGCGGCGACGACGTCACCGCCATCCCGCCCGAGCGGCGCGACCTCGGCATCGTCTTCCAGTCCTACGGGCTGTTCCCGCACATGCGGGCCTGGGAGAACGTCGCCTATCCGCTCAAGGTCAGGGGAATTGCCCTGGCCGAGCGGCGGCGGCGGGCGCTCGCGGCGCTGGAGCGGGTCGACATGGGCAACCGCGCCGAGAACGGTCCGCGCGAGCTTTCCGGCGGCCAGCAGCAGCGCGTGGCGCTGGCGCGGGCATTGGTGTTCGAGCCGCGCGGATTGCTGCTCGACGAGCCGCTGTCGGCGCTCGACGCCAATCTGCGGGTCGAGATGCGCGACGAGATCCTGCGTGTCCAGCGCGCTGCCGGCATCGCCGCGCTGCTCGTCACCCACGATCAGGAAGAAGCGCTGTCGATCGCCGATCGTGTCGCGGTGATGCGCGACGGCCGGCTGGTGCAGGTCGCGCCGCCGCGCGAGCTTTACGATTCTCCTGCCGACGAGGGCATCGCGCGCTTCGTCGGCGATGCGAATCTGTGGCCGGGCCAGGTCGTTGCCGAAGGCCGCGTCAGCACGCCTGTCGGCCTGATCGCCTGCGACACGCGCGGCTTCGACGCCGGCGATTCAACGGTCGTCCTCGTGCGTCCCGAAAACGTCGTGCCGCAGGCCGCCGAAGACGGCGCCGGGGTCAATTGCTTCAGCGGCGCGATCATCGCCGACAGGTTCCTCGGCGCCTCGCGCCGGCTCGATCTCGCCGTCGCCGACGGCGAAATCCGTATGCAGACCCGTATTCGCGACGCCATCGGCGGCGTCGTGATCCCGCCGGAAGCGGTCAGGCTGCTTTCGCCCACCACCCAAGCTTCTTGATAGAGAGGACATCGCAATGAACAGGCATTTCGGTATCGGCGCCACCCTGCTGGCGGCTTCGCTGCTTGCCTTCCCGGCTTCGGCCTTCGAAGGCCCGGAACTCTACGACGGCGAAAAGGCGCTTTACGACGCGGCGGTCGAGGAAGGCATGGTCGTTTCCTTCGACACCGGCCCGACCTGGGCCAACTGGGCGGCGCAGTTCAAGGCGTTCCAGGCCCGCTATCCCGGCGTCGAGATGGTCTATAACGACCTCGGCTCGGCCGCGACCGTCGTCGCGCTCGACAAGGCCAAGAACCGCCCGCAGGCCGACACCGCCTATTATTTCGCGGCCTCGGCGCTCGACGCGGCCGCCAAGGGTCTGGTCGAGGATTTCGAACCGGTCAACTTCGCCAAGCTGCCCGAGCCGTTCCGGCACGAGACCGGCCAGTGGTTCACCATCCACACGCTCAACGTCGCCTTCCTGGTCAACACCAAGCTGGTCCAGAACGTGCCCGAGAGCTGGGCCGACCTGCTGAAGCCGGAATACAAGAACGCCATCGTCTATCAGGACCCGCGCTCGACCGGCCAGGGTCAGGTCGTGGCCTTCGCCGCCGCCTTCGGCAATGGCGGCGACATGGACAACGTCCAGCCCGGCATCGACTATCTCGGCGAGCTTTCGAAGGCCGGCAACGTCCTGCGCACCGTCGGCACCACGCCCTACGCCCAGTTCCTCAAGGGTGAGATTCCGATCTGGATCGGCTATGAGAATGACGGCCTCAAGGCAAAGCATCTCGACGGCATGGGCGACGACATCGCCGTGGTGATGCCGAAGGAGGCCTCGGCCGCGGCGCCTTACGCCATCTCGCTGGTCAAGAACGGCCCGAACCCCAACGCCGGCAAGCTGTGGCTGAACTTCATCATGACCGACAAGGGCCAGGGCATCTTCGCCGAGGGCTTCGTGCGGCCGTCGGTTCCGGGCGTCGAGCTGCCCGAGAGCGTCGCCGACAAGCTGCCGGCCGCGCCGCAGCTGAAGCCGGTCGACATCGTCAAGGCCACCGCCAAGAAGGCCGAGATCGACGCCGGCTGGGCCAAGGCCGTGCTCGGCCAGTAAGGCTGGATCACCGGGCCTGCGGCGATTGCCGCGGGCCCGGTTTCCTCACGGAGAACGGCAACACGATGTCCACCCGCACGCCGCCCGCATTGACCGGTGCCTTCGTCCTGCCGGGCGCAGTCGTCTTCGCGCTGTTCTTCCTGCTGCCGCTGGCCGTCGTGCTTATCGAGGCAACGAGCGATGGCGGCAGCGCCTTTTCCCGCGTCTGGAACGATCCGGTGTTCTGGAACGGCCTGCGCGGCAGCATCCTGCTCGGGCTGGCCGCACCGTTCTTTTCCCTCGGCGTCGGCGTGCCGGTGGCGATCACGCTCGCCCGGCTGTCGCCGCGCATGCGCACCTCGCTGCTGATCGCGATTTCGCTGCCCTTGACCTTTTCCGGCCTGATCGTCGCCTATGGCTTCATCCTTCTGCTCGGCCGCGCCGGCTTCGTGACGCTGCTGCTGGCCGAGATCGGCTTCGACCCGGCCGTAATCGGCGGTTTCATCTTCTCGCCGATCGGCCTCGGGCTGGCCTATTCCTACTATCTGGTGCCGCGCGTGGTGCTGATCGTGCTGCCGGCCGTGCGCAATTTCGACATGGTCCAGCTGCGCGCCGCCCGTTCGCTCGGCGCCGGCGCGGTGCGGACCCTGTTCGACGTGCTGCTGCCGCAGATCATGCCGTCGCTCGTCGCCGCCTTCTGCCTGACCTCGGCCGTGGCGGTCGGCGCCTATGGCACGGCGCTCGCTCTGGTCGGCACCCAGGTCAACATCCTGCCGCTGAT
>JBLJBS010000005.1:0-25715 GCA_047637695.1 Aquamicrobium sp. | reverse complement strand
CACGCGACCCCATCATTACGAATGATGTGCTCTACCAACTGAGCTAAAGCGGCTTTGCGTGATGCGCATGAAGCATCGCGGAAAACGTGGGCCTGATAGCCGCATTGGACAAAAAATACAAGCGCCGATTGGCGGTCCGTCCATTGCCGCTGCCGGCGGATGGCGGCTTTGCGGCGAAGGCGGTCGCGCGCCGCCGCCGACGCGCGGCCGGCGCTCGCTCAGCCAGCCTTCGACAGGCAGTCCGCGAAGGATTTGCCGAGATCGCTTATCAGCTCGAAATAGAGTTCGGGGCCGTCGGGGATGGCGGCGCCCAGCGGGTCGAGCACACCGGTGCGCGCATCGGTTCCCTCGATCACCACCGAGACCAGCTTCGGCTCGAACTGAGGCTCGGAAAAGACGCATACCGCGCCCAGTTCCTTCACCTTGGCGCGAATTTCCGACAGGCGGTGCGCGCCGGGCAGAACCTCGGGGCTCACCGTGATCGAACCGGCGACATTCATGCCGAACCGCTTCTCGAAATACTGATAGGCATCGTGGAAGACGATGGACGGACGGGTTCGCACCGGCTCCACCGTAGCCGTCACCTCGGCGATCAGGCCGTCCAGACGGCCGGAATAGGCTTGCGCATTGGCGGCGTAACGCTGCGCATTCGCGGGATCGACATCGCTCAGAACCCGCGCGATCTCGGTCACGGCCATCCTGGCATTCTCGGGGTCGAGCCAGAAATGCAAATCATGCTCGCCATGGTCGTGGCCGGCGTGACCATCACCGTCATGATCTTGATCGTGGCCTCCATCGCCATGGTCGTCCCCGTGCGAATGAGCCTCGAACGGGCCGCCCTCGCGAAAGTCGAGCAGGGTCAGACCGGGGGCGTCCTCCAGCGAAACCACAAGGGCATCGGCGGCAAGCGACTTCAGCGGCGCATTGAGGAAGGTTTCCATGTGCTCGCCAACACGAAAGACGACCGTCGCGTTCTCCAGCGCCCTCGCATCGGAAGGCCGCAGCGAATGCACGTGCTCGGAACCGCTGCCGCGCACGATCAGCGCCGGCTCGCCCACTCCCTCCATTACCGCGGCAACCAGCGAATGAACCGGCTTGATCGAGGCGACAACGCCATCAAGCGCCCGGGCGGGAACAGCGAGAAGCGGAAGCGCCGCCGCGAGCGTCGATGCCGCAAGGAGCGAACGCAAAAATGAGGGCATGGGCTTCTTCCTTTTCATTTTTCATAGTCCGCAGCCGCCGGGCGTTCCTATGTATGAGGATGCCGACCCTGTAGCGCGGCCATACGATATGTAATACTATTACATTGTGAATCGCTATAACGTGTGGCATAGGCCTTGGCAAGTCTCAGCGGATGCAGAATGCACGACGTTTCCCACCAGCTTCCCGGCCAGCCGGACCGGACACACGCGCATGTTCCGCCCTCGGGCAGCGTGAATTCGAGCGAATCCCGGCCGATCCAGCCTGCCCCTGAACCGACCGGGTCCCCCGACCATGGCCGGAAGGACAGGGAGGACGCGGCGACGGGCGCGGTTCTCGTCGGCCTCGACGGCGTCGGGGTGCAGCGAGGCGGCCGCTGGCTGGTGCGCGGCGTCACCTTCGACGTGCACGCCGGCGAGATCGTGACGCTGATCGGCCCGAACGGCTCGGGCAAGAGTACGACCGCTCGCGCCATCGTCGGCATCTTCCCGCCTGACGAAGGCAAGGTGGCGCGCCGCCGGGGCTTGCGGGTCGGCTACGTGCCGCAGAAGCTTGCCGTAGACCCGACCCTGCCGATCACCGTCGAGCGGCTGATGACGCTGACCGCGCGCCACACGGCCGACGAGATCGCGGCGGCGCTGGCCGAAGTCGGGATCCCGCATCTCGCAAAAGCACAGGTTCAGTCGCTGTCCGGCGGCGAATTCCAGCGGGCGCTGCTGGCCCGCGCCATGCTGCGGCGGCCCGACCTTCTGGTGCTCGACGAGCCGGTCCAGGGCGTCGACTATATCGGCGAGGCGGCACTCTACGAGCTGATCGGCAGGGTCCGCGACCGCACCGGCTGCGGCGTGCTGCTGATCTCGCACGATCTCCACATCGTCATGGCGGCGACCGACACCGTGATCTGCCTGAACGGCCATGTCTGCTGCCGCGGCACGCCGCAGGCGGTCGCCGGCGATCCGCAATACCGGAAGCTGTTCGGCCAGCGGGCGGCCGGGGCGCTGGCGGTCTACAGCCACAGCCACGACCACACCCATCTGCCGGACGGAAGGGTGCAGCATTCCGACGGCAGCATCACCGATCACTGCCACCCGCAAGATGGCCATCATCACGTCGACCACGGCCACGATCACCACCCCGCCCGCGACAGCGTTCATGAGAGCGGCGATGGGGAGGGCAACGATGCTCGATGACTTCCTGACGCGCGCGCTTCTCGCCGGCATCGGGCTGGCGCTGGTCACCGGCCCGCTCGGCTGCCTCGTCGTATGGCGGCGGATGGCCTATTTCGGTGACACCATGGCCCATTCGGCGCTGCTCGGCGTCGCGCTCGGCTTCCTGTTCGAGATCGACCTGACGGTGGGGGTGTTCGTGGTGGTGATGCTGATGTCGCTCGCCCTGCTTGCCCTCGAAAAGCGCGGCGGGTTGTCGGCGGATGCCCTGCTCGGCATCCTGTCACATTCAGCGCTGGCGCTCGGCCTCGTCGCGCTGGCCTTCATGTCATGGGTGCGGGTCGACCTGATGGGCTTCCTGTTCGGCGACATCCTCGCCGTGTCGCGCTTCGACATCGCCGCGATCTGGGGCGGCGGCGCGCTGGTGCTGGCATTGCTGGTGGCGCTGTGGCGGCCGCTCCTCGCCGCTTCGGTGGACGAGGAACTGGCGCAGGCCGAAGGGCTCGCGCCGGCCCGCTCGCGGCTGGCCTTCATGCTGATGATGGCGCTGGTCGTCGCCATCGCCATGAAGATCGTCGGCGTGCTGCTGATCACCGCGCTGATGATCATTCCCGCCGCCACCGCCCGGCGCTTCGCCGGAACTCCGGAAGCCATGGCGGTGATCGCCGCGCTGGTGGGGGTGGTCGCCGTCATTGGCGGGTTGTCCGGCTCGCTCGCCTTCGACACGCCTTCGGGTCCGTCGATCGTCGTGGTGGCGCTCGCTCTTTTCCTCCTCAGCCTTCCAACCTACTCTGCCCTTTTCAGGCGCGCCGCACCGGGGAGCGACAGACCATGACGACGCACACGCACAATCACGAGCTGACCCGCAACCAGACGCTGGTTCTCGACGCCCTGACCAGGGCCGACGGGCCGCTATCTGCCTATACGATCCTCGACCGGCTGCGCGAGGACGGCCTGCGCGCGCCGCTTCAGATCTATCGCGCGCTCGACAAGCTGCTGGCGGCCGGCCTCGTCCACCGGTTGGAGACGCTGAACGCCTTCGTCGCCTGCGCCCACCCGCATGGCCACAATCACGGGCTGATCGCCTTCGCCATCTGCGAGGGCTGCGGCCAGGTCGACGAGTTCTCGGACGAGATCGTGCGCGAACGCCTCGGCGCCTGGTCCACGGCCCGCGGCTTCAAGGCCGAGAAGACGATGATCGAAATCCGCGGCCACTGCGCCAACTGCCTCGCAGCATAGACCACGGTATAGAGCATTTTGCAGTCAGACGGTTACGTCTGACGTCGCATAAATGCGGCTCAAGAAACAAAGCGAGAGCGACGGAACTGCATTCGTCAGAATGCCCGTTGCTCTAGCCCGGCCCGGAAGCTGACGCCTATTTCAGCGTCAGCACCGCCAGTTCCAGCGTCGAATCGTCCGGGTGATCGTGGATGACGAAGCCGAGGTCGCGGGCGAGGTCGATCATCCTGTCGTTCTCGTCGAACATGATGCCCTCGATACGCGACAGGCCGTCGGCGCGGCCATATTCGATCAGGTGCGTCATCAACGCAGAACCGAGCCCCTGCCCCTGAAGGTCCGAGCGGACGAGCAGGCCGAACTCGGCGCTTTCATGGTTGGGATCGGCAGAAAGCCGCGATATGCCGCACAAGGCTCCATTCTCGTCGAGCGCGACGAAGGCAATCTCGCGGTCATAGTCGAGCTGCGTCAGGCGCTTGAGCATCTCGTCGGGGAACGCCTTACGGTAGCCGAGGAAGCGCAGGCGGATGTCGGCCGCGGAGACATGCTCGAGGAAATCGGGATAGAGCGCGATGTCGGCGGGGCGGATCGGCCGCAGCGTGTATTCGGTTCCTTTCAGCGAATGGAAGGTCTTCTCCCAGCCGGACGGATAGGGTCGGATGGCGAGGTCGGGATTGGGGCCCTCCTCCTCGATGCGCGAAAGATCGAGCTCGATGCGGGCATCGAGCGCCACAGCGCCCTCCGGGCCGGTCAACAGCGGGTTGACGTCGATGCCGGCGATGCAGGGAAAATCGACGACCATCTGCGACACCGCGTTGAGCGAGCGCAGGATCGCGGACCGGTCGGCCGGGGCGCGGTCGCGGAAGCCGGCGAGCAGTTTGCCGATGCGGGTGCGCTCGATCAGTTCCTCGCCCAGTATATCGTCGAGCGGGGGCAGGCCGATGGCGGTGTCGTTGACGACCTCGACCGAGACGCCGCCGGCGCCGAACATGATGACGGGGCCGAAGATCGGATCGCGCGATACGCCGAGGATCAGTTCATGGGCATGCTTCATCCTGACCATCGGCTGGACGGCATAGCCTTCGATGTCGGCGTCGGGGCGGCTGGCACGCACCCGCGCCTCGATCGCCTCGGCCGCCTCGCGCGCCGCCTTCGCCGTCTCGATGTTCAGGATAACTCCGCCGACATCCGATTTGTGCGAGATCGCCTTGGACAGCAGCTTGACAACCACCCTGTCCCAATCCTTGAGCAGATGGGCGGCGTGTTCCTCCGCCTGCGCGGGAGAGGAGGCATTGAGGATCTGCGGCACGGTGACGTCATAGGCGGCCAGCACCGATTTCGCCTCCGGTTCGGTCAGGATGGCTCGGCCTTCGGCTGCCGCGCCGCGGAAGATCGCGCGCACCTCGTCGATGCGGCCGGCGATGTCGGCGCTGCCGGAGACCGGCACCTGGGTGAGCGCGGCCTGGGCCTTGCTCCAGCCGTCGAGATAGCCGATGGAGCTGGCGGCTTCCGCCGGCGTCTCGAAAGTGGCGATGCCCGCCTCGCGCAGCACTTTCCGCGCCGGCTCGGCGGTCTGCTCGCCCAGCCAGCAGGCCAGCACCGGCTTGTTGCCGATGCGGCCCTTGTCGACCACGGCGGCGACGCCCCTGGCCGCATCCATCGGCGAAGCAAGGCCAGTCGGGCAGTTCAGCACCAGAAGCGCGTCGACGCCCTTGTCGGCGGCAACGGCCTTCAGCGCGGCGCCATAGCGCGCGGCCGGCGCGTCGCCGATGATGTCGACCGGATTGGCGTGCGACCAGGTGGGCGGCAGGCCCTGATTGAGCGTGGCGATGGTCTCGTTGGACAATTCTGCCAGTTCGCCGCCGATGTCCATCAGCTGGTCGACGGCGAGGACGCCGGCGCCGCCGCCATTGGTGACGATGCCGACGCGCACGCGGCTCAAGGGAGGGAAGCGGGCGACGATTTCGACCGCGTCGAACAATTCGGCCAGCCCGCCGACACGCAGGATGCCGGCGCGCCGCAGCGCGGCGTCGACCACGCGGTCGGCGCCGGACAGCGCGCCGGTGTGGGTGGCGGCGGCCTTGGCCGCCTGCTCATGCCGACCCGGCTTGATGGCGATGACCGGCTTGATGCGGGCGGCGGCGCGCGCCGCCGACATGAACTTGCGCGGATCGGGAATGGATTCGAGATAGAGCATGATGGCGCGCGTCTTGCCGTCGCCGGCCAGCATGTCGATGTAGTCGGCGACATCGACGTCGGCCATGTCTCCGAGCGAGACGATATGCGAGAAGCCGATGCCGCGGCCCGCCGCCCAGTCGATCAGCGAGGTGGCGATGGCGCCCGACTGCGAGAGAAGCGCGATGTCGCCCGGGGCCGCCGCCATATGGGCGAAACCGGCATTCAGCTTCAATGGCGGGATCATCAGCCCGACCGTGTTCGGCCCGAGAAGGCGCATGGTGTAGGGACGGGCCGCATCCAGCATCTTCTGGCGCAGGCCGTTCTTGTCGTTCAGGCCGGCGGTGATGACCACAGCGGCCTTGACGCCGCGCGCGCCTAGCTCGCCGACGATGCCGGGGACGGTCGGCGGCGGCGTGACGACGACGGCGAGGTCCGGCGCTTCTGGCAGGTCGGCGGGCGAGGCATAGCAGGTGCGACCCAGCACCTCGCCATATTTCGGATTGATCGGGTAGACCTGCCCCTCGAAGCCGCCATCGATGATGTTCTTCAGGACCACGCCGCCGACCGAACCTTCGCGGTCGGAAGCGCCGACAACGGCGACCGAGCGCGGACGAGACATGAATTCGAGATTGCGGATGGTCATGACGTGGCTCCGGCCTGTTCCTGATGCTTCGGCTGGGCCGAATGTAGCGGCTGACGGGACAGCATCAACCGCCAATTTCGCATCGCAGCACGGCGATTGATTTTAATCATTCGATTGATTAAAGTAAAAAGCATGAGCAACGACACAATCCCACGCGGGCCGGGGCGCGCTTCCTCCGAGAAGACCCGGGCAGCACTGATCGAGGCCGGCCTCAGGCTGTTCGGCGAAAAAGGCTTCGCCGCTGCCTCGACGCGCGAGATCGCCGCCGAGGCGAAGGCGAATATCGGCTCCATCGCCTATCATTTCGGCGGCAAGGAGCAGCTTCGCGACGCCTGCGCCGCCCATATCGTCGGGACGATCGCCGAGGTCGCGGCGCCGGTGCTCGCAACCTCCCCCCTCCCCGCCGATCCGGCCGAGGCCGAGAGGCTGCTGCACCTCGCCGCCGAGCGCATGGCCGGCTTCCTCGTCGCGGCTCCGCAAGTGTCCGGCTTCGTCCAGTTCATCCTGCGCGAGATCCAGCATCCCGGCCCCGCCTTCGACATTATATATGCCGGGCTGGTCGAGACCGTTCACCGCCGGCTGTGCGCGATCTGGGCCGCCGCCAGCGGCAACGACCCCGAAAGCGACGCGACGAAGATCGCCGTCTTCACGATGATCGGCCAGGCGGTCTATTTCCGCATCGCGCGCGAGGCGGTGATGCGGCGCATGGGCTGGAACGAGATCGGCCCGGCCGAGGGCAGCCTCATCACCACGACCATTCTGCACAATGTGCTGGCCGCGCTCGCCGCCAGTCGGGATCGCAAACCATGAGTTTCCTGTGCGCGCTGCCGCTTGCCGCAACGCTGTTTTCAGGCTGCGCCGCGCCGTCGCCGCTCGCCGTCGGCTATGTCGAGGGCGACTTCGTCCTCGTCGCCCCGGTCGAGACGGCGCGGATCGAGGCGCTCGAGACCCGGCAGGGCGAGCGGGTGACGGCCGGCCAGGTACTGACCTCTCTCGAGACGCAGGACGCCCGCCATGCGCGCGACGAGGCGCGCGCCGCGCTGACTCAGGCCGAGGCGCAGGCTGCCGACCTCAAGCTGGGGCGGCGCCCCGAAGAAATCGCGGTGATCGAAGCCACGCTGCGCTCGGCCGCCGCACAGACCGCCGAGGCACGCCGCGTGCTGGACCGCGCCCGCGATCTAGCCGGGCGGGGCATCGCGACGCAAGCCGACCTCGAACGGGCGCAGACCTCGGTCGAGCTCGCGGCCGCCGCCGAAGGACAGGCCGAGGCCAACCTCGCGGTCGCCCGCCTGCCGGCGCGCGACGAGACGATCCGGGCGGCGGAAGGCCAGGTCGAGCGCGCCCGCGCGGCGCTGGCGCAGGCCGAGTGGCGGCTCGCCCAGCGCTCCGTTATTGCACCGGCGGACGGGCGCATCGCGGAGGTGATACGCCGCCCCGGCAACATTGCCGGCCCTTCCGCCCCGATCCTGTCGCTGTTGCCCGACGGCACGATCCGGCTGAAGCTCTATTTGCCCGAGCCGCAATTCTCGTCCGTCGCGGTCGGCACGCGGCTTGCCGTCGCTTGCGACGGGTGCCCGGAAGGGCTGACGGCGCGGGTGACCTACGCCTCGCCGGAACCCGAATTCACCCCGCCGGTCATCTATTCGCTGGAGTCGCGGCAGAAGCTCGTTCATCTGGTCGAGGCCCGCCCCGAAGGCGAGGCAACGGCATTGAAGCCAGGGCAGATCGTCGACGTCAGCATCGCGGGCAGTCGATGACCAGCCCCGATGCCACGGCGATCGACGTCGCCGGCCTCGTCAAGCGCTTCGGCGACCGCACGGTGGTCGACCACGTGTCGATGACGGTGCGGCGCGGTGAGATCGTCGGCTTTCTCGGTCCCAACGGTTCCGGCAAGACGACGACGATCCGCATCATGTGCGGCCTGCTGACCCCGGACGAGGGCGACGGCACCGTGCTCGGCCTCGACCTGAGGACGCAGGGACGCCAGATACGCCGCGAGGTCGGCTACATGACGCAGAAATTCTCGTTCTACGACGATCTGACCATCGCCGAGAACCTCGAATTCGTCGCCCGCCTCTACGAATTGCGGCCGGTGCGCGACCATGTCGCGCGCACGCTCGACGAGCTCGGGCTTTCCTCGCGGCGAAACCAGCTCGCCGGCACGCTGTCGGGCGGCTGGAAGCAGCGGCTGGCACTCGCCGCCTGCGTCATGCACAAGCCGAAGCTGCTTCTGCTCGATGAGCCGACCGCCGGCGTCGACCCCAAGGCGCGGCGCGATTTCTGGGACGAGATCCACCATCTCGCGGCCGATGGCCTGACGGTTCTCGTCTCGACGCATTACATGGACGAAGCCGAGCGCTGTCACCGCATCGGCTATATCGCCTATGGCAGGATGCTGGCGGAAGGAACGGTCGAGGACGTGATCCGCGATGCCGGCCTCGCGACCTTCGTCCTGAGCGGGCCGGATTTGCAGCGGCTCGCCGCCGAGGTCGCGCAGCTGCCCGGCGTCGAGCAGGCCGCGCCCTTCGGCACCACGCTGCATGTCGTCGGCTCCGACCGCGACCTGCTGGCCGCCTCTCTCGCGCCCGTCACCGCGCGGCCCGGCATCAGCGTCGAGCCGGGCCAGACCAGCCTCGAGGACGTGTTCATCAAGTTCATGGGCGATGCCCAAGACAATATGGGCGGGGACAACATGTCCCCCGATGGTTCGCAATGAGCGGCGTCTTCTCGCTGGCCCGGCTCGGCGCGCTGCTCGTCAAGGAGCTCATCCAGATGCGGCGCGACCGCATCACCTTCGGCATGATGCTGGGCGTGCCGCTGATCCAGCTCCTGCTGTTCGGTTACGCCATCAACCCCGACCCGAAGCAGCTTCCCGCCGCGCTGGTGGCGGTGAGCCAGGACCATTATACCCGCGCCGTGGTCTCGGCGCTGGAAGTCACCGGCTATTATCGCTTCGATCATGTCGTCGCCAGCGCGGCCGAGGCGGAGGCGCTGATCGCCTCCGGCAAGGTTGCCTTCGTCGTCACCATTCCCGCCGATCTCGGCCGTCGCATCGACCGGGGCGACCGGCCGCGCATCCTGATCGAGGCCGACGCTTCCGACCCCGCCGCCTCCAGCGGCGCCATCGCCACGCTCGGCACGGTGATGAACCGGGCCGTGCTGCGCGAGCAGGGCATTGCCGAGGCGGCCGAACAGGAGCGCGAAAGCCGGCTCGATGTCGTCGTCCATCGCCGCTACAACCCCGAAGGCATCTCGCAATACAACATCGTTCCCGGCCTGCTCGGCGTCATCCTGCAGATGACCATGGTGATGATGACCTCGATCGCGCTGACGCGGGAGATCGAGCGCGGCACGATGGAGAACCTGCTCGCCATGCCGGCAAGCCCATTCGAGATCATGCTCGGCAAGGTTTTGCCGGGGCTGGCGGTCGGCGCGGTGCAGACCGTGGTGGTGCTGGCCTCGGCGCGGCTCCTGTTCGGCATCCCCTTCGCCGGCGACCCCCTGGCCCTTTTCACCGCCATCCTCGCCTTCGTTCTGGCGCTGGTGCTGCTCGGCTATCTGATCTCGACCGCGGCGCGCACCCAGATGCAGGCGCTGCAGCTGACCTTCTTCTTTTTCCTGCCGTCGATCATGCTGTCGGGCTTCATGTTCCCGTTTCGCGGCATGCCGCAATGGGCGCAATGGATCGGCGAGTTCTTTCCGCTGACCCATTTCCTGCGCATCATCCGTGCGGTGATGCTGAAGGGCGCGGGCTTACCCGACATCGCCGTCGAAGCCTCGATCCTGTGCCTGTTCGTCGTCGCCTATGGCGCGCTGGCGCTCGCCCGCTTCCGCAGCACGCTGGATTGAAGGCCTACTTGGTGCCGTACATGCGGTCGCCGGCGTCGCCGAGGCCCGGAACGATATAGCCCTTCTCGTTCAACCCTTCGTCGATCGAGGCAGTGAAGACCGGCACGTCGGGGTGGGCGGTGGTGAAACGCTCGATGCCTTCCGGCGCGGCGAGCAGGCAGACGAAGCGCAGATTGGTCGCGCCGCGTTCCTTCAGCTTGTCCACCGCCGCGACCGCCGAGTTGGCGGTGGCCAGCATCGGGTCGACCACGATCACCAGACGGTCCTCGAGATCGCTCGGCGCCTTGAAGAAATATTCGACCGCCTGAAGCGTCTCGTGGTCGCGATAGAGCCCGACATGGGCGACGCGCGCCGCCGGCACCAGGTCGAGCATGCCGTCGAGCAGGCCGTTGCCGGCGCGCAGCACCGAGGCGAAGACCAGCTTCTTGCCTTCAAGCGTCGGCGCCTCGATCGTCTTCAGCGGCGTCTCGATGGTGCGCATGGTCAGCGCCAGTTCGCGCGTGACTTCATAACAGAGCAGCAGCGATATCTCGCGCAGCAGCCGGCGGAAGCTGGCCGTCGACGTCTCCTTGTCGCGCATGATGGTGAGCTTGTGCTGGACCAGCGGATGATCGACGACTGTGACGCCCTGCATGTTGTCGTTGCCTTTCCCTTCTTTTGTCGGGCAATTCTAGCCGCACATCGCCGATGGGGATACCGCAGCCGCGCCCGCAATCACAGTTTTCTCGCCCTGTTTGCGCCTATGAGGCCCGATCAGGCCGTTAACCGGCGCGGCCGATCATCGCGGCTTCGGCAATGGCGCCGCCGCAATCTATCGTTTATGGTCCGGCCGGTTTTCGTCCGGATTTCGCTCCGGATTTCGCCACGATTTTCGTATGGATGTTAGCAAGATGCCGGAAGAACGCACGACCGCCACGGGTGGCATGGAAACGGCCTATGGCTTCCGCGAGGTCGCGCAAGGCGACAAGCAGGGCCTCGTCAACGAGGTGTTCCACAAGGTCGCCTCGCGCTACGACCTGATGAACGATTTAATGTCGGGTGGGCTGCACCGGCTGTGGAAGGACGCCATGGTCGCCTGGCTCAACCCGCCGAAGCGGCCGGGCTGGACCGTCCTCGACGTTGCCGGCGGCACCGGCGACATCGCCTTCCGCATCGTCGAGGCGTCGCGGCGCAACGCCCACGCCACGGTGCTCGACATCAACGGCTCGATGCTGGAGGTCGGCGAAGACCGGGCGGAGAAGCGCGGACTGCGGCAATATCTCGATTTCGTCGAAGCCAATGCCGAGGATTTGCCCTTCGCGGACAACAGCTTCGACGCCTACACCATCGCCTTCGGCATCCGCAACGTGCCGCGCATCAACGTCGCGCTGTCGGAAGCCTATCGCGTGCTGAAGCCCGGCGGCCGCTTCCTCTGCCTCGAATTCTCCGAGGTCGAGATGCCGATGCTCGACAAGATCTACGAGGCGTGGTCGTTCAGGGCCATTCCGCAGATCGGCGAGATGGTGGCCGGCGACGGCGAGCCCTATCGCTATCTGGTCGAATCCATCGCCAAGTTTCCGAACCAGCGCAATTTCGGCGCGATGATCGAGCGCGCCGGCTTCGGCCGCGTGACGTGGCGCAACTATTCCGGCGGCATCGCCGCGCTGCATTCGGGCTGGAAGCTGTGAGGCTGCATTCCACCATGAGTGCCGCACTATGAGCACCGTAACCGCCTGGTTCCGGCTGGTTCGCGCCGGCTGGATCCTGACGCGCGAGGGTGTGGTCGCGGCGCTTCCGGGCGATCAGCTTTCCGGGCTGCCCCGGCTGGGCTGGCGCGTCGCGCGGCTGCTTGCCCGCCGCGGCGCGCGGGGGGCCAAACGCAACCAGCGCCTCGCCAAGGCGATCGACCGGCTCGGGCCGTCCTATGTCAAGCTCGGACAGTTCCTCGCCACACGTCCCGATGTCGTCGGGGCGGAGATCGCGGCCGATCTCGCCGACCTCCAGGACCGGATGGCGACTTTCCCCGACCGCGAAGCGATCGAGGAAATCGAGGCGTCGCTGGGGCGCTCGATCGACGATCTCTATGCCCGTTTCGACGCGCCGGTCGCCGCCGCATCGATCGCGCAGGTGCACCCCGCCGTGGTCCGGCGCGGCGACGGCGCGGAAAGCAAGGTCGCGGTCAAGGTCATCCGTCCCGGCGTACGCCGGCGCTTCAACAACGATCTCGAAAGCTATTTCCTCGCGGCGCGGCTGCAGGAGCGCTTCATTCCTTCGTCGCGCCGCCTCAGGCCCGTCGAGGTAACGAAGACGCTGGCCCAGACCACCAAGATCGAAATGGACCTGCGGCTGGAAGCCGCCGCCCTTTCCGAACTGGCCGAGAACACCACGGACGATCCCGGTTTTCGCGTGCCGTGGGTGGACTGGGAGCGCACCGGGCGCGACGTCGTCACCATGGAATGGATCGACGGCATCAAGATGAACGATGTCGAGGGCCTGCGCGCGGCCGGCCATGATCTCGACCGGCTGGCGGCATCCCTGATTCAGTCGTTCCTGCGCCACACGCTGCGCGACGGCTTCTTCCACGCCGACATGCACCCCGGCAACCTGTTCGTTGAGGCCGACGGCACCATCGTCGCGGTCGATCTCGGCATATCGGGGCGGCTCGGCCGCAAGGAGCGGCGCTTTCTCGCCGAAATCCTCTACGGTTTCATCGTGCGCGACTACCGCCGTGTCGCCGAAGTGCATTTCGAGGCCGGCTATGTGCCGCGCGAGCACGACATCGCTGCATTCGCGCAGGCCATCCGCGCCATCGGCGAGCCGATCCACGGCCAGCCGGCCGAGACAATCTCGATGGCGCGGCTCCTGACGCTGCTGTTCGAGGTCACCGAACTGTTCGACATGCAGACGCGGCCCGAACTCGTCCTGCTGCAGAAGACAATGGTCGTCGTCGAGGGTGTGTCGCGCACGCTCGATCCCGCCTTCAACATGTGGAAGACGGCCGAGCCGGTGGTCGGCGACTGGATCAGGCAGAATCTCGGCCCGCGCGGCATGCTGGAAGATGCCCGCGACGGCGCCCTTGCCCTTTTCTCGCTCGCCCGCCAGGCACCGGACCTCGCCGAGCGGGCCGAACGCCTGTCACGCGAGATCGACGGCATGGCCGAGAACGGCCTGCGCTTCGACGACGCCACCGCCGACAAGATCGGCCGGGCCGAGGCGCGGCGCACGCGCTCCGGCCGCGTCGCGCTGTGGGTGATCGCGGCGACTCTGATCTGGATTGCATGGCAGATCGGCTGAAGTAATCTGATGCGATCAGCGAGGCGGAGCGGCGAATGACCCTTTCCGAAACGACACTTTCCGGCAGGCGCGTCCAGCTCGTCATCGGCGGCGGCATCGCCGCCTACAAATGCCTCGACCTGATCCGCCGCCTGCGCGAGCGCGGCGCTGCCGTGCGTTGCGTGATGACGCGCGCGGCCCAGGAATTCGTCACGCCGCTTTCCGTCGGCACGCTGTCGGCCACCCATGTCTTCACCGATCTGTTCGACCGTCAGGACGAGCACGATGTCGGCCATATCCGCCTGTCGCGCGAAGCCGACCTGATCGTCGTCGCGCCGGCGACAGCCGACCTGATGGCCAAGATGGCGCATGGACTGGCCGACGATCTCGCCTCGGCCGTGCTGCTTGCCGCCGATAAATCCGTCCTTCTTGCGCCGGCGATGAACCCTCTGATGTGGCGCAACCCGGCGACGCAGCGCAACAGGGAGACGCTGGAACGGGACGGCGTCCACTTCGTCGGACCCAATCGCGGCGAGATGGCCGAAAGCGGCGAAGCCGGAACCGGCCGCATGGCCGAACCGCTGGAAATCGTGGCGGCGATAGAATCGCTTCTCGATACAGGTTTAAAACCGCTTGCCGGCCGGCGCATCGTCGTCACCTCCGGCCCGACGCATGAACCGATCGACCCGGTGCGCTACATCGCCAACCGCTCGTCCGGCAAGCAGGGCCACGCCATCGCGGCGGCGCTGGCGAAGCTCGGCGCCGAGGTCCGGCTGGTTTCAGGGCCGGTCAACATCGCCGCCCCCGCCGGCGTCGACGTTGCCCATGTCGAGACGGCGCGGCAGATGCTTGAGGCGGTGGAGGCTTCGCTGCCGGCCGATGCCGGCGTTTTCGTCGCCGCCGTTGCCGACTGGCGCACCGCGGGAGAGGCCGGCCAGAAGATCAAGAAGGAACCGGGCAAGGGACCGCCGGCGCTGCAGATGGTCGAGAACCCCGACATACTCGCGACGATCGGCCATCACGCGCGGCGGCCGGGGCTGGTGATCGGCTTCGCGGCCGAAACGCAGGACGTCGTCGCCAATGCGCGCCGCAAGCTGGAAAAGAAGGGCGCGGACCTGATCGTCGCCAACGACGTCTCGCATGACAGCGGCGTCAATGCCGGCGGTGTGATGGGCGGAGACAGGAACCGGGTTCGTATCGTCACGGCCGGCGGCGTCGAGGACTGGCCGGAAATGGGCAAGGACGAGGTGGCCGCGAAGCTGGCGGCACTGATCGCGACACGTCTGGCAGACGGCGGGGAGCAACGGTGAGCGAACGCCCTGCCCCGTCGGGCCGCGACGGCTATCTTGCCTTCCGCACCATCCAGACGCGCTGGATGGACAACGACGTCTACGGCCACATGAACAACGTCGTCCACTATTCGCTGTTCGACACCGCCGTGAATGGCTGGCTGATCGAACGGGGGGTTCTCGACATTCATGGCGGCGACCAGATCGGGCTGGTCGTCGAAACCGGCTGCCGCTATTTCGCTGAAATGGCGTTTCCCGACATCATCACGGCCGGGCTGCGGGTTGTGAGGCTCGGTTCGTCCTCTGTCCGCTACGAAGTCGGCCTGTTCCGCAACGACGAGCCGGTCGCGGCAGCGGAAGGCTTCTTCGTCCATGTCTATGTCGAGCGCGCGACGCGGCGGCCGAAAGCGCTGGGCGCGCAGTTGCGGCAGGCTCTGGAGAGCATCCTGAAATGAGCGATCCGGCTGAAGACAGGCTGACCGTTCTCGAAATGCGCAACGCCGAGCAGGAGCGCACGATCGCCGAGCTTTCCGATCAGTTGACAGCGCAATGGAAAACGATCGAACGCATGCAGAAGAAGCTCGACACGCTGACCGAGCGTTTTCTGGCGCTGGAAGAGCAGACGCTTCCGGAAACGCCGGTGACCCGGCCGCCGCACTGGTGAGGGACGGACAAGATGACCGCCGGAAACAGGATGGCACGGGCGGAAGACTACGTCTTCGGGCTGATGGACGAAAACGAGCGCCGGCGGGCCGAGCGCGACATGGAGATCGACGCTGAATTCCGCCAATGCGTGCTGGAACTGGCGCAGAAGCTGCAACGGCTGCATGACGGTCACGAGCCGCCGCGCTCGCCCGACGAGATCTGGAGCGACATCGCCGCCCGCATCGCCGAATTGCCGCAGATGGCCGGAATGGCCGCCGCGTGGACCGGACCGGCCAATCCCTTGCCGGGAAAGCGACAGATTCAGCCGGGGCGGCGGCCGGTGGGCCGTGGCCTGCATTCGCACGACGCCGGTCCGATCGGCAGCCGCTCCGTCGTCATGGCGCTCGGGCTGATCATCGTGTTCGGCCTCGGCTATCTCGCAGCCATGCTGCGCTGAAAGCCCGTCAGGACGCGACCGGGGCCACGGGCACCGCGCAGGCGACGCCGGTCCCGCGCAGGCCGCAATAGCCGTTCGGGTTCTTCGCCAGATATTGCTGGTGTTCTTCCTCGGCGAGATAGAACTCCGGCGCCGGCTCGATCTGCGTCGTCACCGTGCCGCGCCCCGCGCCCGCCAGCGCCGCCTGATAGGCGGCAAGCGAGGCTTCGGCCTGCGCCTGCTGTACCTCGGACGTCGTGAAGATCACCGAGCGGTAGGTGGTGCCGACATCGTTGCCCTGGCGCATGCCCTGCGTCGGGTCATGGTTCTCCCAGAATACGCGCAGCAGTTCGTCATAGGTCACGCGTGCCGGATCGAAGACGACGCGCACCGTCTCGGCATGGCCGGTCAGGCCGGTGCAGGTCTCGCGATAGGTCGGGTTGGGCGTGATGCCGCCCTGATAGCCGGCAGCGGTGACGATGACGCCCGGAACCTGCCAGAACAACCGTTCGACGCCCCAGAAGCAGCCCATGCCGAAATATGCGACCTCGGACCCTTCGGGATAGGGACCCTGAAGCTGCCGGCCGGAAACGAAATGGCTGGCGGCGGTGGGGATGGGCTGGCTGCGTCCGGGCAGCGCCTCTTCCGCAGTGGGCAGCCTGAGTTTCTTCTGGGCCATGTCGTTCAGAGAAAACATCGTCGCTTTCCTTTCTTCCCGGCGCGTTGCATCCGGGCAATCTTCGGGCGGTGCCAGCAATTCCTGGAAAAGTGCGAAACGGCTTTCCGCCCGGAACTGCGTCAAACACGGTCTAGGCCGCGTAGCGGTATCGGTCTCGCCGGGAACGTCGACGGCCGGCGAACGCCACCAAAAGCGCCAAAGCCGCGAACACCGCGAAGCCCGGCAGCGCGAGCAGCCAAAGCAGGAGCGGATCCCAGAACAAGCCGGGCAGGCTTTCCCTCACCGTGGCCTCGAACCCGGCGAAGCTCTCCGAAGAAATCCCCTTCCACGAAGCACCAAGCGGCGTCATCGCCACCGCGCCGGTCGCAATCGAGCGCGTCGCGTCAAGCACCGCCATGATCACGGCGATCGCCAGCAGCACCATCGAGACGAGACGCAGCAGGGCTTTAATCATGGTGATCGGGGTGCCTTTCCTTCCGGCCGCTTTCCCTTCCGGCCACTTTCCCTTTCGGTCATGGGCGGCGCGCGGCATTCCCCTTCAGATAGGACGCGCGGGAGCGATTGGCAATCGGCAAGGCCGCGCAGCCCTATGCCGGCTTGCGGGCGCGGCGCCCGTGCGGCGTCTTGCTCCAGTGATGGGGGCGCCGGTAGATTTCCCACAGCGCCACCCATGCCGCCACCGACAGCAGCAGCCAATGGAACGGCGTCAGAACGACGAAGAGCAGCGGGCGCGGTTTTTCCACCGTGGTCAGTGTGGCCAGCCCGAGCGCAATGAACGCGCCATAGCCGGCGCCGATGTTGGCAAGCGCCAGCAGGGTGACGAACATCTCGCCGGGAACGAGGTGGCCGGCGAGGGTCAGCCTGCCCAGCCCGTAGAAAACCGACGCGACGAACAGCGGGTGGAAAAGCGCCGACACGATCATGCCGAGCGACACGACCTGCATCGCCAGAAAAGATGCCGGACCGAGCTCGCCCCACAGCGCGGCCGGCTCGCGCATATGCACCAGCCATGTCTGCGTCCATCCCTTGAACCAGCGCACGCGCTGCGGCAGCCAGACGCCCAACCTCTCCGGCGCTTCCTCGAAGGTCGGGCGGGCGATGACGCCGGTCCGGTAACCGTAGCGGGCAAGCCGCAGCCCGAGCTCGGCATCCTCGGTGACGTTGTAGGCGTCCCAGCCGCCGACCTCGTCCAGTGCGGCGCGGCGGAAATGGTTGGATGTCCCGCCCAAAGGCAGGACGAGCCCATGACGCGCCAGCCATGGCAGAATGCCACGAAACAGCGCCGCATATTCGAACGAGAACATCGCCGAAAGCGAACTGGCTCGGCTGTTGGTGATAACGAGCGGCGCCTGCAGACAGGCCAGATCCGCCGGCTCGTCACGGAAGCGCTGCCAGGCTTCGAGCAGTTGCAGCGGATTGGGACGATCCTCCGCATCGTAGAGCGTGACAAACTCGCCGCTGCACAAAGGCAGCGCATAGGCGAGCGCCTTCGGCTTGGTGCGGGGCAGCCCCGGCGGCACCAGCACGAGCTCGACCTCCGGCCGCAGGCGATGGCGCCGCAACGCGGCAAGCGTCTCGTCGTCGTCCGCCTCGCAGACCAGCTTGATCTCGAGCTTGCTCCGCGGCCATTGCAGTCGTGCCAGTGCGGCGAGAAGCTGTGGCACGACCTCGCTTTCCCGATAGAGCGCGACAAGAACCGAATAGACAGGCTGCCCGGCTGGATCGGCCGGGACGGCACGCCTCACCTGCGGCGGCCGAGCCTCGCCCCAGGCCAACAGGCGCAGCACCACGCAAAACGAAAACCCGGCGGAACCGACGATGCTGAGCGCGAGCCAGAGCATGCCGGGTGCCAGCCACAGCGACAGGGCGAAGAGGAACGCCGCTGCGATCACGGCAGCGCCCTGCGAGGCGGTGACCACCGTGCGCGCGCAGAATTCCGGCGCATGCAACAGAAGCCGGTGCTGCGCGTCGAACATCAGCTGCGCCGACATGCGCGCGATCACGGCGGCACGCAGAGCCGAAGGCGGAGCAACGCAAAGGCTCTCGCGAAGCGCGGGTGTGCGGAATAGACGATCGCCGAGCAGCACGAGATCGAGAGCCGGATCGGCGATGAGATGGGCAACCCTGCCGTCGGGACGTCTGACCAGCGCAATTCCCAGCCCGCGCCGCCGGCGAAGCGACTGGAGCTGAAGATCGGGGTCAACCAGAAGCGAGCCGGAATCGATGCTCTTGATGAAGCGCAGGCCGAATTCGGCGGCGATCGCCCGGTAGAGATCGGCCTCGGCAACTGCGCCCGACGCCAGCAATTCCTGCGGAAAGGCCGTCGCTGTCGCCAGCGCCCGCCCGGCTACCTGCAAGGCGACCGACTCCGGCAGGGAAAGCCGTGCCAAAACCGGTTGCCAAACCTCGAACAGGCGGGCGCGGTCGGGCGCATCGTCGCCGTCATCGGCTTGCGCGCCCTCATTGTCGCGGTTCTCGACGCCGTCGTTCTTGACATCAGCGGATCTGCCGTCTCGGGCAACGATCGACCCCGGGCTTTGCGGCATCGGCGCAGATGCAGGAGGAGGTTTAAGGCCGGTCCATTCCGACGCCTCGCCAAGGCCGAGGAAGCGCAGCGGGGGAACGATCGGATGATTGTCGTATGGCCCGAGCAGCGTCATGAGCCACCCTCAGGAGATGGCCGATGGAATGGCGCTTTCCGCCAGAAAACCTCGGCAGGAACGGCAGCCAACAAGAGTTGTCCGCCCGCACTCACCTATATGATATACAAAACAACGCAATGAAACCCACCTGAATTTCATACATCGATTCATCTAAATTTAATAATCAGGAATATTCAACAAAATTATTCTTCCTACTTCTTCATAGCAGCAAGACCGACGTGGCCAGTTTCGGCCTGTCGATCAATCCTCCCCCGCCCAACCTCCTGCCGCTTCGCGCGGTTGACGGCGAACGGCCGGTTGACAGAACGCGTCCCGCCGGGAGAGATGCCCGCGTCAGATCCTCGCCACGTCCTTGCCCGAGCGCCGCGCCCGCAACAGCAACCATGCCAAGACCCGCCGCCCTTCTTCTTCTGTTCGCCGCGCTCTGGCTCGCCGGGTTCCCGGTCGGGGCGACCATGCGCGCGCATGCCGAAGAGGCCGCCATCCCCGCCTATTGGGACGAGAAGGAGCGGCTTCCCAAGCCGGACATGTCGGCGGTCGGCCGCCTGCGCTTCCTGACGACGATCGACTTTCCGCCATTCAACTTCCTCGACACGGATGGCCGCCTGACAGGCTTCCATGTCGAACTGGCACGCGCCATCTGCCGTGAGCTCGGCATCGTGCCGCGCTGCCAGATACAGGGCCTGCCCTGGGACGAGCTCGATGCCGCGATGGAAGCCGGGCAGGGCGAGGCGCTGATCGCCGGAACGGCGGTGACGGCGCAGAATCGGGCGCGCTATGCCTTCTCGCGGCCCTATCTCGCCTTTCCCGCCCGCTTTGCGGTGCCGCGCGCCAGCGCGATGGACAAGACGGCGACGCTCGATGTCGAGGGCAAGCGGATCGGCGTCGTTGCCCGCTCGGCCCATGAGGCGATGCTGCGCCGCTACTTCCCGCAGGCGCGCCCGATCACCTATTCGCGCGCGGACTGGCTGCAGGATGATTTGCGCGAAGGCAAGCTCGACGGCGCCTTCGGCGACGGCATGCAGCTGTCGTTCTGGCTGGCCGGCGCCAATGCCGGGCACTGCTGCCGCTTCGCCGGCGGCCCCTATATCGCGCCGGAATTCCTTGGCCACGGGCTGTCGATCGCCGTCCGGCAACAGGACGCGGCGCTGGCGCGCGCATTCGACTATGCGCTGCGCGAGATCGGCGTGAAGGGTATCTTCGCCGAACTCTACCTGAAATATTTCCCGGTCAGCTTCTACTGAGGCGAGGCCCGACCCTGAGCACCCGCCCCTGGGCACCCGGCCCCAAGCGCCCGCGCCGGCGCTCCACGATGCGTCAGGCGATGGGGCGATGGCGGATGCGCGCGGCGCGTTCGATGGCAAGCACCGTTCCCCTTTCGAGGTCGAAGCGCTCGCGGATGATTTGCAGCACCCGGTCCTCCTCGAGCTTGACGTCGAGATCGGCGGCGGCGACGTCGACGGCAAGCGCATAGGCCGTCTCGCACAATTCCGGCGAAAGCGTCTCGGCGATGAGGTCGAGCACGCCGGCAAAGCCCGCCTCCTCCTGCAGGAGAAGCTGGCATTCCTGCGCGACGGCCAGGGTGCGCGACTGGGCAAAGCCCCGGAACGCCGGCAGGGTGCGGACGATCGCGCCGATGCGCGCCAGTTCCTCGTCGCCCATGTCGCGATCGGATGCGGACAGGATGACCATCAGATAGACAAGGGCTTCCTGCTGGCTCGGCTTCGACATGAAATGCTCCGTGGATGAGGATTCGCAGCTGCCGATCAGGTTAGGAGGCCGGATCGGGCGCCGCAACGAAAAAGCCGGGCTATCATTGACGCATCAGGGCTGCAAGCCTAGAGAATTCGGGCGCAAACGCGCAAATCCCCGCGAACACGATGGCCCGACGATTTCACGGCCCGCGAACCTCATGGAACGGAAGAAATGTCCGCAACGCGCCTGCCCCCGCTTACCCTGACGCAGGAACTCGTTGCCGCCGCTCGGGAAAGCAAAGCCTGGCCGTTCGAGGAGGCGCGCAAGATCGTCAAACGCTACGAAGGCCGCGACTGGCCGGCGGAAATCCTGTTCGAGAGCGGCTATGGCCCCTCGGGCCTGCCGCATATCGGCACGTTCGGCGAGGTGGCGCGCTCGACGATGGTGCGCACAGCCTTCCGCGTGCTGACCGAGGACAAGGTGCCGACGCGGCTCCTGTGCTTTTCCGACGACATGGACGGGATGCGCAAGATCCCCGACAACGTGCCCGACCGCGCCTTTCTAGAGCCCTATCTCCACCAGCCGCTGACCGTGGTGCCCGACCCGTTCGGCGGCAAGTTCGACAGTTTCGGCCACCACAACAACGCCATGCTGCGGCGGTTCCTCGATACGTTCGGATTCGACTACGAGTTCGCCAGCGCCACGGATTATTATAAGTCCGGCCGCTTCGACGATATCCTGCGCCGGGTCGCCGAGCGCTACGACGCGATCATGGCGATCATGCTGCCGACGCTGGGCGATGAGCGTCGCGCCACCTATTCGCCGTTCCTGCCGATCTCGCCGAAGACCGGCCGCGTGCTCTACGTCCCCATGAAGAGCGTCGACGCAGCCGCAGGCACCATCACCTTCGACGACGAGGACGGCGATGAGGTGACGCTTCCTGTCACCGGCGGCAAGGTGAAGCTGCAATGGAAGCCGGATTTCGGCGCGCGCTGGGCCGCGCTCAACGTCGATTTCGAGATGTTCGGCAAGGATCACGGCCCGAACATGATGGTCTACGACGCGATCTGCAAGGCGCTCGGCGGCCGCCCGCCCGAGCACTTCGTCTACGAACTGTTCCTCGACGAGAATGGCGAGAAGATCTCGAAGTCGAGGGGCAACGGCCTGACCATCGACGAATGGCTGACCTACGCGCCGACCGAGAGCCTCGCGCTCTACATGTTCCAGAAGCCGCGCACGGCCAAGAAGCTCTATTTCGACGTCATCCCGCGCGCGGTCGAGGAATATTACCAGTTCCTCGCCGCCTATCCGCGGCAGGACTGGAAGGAGCGGCTCGGCAACCCGGTCTGGCACATCCATGCCGGCAACCCGCCCGCCGTCGACATGCCGGTGTCGTTCGGGCTTTTGCTCAATCTCGTCAGCGCGTCCAACGCGCACGACAAGGCCGTGTTGTGGGGCTTCATCTCGCGCCACGTCCCGGGCGTGTCGGCGGCCACCCATCCCGATCTCGACCGTCTCGTCGGCTTCGCCATCCGCTATTTCGACGATTTCGTGAAGCCGTCGAAGGTGTTCCGCGCGGCGGACGAGGTCGAGGCCGAGGCGCTGCGGGCGCTTTCCGACAAGCTGGCCACCCTTCCGGCGGATGCAGATGGCGAGGTGATCCAGAACGCCGCGCTCGACGTGGCGCGCGGCGTCGAGCGCTATCAGGATCACGCCAGGAAAAGCCCGACCGGCGGACCGGGCGTCTCCGTCGCCTTCTTTCAGATGATCTATCAGGTGCTGATCGGGCAGGAGCGCGGCCCGCGCTTCGGCTCCTTCGCCGCGCTTTACGGCCTCGACAACACCCGGACGCTGATCGACCAGGCACTGAAGGGCGAGCTAAAGACCTGATCCATTGCTCTCTGGCCGGGAACCGTCATCCAAGATGTCGGTGCCCGTCAGGTCGCGTTCCGACAATTCGGGAACGGTGACGGCAAGCGGCGCGGCGGTCGAGGGCGCAGGGCCGAAAAGCCCCCGCCGGGCCTCCTGAGCCGCGCGCGCGGCATCGGCATAGCGCTGGTCGGCGGGGTCGGCATGCGCCCAACCCTGCGTGGCCAGCCATTCGCCGGCGTCGAACCCGCCCAGCCGGCAAGGCGTGACAATAGCATCGGCCGTGACTGGCGGCGGCGCCGGCGGCACAACGCAGGCGAGCGCCCTGCCCCGCAGCCAGTTGCGGAAGGCGGTGCGGGCATGAATGCCGCACGGCCACGAGACGCCGCCCGAACCGCAGGTCTCGTCTTCCGGCGTCGGGACCAGCCCGGCAAGGACGATGCGGTAGCCCATCGCCGTGAACGCTCCCGCCTGCGTGACGAGAGGCCGATGCAGCACGGTTTCCTTCGGCGGCCCTTCCGACGGGACATGGGCGCGGCCGATCGGGCTAAGCGGCTCACGCGGGCCGATCCGCTCCAGAACCTCAAGCTCCACCGGCGGCGGCGCGACGACCTCCGGCGCCACCGGGCGCACGACGAATGGCTGGGCCAGCGGCGGCGGAACCGCCTCTTCCCCCTGTTCGTCCGCCGCATCGGCAGCGTGAGGCAGGTCGACCCGGCCGTCCGGGGAGGTTCGCATCGCATGATCGCGCAGGGTCGGCGCGACCAGCACCAACGCGGCGAGGCCGCCAAGCGTGATGAAGAGGGGAAAAGGACGCACCGGCCGGCAGCCTACTGGCTGGCCCAGACGATGCGCGCCAGCCAGACGATCTCGGCGGCTGGGATCAGGCGATCGGGATGGGCGGGGTTCAACGAAACCAGTTCGACATGCTGGGCGGTACGGTTGGCGAGTATCTTGGCCATGACCTCGCCGGTGAGAGTCCTGGCGACGATGCGGTCGCCCCGGCGCACCCTTGCTCCGGGCTCCACGATCAGGATGTCGCCGTCGCGGTAGAGCGGCAGCATGGAATCGCCCTGGACCTGAAGCGCATAGGCGTTCTCGCCCACACCTGTCGCCGGCAGGCCGATCTCGTCCCAGCCCTGCCCGACCGGAAAGCCGCCATCGTCGAAGAAGCCGCCGGCACCGGCCTGGGCGAAGCCGATCAGCGGCACCGAAGACCGGGGGCGCGGGCGCAACACGGCACCGTCCTCGACCAGCGCCAGCAGATCGGCCAGCGACGCACCGGTCGCTTCCATGATCTTCGCCAGCGATTCGGTCGATGGCCAGCGCGGGCGGCCATCGGTCGAACTGCGTTTCGACTTGTTGAAGGCGGTGGAATCGAGGCCGGCCCGGCGGGCAAGGCCGGATGCGGACAGCGAATGCCGTGCCGCAAGCGCGTCGATCGCCGCCCAGACCTTTTCGTGCGAGAGCATGACGCCCTCCCCGACAACAGGAAAAAATACCTCTCCTACGTAAAGACAGAACCGGCTCCTGTCCAGCGATATCCATGGAAGAAACCGGCAAAGCCGATCTCCGGCCGCTTGAAGTTGCTCTACAGAGGCGCGACGCCTATCAGTAGGAGCTAACGGTTACCCGGAGACGACGACATGACCGCGAAGCTTCTCTGCTGCGTCAATGCGAGCGCCCATGCGCGCCCTGCCATCGAACTCTCCACCGAAATCGCGAAGGGACTTGGGCGCCGACTGGTCTTCCTGCTGGTCAACCAGACGCGCCCGGCAAGCGGCTATCCGGACATCAGGGCGATGAGCGACACCGAAGCACGCGAAATCCTCGACATCGCGTTGCGCTATGCCGAGACCCATGGCGTGCAAGACGCGCACACGGCCTTGATCGAGGCGAGAGACGTCGCCGACACCATCCTCGGTTTCGCCGATGAGCAGAAGTTCGGGCATATCGTGCTGGGAAGGGGAAATCCGCCGTTCATCGGTCGGCTGCTGCTCGGCTCCGTTTCCGAAGCCGTGGTGACGCGGGCGAAATGCAGCGTGACGGTGGCGCGCTGAACAACAGCGGCAGGCGGTGCCTCAGTTGCCATCCTTGGCCAACCGGCGCAGGCCGGCATGGGAAGCCATGAAGATGCGCTCTTCCTCGCTCGGCGGGCGCGGCCGGATCGGATCACCGAGCATTCCGACGATCTCGTCGACGGGAATGAAACGACGATTGGCGAAATCGTAGACGCCCGCCGTGGTCATCACCACGGCCGCCGTGCGGCCGTCCTCGATCACGAAGCGATGACGGCCTATCACCTGCGTGTCTTCCCAGGTCTCGATGGTGGAGACAACGTCGAAGCTCTTCCACAGCCTGATCTCGCGCACATAGACCGCCTGAAGGCCGCCCATCATCGGCGCCCAGCGCCGCTTGCGCGCCAGATGGATGAGTCCCGCCCGCGCGAACAGGTCGATGCGGCCCATGTCGGCCAGCATCATGTAGCGGGCATTGTTCAGGTGCAGGTTCGAATCGATGTCTGTCGGCAGGCAGCGGAAGGACAGCCGGCCTTGCTCGCCCAGCCGGTAGCGACCGCGCGAGCGCGCGGTCGCGATTACCCTGGCAAGGCGTAGCCAGACATACATGCCGGTTCAGACCGCGGCGGGGAAAGGCGCAGACGGCTCAGGCCGCCTGCTTTTCCCTGGTCCCGGCATAGGGGTCGAAGCGCTCGTAGAAGCTCTCGCCCTTGGCCGCCATGTCGAGAAGCAGCTTCGGCGCTTTGAACTGCGCGCCGTACTTCTTCTGCATCTTCTTCGCCAGCTTGACGAACTTCTCCGCGCCGATGCCGTCGATGTAGCTGAGCGCGCCACCGGTATAAGGCGCGAAGCCGAAGGCGAGGATCGAGCCGACATCCGCCTCGCGCGGGTCGGTGA
>JBLJBS010000004.1:0-5053 GCA_047637695.1 Aquamicrobium sp. | reverse complement strand
CGTCGATGCGCGAGCCGGTGTCGAGGATGTTCCAGCGCACGATCTTGGCCTGGAGTTCCTTGAACACGGTGCCGACCTGCTCGGGAGCCCACTTGGCCTCCTCGCCCTCGGCCGGGGTGAAATGCGCCTTGACCTTGGCCTTGACCGCGTCGACGGCGGCATAGCGCTGCTGCTTGACGGTGTTCTTGTAGGCAGCGCGCAGTTCGTCTTCGACGAGAGCCAGCATCTCGGCCTCGAGCGCCGAATAGTCGGGGGCGGCGTGGTCGCGCGGGTCCTTGGCGGCAACCTCGGCCAGCTTGATGATCGCGTCGATCACTGGCTGGAAACCGTTATGGCCGAACATGACCGCGCCGAGCATGACGTCTTCCGCCAGTTCCTGCGCTTCCGACTCGACCATCAGAACGGCGTCGCCGGTGCCGGCGACGACGAGATCGAGCTTCGATTCCGGCATCTCGTCGACATGCGGGTTCAGCTTGTACTCGCCGTTGATATAGCCGACGCGTGCGCCGCCGATCGGCCCCATGAACGGCACGCCCGACAGCGTCAGCGCGGCCGAGGTGGCGACGATGGAGAGAATGTCGGGATCATTCTCGAGGTCGTGCTGAAGCACGGTAACGACGATCTGGGTGTCGTTCTTGTAGCCATCGGCGAACAGCGGACGGATCGGGCGGTCGATCAGGCGGGAGACCAGCGTCTCCTTCTCGCTCGGCCGGCCTTCACGCTTGAAGTAGCCGCCGGGAATCTTGCCGGCCGCGAAGGTCTTTTCCTGATAGTTGACGGTCAGCGGGAAGAAATCGAGACCCGGCTTCGGCTCCTTGGCCGAAACGACGGTGGCTAGAACCACGGTCTCGCCATAGGTGGCGAGCACGGCGCCGTCGGCCTGACGCGCGATCTTGCCCGTCTCGAGGATGAGCGGACGCCCGCCCCACTCGATTTCCACTTTGTGATAATTGAACATGTCTTGTCCTCAAATACGGAAGCTTGGCCGCGCCGCCAGCATGGCGGCACGGCTGCTTCCAGGCTTCGTTCGGGACGAGCCATGGGCAAGACAACGGGACGCTCTCGTCTTTCAAGCGGCCTGCAATCCTGCCCCATGACCCTGTCCGGGATGGCTCCGTGAAACATACATTCAACGGCGGAGCCATGCGGGCCGGGAGCGGCCCATTGCGCGGGCGGCGGCGCTTTGCAGCGCCGCCGCCCGGTTACTCTAGCGGCGCAGGCCGAGCTTCTCGATCAGCGTCGAATAGCGGCTTTCGTCCTTGCGCTTCAGATAGTCGAGCAGGCTGCGGCGCTGGGAAACCAGGGCGAGCAGGCCACGGCGGGAGTGGTTGTCCTTCTTGTGGCCCTTGAAATGCTCGGTCAGGTTCTTGATGCGCTCGGACAGGATCGCCACCTGGACTTCCGGAGAGCCGGTGTCGCCCTGGGCGGTCGCGAATTCCTTGACCAGTTCCTGCTTGCGTTCTGCGGTGATCGACATCGTGCTTTTCCTTTCGAATTGTGAGGAAACGGGTCGCCCACGGCCGGGATGTCGTCCAGCGGGGGCCGGTGAACAATCGCGAATTTCGCGAATGTTGCCGCGCATATAGTTGAACCGGGCCGCAATTGCCAGCGGAATCGCGTTTGCACGCCGGTTCAGCCCTTCTTCGGGCCATCCGCCGCGGCATCGACCTCGGGCCGCAGGCGTTCAAGCGGCATCGAGACGCGGCATTCCAGTCCGTCATTGTGGAGCGTGCGCTGGATTTCGGCTTCGAGCGCCCCGCCGAGCATGCGCTCGATCACCTCGGTGCCGAAGCCGCGGGTGTCGCCGCGGCGACGCACGCGCGAGACATATTCGCGCCAGTGGAAGACCAGCCGGTCGCCGGAGCGCTTCCAGGCGATCTCGAGACGGCCGTCGGGCCAGGCGAAAGCGCCGTACTTGGCCGCGTTGGTGGAGAGCTCGTGGAGCGCGAGGCCCAGCGTCTGCGCCGCCTGATTGGACAGGCGGAAGGCTGCGCCTGAAATCTTCAGCCGCCCCGGATCGTTGGGCCGGAACGGCTCGATCTGCGCCTCGACCAGCGCCTTCAGCTCGACGCCGGCGACGCCACCGGCGATCAACAGATCGGTCGAGCGCGCCAGCCCCTGAATCCGCTTCTGGAACGAATCTTGGAACGCAGCGAAGGAGCGCGCGTGCCGCGCCGTCTGCTTGGCGATCGACGACACCACCGTCAGCTGGTTCTTGGAGCGATGCGCGACTTCGCGCATCAAGAAGCGGATCTCGTTTTCCGCCGCCTGCCGCTCCTTCGACGCCTGTGCCAGAGCCTGCGAGACGGTGGCGAACTCGGCGATCGGATAGTCGCCCTCGTCGACATGGTCGCCGGCACCGAGGCGCCTGGCGTCCGTCGCCAGACGCTTGACCGAGCCGGTGATGCGCCGTCCCAGCACCCAAGCCAGCACCACCCCGATGGCGATCACCGCCAGCCCGCCCAGCGCCAGCATCCGCATGGCGCTGACGACGGGCGCCCGCACGACGGCGGTGGGCGACCAGACGATGGTCTGCCAGCCGGTGGCTTCCGAGCGGGCACGGATGGTTTCGTAGGTCTGGCCGTCATATTCGACCGTAACCGGCACCGTGATACCGGCCGTCGCCTGCTCGCCGCCGAACAGAAAGAACGGCTTGCCGACGTCCTCCCACGAAAAGGACGAGGCGATGACGGTGCCTTGGCGATCGACGATGACAGCGTTCCACCCGCCGCGCAGATTGCGCGCCGCGAGCGCGCCGGCAAGCGCCTCGACGTTCTGCGACAGGATCAGCAGCCGCGCGCCGCCAGGATTTTCCGCCACCGGCAGCATGACGTTGAACACCCAGCGCTGCGCCGTCCGGCCGAAGAAGACGCCGGTCACGGCCGGCTCGCCGGTCGACAGCGCACGCTCGGCGGTGACCTTGTCGGTGATATCGGCAAGCGGCGCGCCGAACGGCGCGCGGGTGTTAATGATCTGGCCGAGGGAGGAATCTGCCAAAGCGAGATAGGTGCCGCTGCCCTGAAGCGCCCTCGATACACGCGAATAGAACCCGGCCAGATCACCGGTCTCGATGGCGCGCGAGGTCGACAACACCTTGAGCGTCGCCACCATTCCCGCGATCTGCCGATCGACGGATTCGGCAATCGAGCCGGCGGTCGCTTCCGCCAGGGTCGTCAGCATCGTCTGCTGCGCTTCGTTGTTGCGCTGGAAGGTGACGGCGGAAAAGACCAGCTCGGGAATGACGATCGCCGCGACCAGCAGCCACAGGATGGTGCTGATCGAAATTCGCCGACGGCTTCCCGCCCCTCTAACCTGTCCTACCTGTTCGCCGTCCGACAAGGCGTCCTCGCATCCGCATGGGGCGACAATGCCTCCAGGAAAACGGAAAGGCCAGAAAAATCAGCAGAGAAGCTCAGCTGGTGAAGACACGCTTCGGCTTGAACATGCCCGCCTCGATCGCTCCGATGGCGATCAATCGCCCATGGATGAAGGCACAGGCCTCGTCCGCCTCGACCGGCGCATCGCGACCGCGCACGATCACGGCGTTGCCGAGACGGATGCGCGCCGCCGTCTCGTCGCTCACCGCCACCTGCGGCAGGCTGTCGAGCCCGGCTCCGGTGTCGAGCAGCAGCGCGTCGAGCGCCGGCCACTCGGCCGGGCCTGGGCGCGGACTGCGTTCCTCCTGCCCTTCCTCCTGAACCGCAGGGGTGACGGGCATCGCGGCCTGCTCGAGCTCGGCAAGCGTCACGAAGTCTTCCGGCATGAACGGATAGACCTCGGTGCGGCGCAGCTCCGAAATATGGCCGTAACAGCCGAGGTCGCGGCCCATGTCACGGGCGAGCGAGCGGACATAGGTGCCCTTGCCGCATTCGATCTCGAACACGGCGGTGTCGGCGTCGGGCATCGCGACGAGATCGAACCGGCCGATCTCGACCTCGCGGGCCGGAATCTCGACCGTCTCGCCCTCGCGGGCAAGATCGTAGGCGCGCTCGCCGGCAATCTTGATCGCCGAGAACTGCGGCGGCACCTGCATGATGATGCCGGTATATTTCGGCATCAGCGCGCGGATTTCCGTCTCGTCCGGACGCTTGTCGGAGGTCCTGGTCACCTCGCCCTCGAGGTCGTCGGTGGAGCGCTCCTGCCCCCAGGCGACGGTGAAGCGGTAGACCTTGGCGCCGTCCTGCACGTAAGGAACAGTCTTGGTCGCCTCGCCCAGCGCGATCGGCAGCATGCCGGAGGCCAACGGATCGAGCGTGCCGGCGTGGCCTGCCTTTTCCGCGCCATAGAGCCACTTGATCTTCGAGACGGCGTCGGTCGACCCCATTCCTTTCGGCTTGTCGAAGATGAGCCAGCCGGAAACCGGCCGGCCCTTTTTCTTGCGCTGGTGGCGGGCCATCAGTCCTCTTTCTTCCCGTCGACGTCGCCCTCGTCATGATCGAGATCGCGCGCGACCTCGGGCAAGCGCAGCAACTCGTCGATCCGGGCCATGTTGTCGTAGCTGGTGTCGGGCCGGAACCTGAACTCCGGCATGTACTTCATCTGCCTCAACGCGCCGGAGACCCGGCCGCGGATGAATTTCGCATTGCGGGCCAGCGCCTTGATGACGGCATTCTCGTCGGCTTCGCCGATCACCGAGACGAAGACCGTGCCGATCTTCAGATCCGGCGACATGCGGACCTCCGAGACGGCGACGATGACGTCGTCGAGAAGTTCGTCACGGATCTCGCCACGCTGGAGCACTTCCGTCAGCGCGTGGCGCACCTGTTCGCCGACGCGAAGCTGGCGCTGGGACGGCCCTGAGCCGATTGAGCGGGACATGGTGTTGTATCCTCGTTCGCTGCGCGCGGAATTGAACCGCCCGCCCGATTGGCGAACGGGCGGCGGGATCGACCCGCCGCCCGGCGACAAAGATTGTTAGCCGGATTACAGGCTGCGCTTGACCATCTCGACGCGATAGGCCTCGATGATGTCACCCTGGCGGATGTCCTCGTAGTTCTGGAAGGCCATGCCGCATTCCTGGCCGACCGGCACCTCCGAGACCTCGTCCTTGAAG
>JBLJBS010000003.1:0-12402 GCA_047637695.1 Aquamicrobium sp. | reverse complement strand
GCGTGCGCGAGGTGACGCTGCTCGGCCAGAACGTCAACGCCTGGCACGGCGAGGGTGCCGACGGCTCGGAATGGGGGCTGGGAAGGCTTCTTCGCCGTCTCGCCGAGGTTCCGGGCATCGCGCGGCTGCGCTACACCACCAGCCACCCGCGCGACATGGACGACGAGCTGATCGCGGCCCATCGCGACTTGCGCTCGCTGATGCCCTATCTGCACCTGCCGGTTCAGTCGGGCTCGGACCGTATCCTCAAGGCGATGAACCGCCGCCACACGGCCGACGACTATCTGCGCCTGATCGGGCGCATCCGCGACGCCAACCCGGACATCGCCATGTCGGGTGACTTCATCGTCGGTTTCCCCGGCGAGAGCGACGCGGATTTCGAGGCGACGATGCGTCTCGTCCGCGAGGTCGGCTATGCCCAGGCCTTCTCGTTCAAATATTCCGCCCGCCCCGGCACGCCGGGCGCCGAGATGCCGGACCATGTCGCGGAAGAGGTCAAGGACGAGCGCCTGCAACGGCTTCAGGCGCTGCTTCTCGAACAGCAGAGCGCGTTCCTGTCGAGCCGCGTCGGCCTGACCATGGATGTGCTGATCGAGAAGCCGGGCCGCCAGCCCGGCCAGATCGTCGGCCGCTCGCCGTGGCTCCACCCGGTAATCGTTGATGAAAACGCCGGCGAAATCGGCGACATTGTCACGGTGCGAATCACGAAGGCCGGCCACGCCAGCCTCTTCTCCGAACCGGTTCGGGGAGGGCGCGGGTCCTGAAAGGGAGAGACGCTTGAGCGCCAAGACGGAGCTGAAAGCAGCCCCCGCGGGGGCATCGGACATGGCGCATATCGTCCTGACCTTCGACGACAACAAGCATGCGAGCGCCCTTTACGGCCAGTTCGACGAGAATCTGGCGCGGATCGAGAAGAAGCTCGGCATCGACATCCGCTCCAAGGGCAACCAGCTTTCGATCAAGGGCGACCCGACCACGGCCGAGCAGGCGCGCCGCACGCTCGATTATCTCTACGAGCTGCTCCAGAAGGGGCATGAGCTTTCGCAGTCCGAGGTCGACGGCGCGATCCGCATGGCGGTGGCGGCCGACGACCAGCTGACCCTGCCGACCATGGAGCGCAAGGGCAAGGTCGCGGCGGCGCAGATTTCGACCCGCAAGCGCACCATCTATGCCCGCTCGGCCAATCAGGACGCCTATATGCGCGCGCTGGAGCGGTCGGAGCTGGTCTTCGGCATCGGCCCGGCCGGCACCGGCAAGACCTATCTCGCGGTCGCCCATGCGGCGATGATGCTGGAGCGCGGCATGGTCGAACGCATCATCCTGTCGCGCCCGGCGGTCGAGGCCGGCGAGCGGCTGGGCTTCCTGCCCGGTGACATGAAGGAGAAGGTCGATCCCTACCTCCGGCCGCTCTACGACGCGCTCTACGACATGATCCCGACCGACAAGGTCGAGCGCGCCATGGCTGCCGAGGTGATCGAGATCGCGCCGCTCGCTTTCATGCGCGGCCGTACCCTGCGCAACGCCGCCATCATTCTCGACGAGGCGCAGAACACCACGCCGATGCAGATGAAGATGTTCCTGACCCGTCTCGGCGAGGGCGGGCGGATGATCGTCACCGGCGACCCGTCGCAGATCGACCTGCCGCCCAACACCCGGTCCGGGCTGGTCGAGGCGCTGCAGGTGCTCGACGGGGTGCCGGGCATCGTCACGGTGCGCTTCGGCGATGCCGACGTGGTGCGCCATCCGCTGGTGGCCGAGATCGTCAGGGCCTATGACCGCCATTCGGGCGGCGCCGCGCCGCGCCGCGAGAACGACGGCGCCGCCTGATGCAGATCGATATCGCGGTCGAGGCCGGCGGCTGGGCCGGCGAGGAGGCGCTGCATGATATCGCGCGCAGGGCGGCCGATGCCGTCTTCGCCGAGATCGGGCAGGAAGCCGGGCCGGAGAGCGAGCTTTCGCTGCTGTTCACCGACGACGCGCATATCAAGGTGCTGAACCGCGACTGGCGCGACAAGGACAAGCCCACCAACGTCCTGTCGTTCCCGGCACTCGACGTCGCGCCGGGAGATGCCGTTCCGCCGATGCTGGGCGATATCGTGCTGGCCTTCGAGACGGTCGCATCGGAGGCGGCTCTGGAAAACAAGCCGTTCGAACACCATCTGACGCATCTGGTCGTCCATGGGCTGCTCCATCTCCTCGGCCATGACCACGAGGACGACGAAGAGGCCGAAATCATGGAGGCTCTGGAGCGCGCTGCGCTCGCAAGGCTTGCCATTCCCGATCCTTACGGGTAACAGAAAAAAGGTCCAATGACCTGGGCCCACGACTTGGGAACGATGAACGAGAACGCACAGACAGCCGCGCTTGCCGAGCAGGGCGGCGAACAGGGTTCCAGCCAGTCTTCTGGCCAATCCTCCGAACCCCAAAGTACGACCGCCGGTCGATCCGGCGTCCGTCCGACATTCTTCGACCGTTTGAGGGCGCGGCTTCGGCCGCGCAATGGCTCGTCGCTGCGTGACGATCTGGCCGACGCCCTCTCCGACCAGACGGCGCAGACGCCGGAATTCTCGGATGGCGAACGCGCCATGCTGAACAACATCCTGCGCCTGCGCGAATTGCGGGTCGAGGACGTGATGGTGCCGCGCGCCGACATCGAGGCGGTCGATCTTTCGACGCCCCTCGGCGATCTCCTGACCCTGTTCGAGGAAAGCGGCCGCTCGCGCATGCCGGTCTATCACGAGACGCTCGACGATCCGCGCGGCATGATCCACATCCGTGACATCCTCGGCTACATCACCCGCGCGGCAAGGCACAAGCGCGGCCGCGGCGCCAGGAAGCCGGCGCCGGGCGCCGGTCCGCTCGACCTCGCCAATGTCGATCTCGCCAAGCCGGTCGAAGATCTCGGCGTCGTGCGGCCGATCCTGTTCGTGCCGCCCTCGATGCTTGCATCCGACCTGATGGCGCGCATGCAGGCCGAACGCCTGCAGATCGCGCTGGTGATCGACGAATATGGCGGCACCGACGGTCTGGTCTCGCTCGAGGACATCGTAGAGATGGTCGTCGGCGACATCGAGGATGAGCACGACGACGACGAGGCGCTGATTACCAGGCTCGGCGACGGCGTCTTCGTGGTCGACGCCAAGGCCGAGATCGACGATGTCACAGAGGCGATCGGCGAGGCATTCGCGGCCGGCGAGCATGCCGAGGACGTCGACACCATCGGCGGCATGATCTTCAACACGCTTGGCCGCGTGCCGGCGCGTGGCGAGGTTGTGCGGGCGATCCCCGGCTTCGAGTTCCATGTGCTCGACGCCGATCCGCGCCGGGTCAAGCGCGTCCGCATCGTCCAGGACAAGGCGGCCGAGCGTCGCCGCCGTTCGGGGCGCGAGGGCCAGGCGCCGGACGAGAACGAAAGCCCGCCCGGCAACGCGGCGGCCTGATCTTTCGCTCTCCCGTCAAGTTTTGTCCTAGCGCAAGTCGCGGTGCTTGATTTCGTGCTGATATGCTGGACAAATGATCTTGTGTCAGCCGGGAGAGAGACATGTACAAGCATATCCTTATCGCCACCGATGGATCGGAGCTTGCCGCCAAGGGGGTGGAACACGGAATGGCGCTCGCCGAGCCGCTCGGTGCCAAGGTCACGGTGCTGACGGTGACGGAACCGCTGCAGGCGCGCGCTGCCCAGGCGGCCCTTGCCGCCGGCGTCCGCGATCCGGCCACGCGCTATGACCAGGCCATCGACGATACGATGAAGGAGCGGTTCGCCGAGATCGAGAAGCGCGCCGAGGCCCACGGCGTCGAGGTCGAACTGGTGCACGAGATCGACGAGTTCCCGGCGGAGGCGATCGTGCGCTCGGCCAAGCTGCTGCATTGCGACCTGATCGTCATGTCCTCGCATGGCCGGCGCGGCGCGAAACGCCTGATCCTCGGCAGCCAGACCTCCGAGGTTGTGACGCACACCACCATTCCGGTGCTGGTCATCCGCTGAATGCGCGCGCGATTAAACGAAAAGGGCCGGCATGCCGGCCCTTTTTGCGCTGCGCGGCGATGCCGCTTTAAAGCATGTTGTTGTCCCGGAACCGGGAACCGGTTTCGGGACAACAACATGCGTAAGAACAGGAGTTTAAAGCGCACGGAGCGAATCTGAAAGATCGCGACACGCTTTAGGGATCAGTCCTTGTAGGTTTCTCCGGGATAGGCGCCCCAGATCTGGGTCTGGCTCAGCCAGCCCTTGTGGCCGGAAAATTCCATCTCGCACCACTGGCCGTTGCAGTTCCTGATCGAGCCGATGGCCCCCGGCTCCAGCCGGGCGACGATGCGCGAGGTCGTGTCCGGCCTCGCCCTCAGCAGCAGCTCGGCATCCTTGTCGCGCTGCCACGGCGCGGCGATGGCGGTGCGCCGGCCCGACAAAAGCGACTGGTTGATCCAGCCTTCCGCGCCCTCGACGTCGCGCACGCGCCGCCAGTTGTCGTATTCCTGGATGATCTCCATCGGCACGTCGGCCTTGAGGTAGAGCCATTCGACCGGATAGTTCAGTCCGGGGCCGATGCGAAGGTTGACCTTGCCCGATTTGAGGCTGACGAAGCGCGGCAGCGGCAGGCCGCTGGGGCCGACCGCGGCGGTTTGCGCCGAGACGGGGGAGATCGCCGGCGCGAGCAGGGCAAGCGCTGCGGCGATAATGGCGGCGATCGCAGTGCGAGAAGACATTTTTCCCAATTCCGTGCGGTCCGTTGGTCTGCGACCCCGCGGCATTTCCGCCGGGCCTTTTCCTTTGTCATCGGCAGGGCGGCTTGATACACAAGGATCGAAGCCTGAGCCGGCCGATGCGGTTTCCAAGTGTCGCTGCTCTTGGTTAAAGAGGTCTCAACAGGACCCGGATTCGAGGAAGCAATGGCCGGCAGGAAAAAGCCTCTCGTCGTCATCACCCGCAAGCTGCCGGATGCGATCGAGACCCGCATGCGCGAGCTTTTCGACGCGCGGCTGAATGTCGAGGACCGGCCGCTGACCCAGCCGGAACTGGTTGCGGCGATGCGCGAGGCCGATGTTCTGGTGCCGACCGTCACCGACCGCATCGACGAGGCGCTCATCGCCCAGGCCGGGCCGAACCTGAAGCTGATCGCCAATTTCGGCAATGGCGTCGACAGGATCGATGTTGCCGCCGCCGCGGCGAAGGGCATCGTCGTCACCAACACGCCCAACGTCCTGACCGAAGACACGGCCGACATGACCATGGCGCTGATGCTGGCCGTCCCCCGGCGCCTGACCGAAGGCGCGGCGCTGCTGACCGGCGAGGGCAAATGGGCCGGCTGGTCGCCGACATGGATGCTCGGCCGGCGCATCTGGGGCAAGCGGCTCGGCATCGTCGGCATGGGCCGTATCGGCACGGCCGTGGCCCGCCGCGCCAAGGCGTTCGGCCTGTCGATCCACTACCACAACCGCCGTCATGTCGCGCCCGCGACGGAGGACGAGCTGGAGGCGACCTACTGGGAAAGCCTCGACCAGATGCTGGCCCGCATGGACATCATCTCGGTCAACTGCCCGTCGACGCCTGCGACCTTCCATCTCCTGTCGGCGCGTCGACTCGCCCTTCTCCAGCCCAATGCCTACCTCGTCAACACCGCGCGCGGCGACATCATCGACGAGGACGCCCTGATCCGCATGCTCGATACCGGCAAGCTTGCCGGCGCCGGACTCGACGTGTTCGAGCATGAGCCGGCGGTCAACCCCAGGCTCGTCAAGCTGGCGGCCAAGGGCAAGGTCGTCATCCTGCCGCATATGGGCTCGGCGACGATCGAGGGCCGCATCGACATGGGCGAGAAGGTCATCATAAACATCCGCACCTTCTTCGACGGGCATCGCCCGCCCGACCGCGTCCTGCCGCTGCGCGTCTGAAATCGCGCGCGGTTCTCGATGCCGTCGGCGATCTTGCGTGCCGGCGCGGGGCAGGTCGGAAATAGAGTGGAAACGAGGCACGCATGTACAAGGACATGATTCTGATCATTCCCTCTGCCGGCAACGAGGCGGGAAGGATGGTGTTTGAGCAGGGGCTGGAAGTGGCGCGCCTGATGGAGGCTCATGTCAGCGGCCTCGTTCTGGAGCGCACGGTGCCGCTGCCGGTAACGATCCGTCCCTACGTTCCGGCGCTCGAGGAAGAACTGGCGCGGCGGCAGGCCGGGGTCCACGAGGTCGCCAATGCCGGGCTTGCCGCCTTCGAGGCGGAGGCGAGACGGGCAGGTCTCCCGCATGAGGGTCGTCTGGCGACGGTCTCGGAAGGGATGTACGACGCAATCGTCGAGCGCGCCCGGTTGCGCAGCCTCGTCGTCGTCCCCTTCCTCGGCGGCGATGCCGGCAATGTCGATCTGGTCCAGGAACTGATCTTCGGCGCAGGCCGGCCAGTGCTGGTGTTGCCGGGCGATGCCGGGACGGAGTTTCGCCTGAACAGGGTGGTCGTTGCCTGGGACGGCGGCCGTGCAGCTGCCCGGGCGGTCGCCGACGCGATGCCGCTCCTGCGTCACGCCAAGGAAGTGCGCATCGTTACGGTACTGCCCGAAAAGGAAGTGGACCGGGACATGGCTGCCGGCGCCACCGGGCCCGAGCTTGTCGCCCATCTCGCGCGCTGTGGCGCGCATGCAACCTTGCGCAAGGTCGAGAGCGGCCGGCGCACGGTTGGCGAGGCGCTGGCCGGGGAGGCGGAAGGCGCGGACCTTCTGGTGATGGGCGCTTTCGGCCATTCACGCATCCGCGATTTCTTCCTTGGCGGGGCGACCCGCCACATGCTGGGCAATATCGTGCTGCCCACCCTGTTCTCGCACTGAAGGCGCGAGAACGGAGAGCGTTAGAGCATTTTGCAATCAGACGGAATCGTCTGACGTTGCATAAATGCGGCTCAAGAAACAAAGCGAGAGAGACGGAACTGCATTCGTCAAAATGCCCGTTGCTCTAGCGCGAGGTGTAGCCGCCGTCGACCAGATGATAGCTGCCGGTGATGAAACCGGCCCGGTCAGACAGCAGGAAGCAGGTCAGCGCCGACACTTCCTCGGAGGTGCCGAGCCGGCCGGCCGGGTGCAGCCCAGCAAGCTGGCCGAGCGTTTCCTCGTCGAGATTGTTGGCCAGAAGTGGCGTGTCGATGAAGGCGGGTCCGACCGCGTTGATGCGAATGCCGGCCTGGGCATATTCGATCGCCGCCGTCTTGGTCAGGCCGATCAGGCCGTGCTTGGCCGCGACATAGGCCGACGCGCCGGCCCAGCCCACCGAGCCGAGGATCGACGAGACGTTGACGATCGCGCCGCCGCCCGAATTCAGCATCGCCGCGATCTGGTACTTCATGCCGTAGAAGACGCCGTTGAGATTGACGTCGATGACCTTGTTCCAGCCGTCGAGCGGATAGTCCGCCACCGATTCGTTGGGACCGCCGATGCCGGCATTGTTGACGGCGAGATGGAGGCCGCCGCCGGTCTCGATTGCGAACGCGACCAGCCGCTCCGCCGCCACCGGGTCGGCGACGTCGATCTCGATGGCATGCGCCTGTCCGCCGTCGCCGCGAATCTCGCTGGCGACGTCCTGCGCCGCGGTCAGATCGAGATCGGCGGCAATCACGATCGCGCAGCGCTCCGCGAGTTCCCTGGCGATCGCCGCGCCGATCCCGGATCCGGCTCCGGTGACGATCGCGACCTTGTCCTGAAAGTCGTTCATTGCTGTCGCTCCTTGAATCTCTCTCGCTTAGCTGCGGATTAATGCGACAGCATGACAGGCAGCGAGAGCGATCGCAGCACGCCTTCCGTCGCGCCGCCCATGACGAAGTCGCGAACGCGCGAATGGCCGTAGCCGCCCATGACGATCAAGCCGCAGCCGCGCTCCTTCGCACCCTCCTGCAGGGTCTTCGCCACCGGAGCGCCCTTGCCGTAGAGCACGACCGCTTCGGCCTCCGCGCCGCCGCGGCGCAGGGAAGCCGCCAGCCTCTGCCCGTCCTCGACGACGAGTTGCTTTTCGTCGGCCACCGTCAGCACGCTGATCTTCTTCGCCCGAGCCAGGAAGGGATGCGCGTCGGCGGCGGCGCGCGCCGCCACCCGGCTGCCGTCCCAGGCGATGGCGACATGGTCGAACGCGCCGACGTCCATCGTCTCGGGGAGGAGCAGGACGGGACGGCCCGAACCGAACACGATCGATTCGGCGGTCATGTGCGAGGTCGGATTGTCGGCCTCGAGGCCGAGGAGGACGAGATCGTAATAGCGCGCGCGCAACGCGGCGGTCGAGGCCAGCAGCGGCTGGGTTTCGGTGACCGCTTCGGCGATCACCGGAACGCCGGCGGCCTTGCCCGCCGTCTCGACCGCCTGCACCAGCCGGTCGCCGTGCTTGCGGCTGGTCGTCTCGGCCTGCCGGATCATGTCCGGCACGTCGAGCAGGAAGCGCGAGAGCGCGTTCTTGACCTGCGGGATGGTGATGTTGACGGCGAGCACGTTCAAGTCTGCGCCGAGAAGGGCGGCGACGGCGGCGGCATTGGCGGCGACCGTCTCGCTGTTGGGGTCGGTGTAGGTAACGAGCGGGAGAAAGGCCTGGATCTTCACGAAAACTCTCCTTGTGGGCAGTCCCTAGGGCTGGAGACCCTAGGGCTGAAGACTGGCGATGTAGTCGAGGATGGCTGCGATCTGTTCGGGCGTGGCTGTGAATTGCGGCATGTCGGGGTGGCCGGTGGCGATTCCCTCGACGAAGGATTCCTCGAGCGCGTCGATCGGATAGCGCTCCCAGAGCGTACGGAACGGAGGCGCCTCGGGATGATGGCTCTCGTCCGCCGCGGCAATGCCGTGGCAGGCGGCGCAGTTGGCCTCCACCAGCGCCTTGCCGTAGGCGAGGGCCGGGTCGTCCTCCTGCGCCGCGGCAGGCAGGACGGAAGCGCCGATGACGACGGCGGCAAGCAGGGCGGGGAACCCCGGCATCGAGCGTGCTAAAGCTTTCCCCTTCACGCCGCCACCGTGGCCGCGGCGAGGTCCTCGGCAGCGGACGCGGCCTGTTGTCTGATGGCAGCTGCCGCCTCGGCCGCGCTCTGCGGCCCGATGGCCGCCAGCCGTCCTGCCTCGTTCATCCAGTCGAGCGCCGCATTCTGCATATAGGCGGTCGCGATGTCGAAGGCGTCCTTGAACTCCTCGTCGGCGGCAAGATCGTCGAGAAGCTGCACGGTCGCCTCGTTGCGCCGGGCGAGAAACGACAGCGTCCCGGCCTGCCAGCGCAGCGCCGTCTTCAGCGACTGCGCCTGCATCCCGAAAGCGAGGGCGACGGCCTTCCTGCCGCCTCCTAGGGCAAGCGCTTCCGGCCAGGAGGGAACCATCGGCAGGATGTTGGGGGCGGGATCGGCGCGGTGGGGCATCGCGAACTCCTCGACTGCGTCATGGATCGGGGCTTATCATGCAGCATAGGCCGCCGTTCCGTCCTGGCTTTGACTTTTATCAAGGATCGCGAGCGCGACTGGGATAGCCATTGGGCGCGCGGACCGGCTTGTCGGCGGCGCGGTACAGGCATGCAGAACCGAGATGGAGACCGACATGACCGAACTGAAAGACCTGACGCCGAAATTCCGTCATGTCCGCCTGCTGCTGGCGCGCGAGAAGGGCCATCCCTCGGGCGATCGCGACGAGGGCTACGATCTCCTCGTGCCGCTCGACGAGGGCGGGCACCTCGACGCCGCCGAATGGAAGACCCACCAGCAATATTGCCGGGTCCGTTATTTCAAGGCCGGCGAGGACGACCGCATCGGCCGCCTGCGTCGCAAGCCCGGCGGCCAGTGGTATTTCGACTATGAAGAGGGCGACAGCGACGACGAGATCGGCTTCCGCTTCGGCGAGGAACGCTTCGTCACCGGCGAATATGTCTCGGTCGGCACCGGCGAGGGGCTGCACACCTACCAGATCGCCCGCGTCGAGAAGCCCTGATCCCTTAAGGCTGATCCTTCGGTCTCGCCAAGGCCGCGACCGCCACGCCGAGCCAGCCGAGGATGGTCAGCGTGCCGCCGGTCGGCGCGGCCATCGGAAACAGCCGCGCGCCGACGAGATCGCGCATCACGAGATCGCCGGCGAACAGCGCCACGCCGGCGAGGATCACCAGCGCCGCCAGGGGCAGGGTGCGGCCCACGCCGGCCGCAGCCGTTGCAATGCCGATAGCCAGAAGCGCCGGCGCGTGCGCGAGCATGAAGCCGGCGGCTGTGCCGAGATTGTCGCCGCCCTGATGCGCTGACATGGCAAGCAGGGCGACGCCGCCGGCGCCGAGAAGGCCGGCGGCAAGAATGAGGAAACGCTGCATCGGAAGCTGCTCCGGGTCTTGATGGGGTTGCGCGCTGATAGCATATGCCAGTCCGCGCGGGGAGCCGGCGAAACGTCTCATGCCCGCCTGCCGGTATGGTCCCCGGCGGTGGTTTGTGCCATATGGCGGCGCGGCCCGGCTTGCGTCGCAAAAGTACGGTTCTTATATACGCGCCGAAGCCGCAAGCCGTCCGCGAGGGCGGGCAAGCGGCCAGATCGAGAAGTTGAGGGGTCGTCGACCGGAACGCCTTGAAAGGGTCCCACGGACGGCCTGCCAGAAGGAGAGAATGAACATGGCCAAAGTGATCGGTATCGACCTCGGTACGACCAATTCCTGCGTCGCCGTTATGGACGGCAAGGACCCCAAGGTCATCGAGAACGCGGAAGGCGCGCGCACCACGCCTTCGATGGTTGCCTTCACCGACGACGGCGAGCGCCTCGTCGGCCAGCCGGCCAAGCGCCAGGCGGTGACCAACCCGGAAAACACCCTCTTCGCCATCAAGCGGCTGATCGGCCGCCGCTATGACGACCCCGTCACCAGCAAGGACAAGGGCCTCGTTCCCTACAAGATCGTCAAGGGCGACAATGGCGACGCCTGGGTCGATGCCGGCGGCTCCAAGCAGTCGCCGAGCCAGATCTCGGCCATGATCCTTCAGAAGATGAAGGAAACGGCGGAAGCCTATCTCGGCGAGAAGGTCGAGAAGGCGGTCATCACCGTTCCGGCCTATTTCAACGACGCCCAGCGTCAGGCGACCAAGGACGCCGGCCGCATCGCCGGCCTCGAGGTGCTGCGTATCATCAACGAACCGACGGCGGCCGCGCTCGCCTACGGCCTCGACAAGCGCGACGGCAAGACCATCGCCGTCTACGACCTTGGCGGCGGCACGTTCGACGTCTCCGTGCTCGAGATCGGCGACGGGGTGTTCGAGGTGAAGTCGACCAATGGCGACACCTTCCTCGGCGGCGAGGATTTCGACATGCGTCTGGTCGAGTACCTGGCTGCCGAGTTCAAGAAGGAGCAGGGCATCGACCTGAAGAACGACAAGCTCGCGCTCCAGCGCCTGAAGGAAGCGGCCGAGAAGGCCAAGATCGAGCTGTCGTCGGCCTCGCAGACCGAGATCAACCTGCCCTTCATCACCGCCGACCAGACTGGCCCGAAGCATCTGACGATGAAGCTGACGCGCGCCAAGTTCGAGCAGCTCGTCGACGACCTCGTCCAGCGCACCATCGAGCCGTGCAAGGCGGCGCTGAAGGATGCGGGCCTCAAGGCCGGCGAGATCGACGAGGTCGTCCTCGTCGGCGGCATGACCCGCATGCCCAAGGTCGTCGAGGTCGTGAAGCAGTTCTTCGGCAAGGAGCCGCACAAGGGCGTCAACCCGGACGAGGTCGTCGCCATGGGCGCCGCCATCCAGGCCGGCGTGCTGCAGGGCGACGTCAAGGACGTGCTGCTGCTCGACGTCACCCCGCTTTCGCTGGGCATCGAGACGCTGGGCGGCGTGTTCACCCGCCTGATCGAGCGCAACACCACGATCCCGACCAAGAAGAGCCAGGTCTTCTCGACGGCGGAAGATTCGCAGTCGGCGGTGACGATCCGGGTCTTCCAGGGCGAGCGCGAGATGGCGGCCGACAACAAGCTGCTCGGCCAGTTCGATCTCGTCGGCATCCCGCCGGCACCGCGCGGCGTGCCGCAGATCGAGGTCACCTTCGACATCGACGCCAACGGCATCGTCAACGTCTCGGCCAAGGACAAGGGCACCGGCAAGGAGCACCAGATCCGCATCCAGGCTTCGGGCGGCCTTTCCGACGCCGACATCGAGAAGATGGTCAAGGACGCCGAATCGCATGCCACCGAGGACAAGAAGCGGCGCGAGCTGGTCGAGGCCCGCAACCAGGCCGAGGCGCTCTCCCATTCGGCGGAGAAGTCGCTGAAGGACTATGGCGACAAGGTCTCGGCGGAAGACCGCAAGGCGATCGAGGACGCGCTCGCCGCGCTGAAGACCGCCGCCGAGGGTGACGACGCCGACGAGATCAAGGCGAAGTCCGAGACACTCGCCGAAACCTCGATGAAGCTCGGCCAGGCCATGTACGAGGCCAGCCAGGCCGAGGCGGCGCA
>JBLJBS010000002.1:0-8856 GCA_047637695.1 Aquamicrobium sp. | reverse complement strand
TTGAGGTCGCTGTGGGGCAACCCGTGGAAGTTCGAGTCTTCTCGACCGCACCATCACGATTACCAGATATGCTTGTTTCCAGATGCGCTTGCAGCGCATCGATTTTCATTCGCTGGTTTCAAGCGTTCGATACTGGTTTTGCGCCCCCTTCACGCCAACTATCCTGCCCCAATCGCATTAGCAGGAAACAACGGGCGCGGCTTGAAATTGTGCCGGGTCGGGGCGTGTCGGTATATCGCCGAACAAGCCAAGCGATGAAGCCGCGCATGCCGCTGGGCGCCGTCGACCGAAGAAGCGCTCCCAGCCCGTCAGGGGCGTTGCTGAAAATCACCGCACCGATTTTCCCGTCGCCTTAAATGAAGCATCCCCCGGAAACCTGACGATGCCGTCTGTCTTCCACGCCGCGCAAGCCGAGCGTAGCCCTGCACAGTTTCGCGACAAGCCCGCCATCGAGCCGTCCGATATGCTCGATGGCGGTCGTTCCGTTCCCTTATAGATTGCCCCCGTTTTCGCTCGCGCTTCAGGCGCAGGCCGACACCCGTCTCTTGCCGCCGAACCTGCTGAAGAGAGCGCCTTTTTTGCCTGCGGCCCCTGCCGGCATCCGATCAAGGCCAAACAGTCGACCGGGCCATGACCGAAGCAAGGCACTAAACGGCGCACCCACGGAGCGACGGGAGAACGGTTTTGCATCACTCTCCCGTTTTGCATGAATTTATCGCATGAACTTATCCGAAATCGACGTTTGTAGTCGCCCTTCCCATCTTTACTCTATTCGCAGGAACAAGCCGTTTCCCAACGGGAAAGGTCCGGGCCGCCGTCTGCCGCCACTGCAATCGAAGGGCATTTTTCGCATGTTCTCCAGGAATGTCATCACCTGTGTCGACCATCATCACGGCCAGGCATCGCGCACAATTCTGTCCGGCCATCCGGCGATCCGGGGCGGGACCATGCGCGAGAAGGCGGACTTCTACCTTCGCACCATGCCCTGGCTTCATGAAGCGACGCTGCGCGAGCCCCGCGGCCATCGCAACCTCCTCGGCGCGGTCCTGACCGATCCGGTCAGTGACGAAGCTGCGTTCGGCGTCATCTTCCTTCATCCCTCGGGCACGTTCGACGGCTGCGGCGACAGCACCTTCGCCACCGCGGCCGCGCTGATCGAGATGGGCATGGTGCCTGTCACGGAGCCCGCGACGCGCTTCGTCCTCGACACGGTTCTCGGCCCGCTTTCCCTCGAAGCGGACATTGCCGGCGGCGTGGTGCAGGAGGTGCGTTTCAGCAATGTCGCGTCCTACCGGGTCGGCGGGTTCGAGGTCGCGTTGGCCGACGGCCGGAGGCTCGAGATCGAGGTCGCGTTCGGCGGCCTCTATTACGGCTTCATCGATGCCGCCTCGGCGGGGATCGACCTCGAGCAGAAGGCGGAGCCGCGCATCATCGCCACGGCGCAGGCGCTGTGGGAAACCATCGGCGCGACGAGCCCGCTGACCGATCCCGTCAGCGGCAAACCCGTCCCGCTCGACCTGTTCACATTCACGGTACGCCAGGAGGCCGCGCGCGGCAGCGCCTATCTTGCCGCAAACGTCTACAAGCCGGGCCGCATGGGGCGCACCCCGTCCGGCACCGGCAGCAGCGCCCACATCGCGCTGCGCGTCGCCACCGGCGCGCACGATCCGGCCGAACCCTTCGTCCAGCGCAGCCTGCTCGGCACCCATTTCACCGGCACCGCCGTGCGCTCGACCCTGCCGGATGGACAGCCCTGCGTCGTGCCGACCATCGGCGCCAAGTCCTACATGATGGGGATTTCCCAGCTGGTCATCGATCCTGCCGATCCGTTCGGTCACGGTTTCATCGCCGAATCCTGAGATGCCGCGGCCGGGACGCCACCCGGTCGCCTGGAGGTTGCAAGGCATGTATCAGTGGGATTTCGAAGTGATCTACACCTATCGCGGGGTTCTCGCGGTCGGTCTGCTCAACACGCTCTATTACACCGTCGCCTGCATCGTCGGCGGCCTGCTGGTCGGGCTGGTCGAGGCGTTCGCGCGGCTGTCGCCGCTGCGCATCGTCAGGCTGCCGGCGCACTTCCTGGTCGAGATTTTCCGCTGCACGCCGCTTCTGGTCATCCTGATCTGGTTCTATTTTGCGCTTCCGGCACTGCTCGGCATCCAGATTTCCGCACTCACCGCCGGAATGCTGGCGCTGTCGCTTTATGGCGGCGCGTTCTATTGCGAGATCATCCGCGCCGGCATCATCTCGATCGAAAGCGGCCAGCGGGAGGCCGCCCAGGCGCTGGGCATGCGCCGCGCCGATACGATGCGCCGCATCATCCTGCCGCAGGCGCTGCGGCGCATGCTGCCGCCGCTGATGAACCAGTCCATCCTCCAGCTGAAGAACACCTCCCTCGTTTCGGTCCTCGCCCTGCCCGACCTGATCTATCAGGGCCAGCTGGTGACGCATGAGACCTATCGGCCGCTGGAGGTCTACACCACGGTGGCCTTGATCTACTTCGCCATCCTGTTCCCGGCGACGCTGCTGGTACAGCAGCTCGAGCGCCGCCTCGACGTGAAGGGCTGAGCGATGCAGGAGAATTCACCGGGCTCCATCATCGATATCCGCAACCTGAGCAAGTCGTTCGGGGCGCTCCAGGTTCTGCGCGACATCAACCTGACGGTGCCGAAGGGCGGCGTCGTCGCCCTGATCGGTCCGTCCGGCTCGGGCAAGTCGACGCTGCTGCGCTGCCTCAACCTCCTCGTCGTCCCCGATGGCGGCACCGTCTGCGTCAACGGCAGCAGCTTCGCCTTCGGACCCGGCAAGCGCCTGCCGGCAGACCGTGCCCTTTCCGCCTTCCGCGCCCGCACGGGCATGGTCTTCCAGCACTTCAACCTGTTTCCGCACATGACGGCGGCGCAGAACGTGATGGAAGGCCCGCTGACGGTGCTGAAGCAGCCGCGCGCGCAGGCGCGCGCCGAGGCCCTGGCCCTGCTCGAAAAGGTCGGGCTGGCGGAAAAGGCCGACGTCTATCCCGCCTTCCTTTCGGGCGGTCAGAAGCAGCGGATCGCGATCGCCCGGGCGCTGGCGATGAAGCCCGACGTGATGCTGTTCGACGAGGTGACGTCCGCGCTCGACCCCGAACTGGTGGGAGAGGTTTTGGCCGTGATGCACGGCCTCGCCGAGGACGGCATGACGATGATCATCGTCACCCACGAGATCGCCTTCGCGAGGGATGTCGGCGACAGGGTCGTCTTCATGCGCGATGGCGTGATCGTCGAGGAGGGACCGCCCGAGCAGGTGATCGCCAATCCCACCCATGCGGCCACCCGCTCCTTCCTTTCTCATTTTAACCGCTAGAGCGCGACGATGACGGAACAGTCCCGAGCGCCCAGCCCCGAGATCGAGCAACTACTGGAGACCATTCTTCCGGACGGCGCTTCCGATACCGAGCGGGCCGATTTCGCCCGCGGCCTGACGATCCTCGCCGAGCTTCTCGGCGAGATCGATGCCAACGAGGCGCCGGCAAAGGCCGACGGGAGCATCGCCCGCCATGAGTAACTCGCGCGCGCTTGCCGGCGGTTTTGCTGGCGGTTTTGATGGCGCAGACGCGACTTCGCCAGGCGCCGTCTCGCGCACCGTGGAGATCCTGCTCTCGCGCATCGCCCATCACGAGGATCGCCTCTGCGCCTTCACCCATGTCATGGCCGACGAGGCGCGCGGGCAGGCTGCCATGCTGGATGCGCTCGCCCCGGCCGAACGCGGCCCGCTGCACGGAATGGTGGTGTCGATCAAGGACATCATCGACGTCGAGGGCATCGCCACCACCTGCGGCTCGCGCAGTCGGCTGGGCCGTGTCGCGGCGGCCGACGCCACGCTGGTCGACCGCCTGCGGCGCGCCGGCGCGGTCATCATCGGCAAGGCCAATTGCCACGAATTCGCCTTCGGCGGCCCCGCTTTCGATCTGCCTTTCCCGCCGGCAAGAAACCCTTGGGACGACGAGCTCTTCCCCGGCGGCTCGTCGAGCGGGTCGGGCGTTTCGGTCGCGGCAGGCTTCTGCCACGCCTCGATCGGCTCCGATACCGCCGGCTCGATCCGCCTACCGAGCAGCCATTGCGGCATCGTCGGACTCAAGATCGGCAACGGCAAGGTGCCGCTGGACGGCATGTGCCCGCTCAGCCCCTCGCTCGACAGCGTCGGGCCGATGGCGCTTTCCGTCGCGCATTGCAAGGCCATCTACGACGCCATCGTGGATGTCGACGACGATGCGTCCGGGCCGGCGGAAACCGTCGCGCCGCGCCTTGCCATCCCCGAGCCGGAATGGATCGCCGCGCTCGAATGCAGCCCCGACAGCCTTGCCGCCTATGAGCGCGCCTGCGACATCTTCCGGGCCGACGGCATCGCCGTCTCGGCCGTCGCCCTGCCTTCGCTGCGCGCCATCCACGCGGCGAGCTCCGTGGTGATGATGCGCGAGGTCGCCGATGGCTTTGCCGCCGACGTACGGCGCGATTATCTCGAGTTCGGTGAGGTCTTCCGCAACAGGGTTCTGCTCGGCGAGCGCATCCCCGACCGAGCCTACGATCTGGCCATGCGCCAGTGCCGGCGGCTGGCGGACGGGATTGCGCGCGCGATCGATGGCTTCGTGGCGCTGCTGCTGCCGGGCTATCCCATCGGTCCGACGCCGCTGGCCACGGTCGACAAGTTCTATTTCCTGCAACGGGAAAACCTCAACGTGGTGGCGAATTGCGCCGGCGCACCGACGCTGTCGCTGCCGGTGCTGCGCGATGCCGCGCGCAGACCGCTCGGAATCCAGCTGATGGGCGGCAGCGGCAGCGAGCCGCGCCTGCTCAAACTCGGCAAGCGGCTCGAAAGGCTGCTCGCCTATCCGCACCAGCTTCCGTTCCCGGAAGTCGAGGCCAATCAAACCAAGAAAGGGGAATGACATGACGACTTCGAAAACCGGATTCGACCAGGCTGTGTCGCGACGCAGACTGGTGCAACTCGCGGCGGCCGGCTCCATCGCCGTGGCGGGGACCGCCGCCGCCAGCGGCGCGGCGCAGGCCGAGGGAGGGCCCTCGACGCTCGCCAAAATCCGCGCCGCCAAGAAGATGCGGGTAGCCGCCCTCGTCGGCGAGCCGCCCTATTTCGTCAAGAGCGCGGTGTCGGGAGAGTGGTCGGGCGCCTGCGTCGAGATGGCCAAGGATATCGCCAAGCTGCTGGATGTGGAGATCGAGTTCGTGGATTCCACCTATGGCAACTCGGTGATCCAGCTCCAGACCGACAAGGCCGACATCGCCATGTCGCTAACGCCGACCCCGGTGCGTTCCCTGTCGATCAACTTTTCCAAGTCCTACTTCCTGCACGGCTACGGGCTAGTCGCGCCCGAGACGCTGTCGATCTCGACCTGGGCCGAGCTCAACAATCCCGACATCAAGGTCGCCGTCGACCTCGGCTCGACACAGGAGATGGCCGCGCGCCGGTTCGCCCCGAAAGCCGACATCACCGCCTTCGCTACCCGCGACGAGGTGATGCTGGCACTGCAGAGCAAGCGCGTCGACTGCGCCGTCTTCGCCGCCCTGCTCGGCATGACCGCCGTCAAGAAGAACCCCAGCATCGGCAGGTTCTCGATGCTGACGGAGCCGGTCATCGGCCTGCCCGCCTGCCTGGCCATTCCCAAGGAAGACAGTCTCGACTGGAAGAACTTCCTCGACGTCTGGGTCGAATACAATCGCGGCATCGGCCAGATGACCGAATGGCTGACCAACGGCATGAAGCTGGCCGGCGTGGAACCGGAGGACATTCCGGCCGACGTCAAGCTCTGAAGGCTTGCAGAGCGACCGACGGCGCGGCGCATCCATAGCGCCGCGCCGCCGGGCATGCCGGCCGCTCGACTGACGCTTGCGCGCCACGCGCTTACACGATGAAATGGCGCAGCAACGCCTACCTCCCCCTCCCCCCGGCAGGCATCGGAAGAGCGACCCGCATCGAAGATGGTTTCCTCCATACGATTCAACCGACGTCTGTTGCCGAGCATAGACCGGCTGCAGGCGTTCGAAAGTGCCGCGCGGCACCAGAGCATCACGCTTGCAGCCCAGGAACTCAACCTGACGCAGAGCGCGGTGAGCCGTCAGATCCAGGAGCTGGAAAACCAGCTCGGCGTCGTCCTGTTCAACCGCGTCCGCCGGCGCATCGAGCTTTCCGCCGCCGGCAGGAAATTCCGCGCCCATTCGCTGCAATTGCTGCAGCAGGCCGAGGAGCTCGTGATCCAGACGATCACGGCGGCCAACGCCACCTCGATCTTCAGCATCGCCGTCCTGCCGACATTCGGCTCGCGCTGGCTTATTCCGCGCCTATCGAGTTTCATCGCCCTCCATCCCGGCATCTCACTGAACATCGCGACCCGGGATGGCCCGTTCGATCTTTCCGACCATGCGCTGGATGCGGCCATCCATTACGGCGCGCCGGCATGGCCGAAGGGCATGTGCCGGTTTCTCTTCAACGAGACCGTCGTTCCGGTCGCCAGCCCGCTCCTGCTGCGAACCGAGACGCTGCACGGCCTTTCCGGCGACGAGGTGCTTGCGCGCGCCCCGCTGCTCCACCTCTCTACCCGTCCGCGCGAATGGACGGTGTGGTTCGAGAACCTTCCGGATCACGCGCCGATCGGCCTCGGCCACAGGCTGGAGCATATCTCGTCGCTGATCAGCGCCGCCGTCTCCGGTCTGGGGGTGGCGCTGGTGCCGAAATTCCTTCTCGAGGACGAGCTGGCCAGCGGCGCGCTCGTCATCCTGTCCGACCGCCAGCTTCCGACCCAGGCGAGCTACCATCTCGTCGTCCCCGAGCACGACATCCACAATCCGCTCACCGCCAGCTTCTATAACTGGATCACGACGCAGATTTCCCTCGAGACGCACTGGGAAACCCTCTAGGCGCCTCTCCGCCTCGACATGAGAGCGGCAGGAAACGAGGAAGAACCTTCGCGCGGGAACGACGAAATACCGCCGAACCCGGCCCGCTATTTCTTGTTCAGCGCGGTGACCGCGAGGTTGGTCAACCTGTTGTTGGTCGCCTTTTCCTGATCGAGAATTTCACTCAGCAGCGTGTGGGCGTCGTCGTGGCCGAGCACCTTGGCCCATTCGCGAAGCGAACCATAGCGGGCGATCTCATAATGTTCGACCGCCTGCGCGGCTGCCAGCAGCCCGGCATCGAGCGCCGTGCCGGAAGCCTCCTTCATCAGGCCCTTGCTTTCCTTGATCAGGCCTTCGATCGCGTCGCATTTCTCACCCTCGGCCTTCTTGCCGATCGTATCGAACACCTTCTTGAGGGTGGCGATCTGGCCCTTGGTCTCGGTCAGGTGCTGGTCGAAGGCGGCGCGCAGGTCGGCGCTTTTCGCTGCCTTCGACATTTCCGGCAGCGCCTTCGTCAGCGCGTTCTCGGCATAATAGATGTCCCGGAGCGTATGCTCGAAAAGATCGGCCAGCGATTTCATCTGAGGTCCTTTCCAAAAGCCCCTCGGAACGAATGCCTGAAACCTCCACTGGTTCCACCCGCCGCCACGACAGCGGCCGCGTCTTCAGTCGACCTGAAGCCCGAGCGCGCCGGCGAGTTCCGCCCATTCGCGCTTTGACAGGCCGCTCGACGGCTGGTCGATTTTTTCGCCGGCGATCATCCGCTTGACCGCCTTCAGCGCCGTCGCCGACAGCTGCACGCTGCCCATGCGATGCTCCATGAACGCCTCGTGGACCAGCGGAACCCACTTCGCCAGCAGGTCGACCATGACCTCGGCATAGGCGCGGATCTCGTATTGGGCGTGGGAATCCGCGCGCAGGCGCAGGAAGTTCATGAAATTGTGCAGGTCCGTCTTCCAGTACCACTGGGTATAGACGTTCATCGTCAGGTTCATCCGCGCCAGTTCGCGGGCAAGGCCGAAGCGATCCTCGCTGTAGGATCCTTCCGCCGGATCGTTCAGCATCTGCACGTAATGGTCGTAGTTCCGCGACGCGTCCTCGCGCAGCATGGCGAGGACGTCTTCCGCCTCCTGCCCGGTCAGGAGATTGCCGCGTCCCTGCCGGTTGACCGAGCTCTGCGCCGCCAGATGCTCGGGCGACGGCACGTAGAACTCGCGGTCCATCACCGAATAGCGGGCGGAATATTCGTTGACGTTGGCCATGCGGTGGCGAATCCACTGCCGGGCAACGAAGATCGGTAGCTTCACATGCAGCTTGATCTCGGCCATCTCGAACGGCGTCGTGTGCCAATGGCGCAGCAGATAGTTGATGAGACCGCGATCCTCCTGGACCTTCTTCGTTCCCCGGCCATAGGAAACGCGGGCGGCCTGGACGACCGAGGCGTCGTCGCCCATATAGTCGACGACGCGGACGAAGCCGTGATCGAGAACCGGCAGCGGCCTATACAGAAGCGCCTCGATGCCCTCGGAAACCGGGCGAAGCGTAGCGCCGGGCGTGGCGCGCAGCGCCTCGATCTCTTGTGCCTGTTCAGCCGTTATCCTGTTCACCGCCTCGCCTTTCCTGCTCATTGCCACAATCCGCCCGAGAGCGGGCTTCTAGAGCAACGGGCATTCTGACGAATGCAGTTCCGTCGCTCTCGCTTTCTTTCTTGAGCCGCATTTGTGCGACGTCAGACGTGACCGTCTGACTGCGAAATGCTCTAGCAAGCCCGCTTATGCGCGCCAATGCGCCGCGCGGCCTGTCGGCGCTAAGCTAACAGGATTCGCTGGCCGGCGCACAACGCCGCCCCTTCCCTTTCGGCTTCGGCTTTCCTATATTCAACCTGTCGGCCTCGGCCGACTATGGGCATAAACGGCCGATGAAATAAGCCATTCGGACCCGGGGGCGGTACCCGGCGCCTCCACCAGGA
>JBLJBS010000001.1:0-12874 GCA_047637695.1 Aquamicrobium sp. | reverse complement strand
TGATCCAGTCGATGGCCAAGAACCCGATCATCTTCGCCATGGCCAATCCCGACCCCGAGATCACGCCGGAGGAAGTGGCGGAGATCCGCACCGACGCCATCATGGCCACCGGGCGGTCGGACTATCCCAACCAGGTCAACAACGTGTTGGGCTTTCCCTACATCTTCCGCGGCGCACTCGACGCCCGCGCCACCACGATCAACGACGAGATGAAGATCGCCGCCGTCCGGGCCATCGCGGCGCTGGCGCGCGAGGACGTGCCCGATGACGTCGCCGCCGCCTATCAGGGCAACCGGCCGAAATTCGGCTCCAACTACATCATCCCGGTGCCGTTCGACCCGCGGCTGATCTCGTCGATCCCGCCGGCAGTGGCGCGCGCGGCGATGGAATCGGGCGTCGCCGGCCGGCCGATCCTCGACATGGAGAAGTACCGGCAGGAGCTTTCGGCCCGGCGCGACCCCATCGCCTCGACGCTGCAGCGCATCTACGACCGGGTGCGGCGCCAGCCCAAGCGCGTCGTCTTCGCCGAGGGCGAGGAGGAGCAGGTGATGCGCGCCGCCGTCTCCTACGTCAACCAGAAGCTCGGCACCGCGGTGCTGATCGGCCGCGACGACGTCATCCGCGACAATGCCAGGAATGCCGGCGTCGACCTCGACCGGCCCGGCATCGAGGTGGTCAATGCGCGGCTGTCGCGGCGCAACGGCGTCTATGCCGACTATCTCTACGAGCGGATGCAGCGCAAGGGTTACCTGCTGCGCGACTGCCAGCGCCTGATCAACAACGACCGCAACCATTTCGCCGCCTGCATGGTGGCACTGGGCGATGCCGATGCGGTGGTGACCGGCGTGACGCGCAACTATTCGACCGCGCTCGAGGACATCCGCCGCATCATCGACGCCAAGCCCGGCCACCGGGTGATCGGCGCCTCGATCGCGCTGGCGCGCGGCCGAACCGTCATCGTCGCCGACACCGCCGTCCACGACATGCCGGACGCGATCCAGATCGCCGACATCGCCGAGGAGGCGGCGGGCTTTGCCCGGCGCATGGGCTATGAGCCGCGCGTGGCGATGCTGGCCTACTCCACCTTTGGCCATCCGCAGGGCGAGCGTTCGGAGCGGGTGCAGGAGGCGGTGCGCATCCTCGACAAGCGGCGGGTCGATTTCGAGTATGACGGCGAGATGGCCGCCGACGTCGCGCTCAACCCGAACCTGATGAAGCAATATCCGTTCTGCCGGCTTTCAGGCCCGGCCAACGTGCTGATCATGCCGGCCTACCATTCGGCCTCGATCGCCACCAAGATGCTGCAGGAGCTCGGCGGCTCGACGGTGATCGGGCCGCTGCTGGTCGGGCTGAACAAGCCGGTTCAGATCGTACCGATGAACGCCAAGGATTCGGACATCGTCAACATGGCGGTGATCGCGGCCTACAGCGCCGGGGCGTGAAGCCCGGCGCTTCAATGACCGCAAGGCGAACAACAGAAAAGCCGGCCTGAGAATTCAGGCCGGCTTCTTTATTTGTAAGATATCTCTTGAGAAAGTTTCGATCCGCGCTCCCGCGAAGGGAGTGACAATCGATCTCAAAACTTAATTCGCCTGACCTCGAACACGAAGACCATCTTGACGTACAATCTTATAGTTTTGAGTAGATATTCTGCCCTGCATTTCATAGTCACCCCTCCCCGAAATGCGTACCACCATACCATAATTAACTGAAAGTGGTATATATCTCTTTAGAAAGAAGTCGAATAATTCCAACACGGCGACTCAGCGATTATTCAAAACCAAATGAGTCGATATGAACCGACTCGGCACCCAAACTGCCGGGATTCCGGACCGAACCGGCTACAAAGCCTTCAGGCGGCGAAGCGCGCCGCGTCGGGCCCGTAATGGTTGACGTAGCGGGCCGAAATCGTCGCCACCGGCAGCACGACGAAGACATCGGTGGTGCCGAAGGCGTGGTCGACGACGCAGCCTTCGCCGATCCGGGCGCCGAGCCGCAGGTAGCCCTTGATCAGCGGCGGCATGGCGGCGAGAGCGGAGCGCGCGTTGACCGCCTCCGCCGGCATCAGGTCCATCGGATGGAAGCGACGGGCAACGGCGGAGACCCGCCAGTCACCATCGGCGAGGCAGTTCTGGGCGAGGAAGGACAGCGCCTCGGCATAGGCCGCCGGCACCGTGCCATGGAACGAGGCGCAGCCGGTCATCGCGCCGATGCCGTAATGGTTCACATAGGCCCAGATGCCCTGCCACAGCACTTCGATGGTGCGCTTGGAACGGTATTGCGGCAGGACGCAGGAACGGCCGAGCTCGAGGAAGCGCAGGCCGGGATGGCGCGCGACCAGCGTTTCCAGCTCGAATTCATCGCTGGAATAGAAGCCGCCGGCCAGCGCGGCGTTCTCCTGCCGCATCAGGCGGTAGGTGCCGACGATGCGGCGATGATCCGGGCCCGGCAGGGTGGTGTCCAGCACCAGAAGGTGATCGCAGACTTCATCGAAACGGTCGGCATCGCGGCGGGCGAGCGCGTCGGCAGCCGAAGCCTGGGCGCCGAGTTCCTCGTGAAAGACGCGATAGCGCACTTCCTGGGCAGCAGCGATCTCCGCCTCGTCGCGCGCGAGCCTGACCTCGATCGTGCCGATGCGCCCGAGAACCCTGCCGGCGGCCAGCCCGGCAAACAGCATTGCGGAAGACGCCTGCGCCGCGCGAGGCGTATTGACGCCGGCTTCGGTCATGGTGACGTGCATGGCTCGTTCTCCTCGCTCCTCGCCGACCCATCCGATGCCGAATCATCCATCGCCGGACCGCTCATTTTCAGCGTCGCTCTAGGTGGAGAATGCAACGCGAGTATGACGAAGGTCTCATGACGCCCGCGGTCGCGCAAGGATCGCCGGCCATGATGAGCCGGCTTATCAGATGACCTGCGCTTCGACCGCCTCGATCATCGCCAGGGGATCGACCGGCTTGGTGAGGAACCCCGTCGCGCCGTGGGCGATAACGCCATGCCGGGTCTTTTCCTGGCTGTCGGCCGACAGGACGAGGATCGGCACCGGCGGCAGGGCATTTTCTTCCTCGTGCCTGCGGATCAGGGCGATCGCCGACAGGCCGTCCATCACCGGCATGTGAAGATCCATCAGCACCACGTCGTAGCGATGGGCGCCGCCGGCGCGGCCGAGCGCCTCGACGGCGGCCTTGCCGTTCGGCACGACATCGACATGATGGCCCGCCTTGGCGAGAGCGGAGCGGGCGAGCAGGGCATTGATCTCGTTGTCCTCGGCGACCAGAACGGAAAGCCCGCGCTCCGGGTCCGGCGATCCGTGCGGCTGCGCCGATCGATCCTCGGCTTCCATCCCAGTCGGCGCGGAGAGAAGCACCCTGAGCAGGGTCGCCGCCCGTACGGGCCTCACAAGAAAGCCGTCATAGCCGGCAGCGGTGTAACCAGCCAGCCGCACACGCTCGACGGGCGCGATCAGTGTAATGGCGCGCAGCGGCACGGTGTTGTTGTTGCGCAGGAGCCGCAGCACGTCGCGCCCGCCGGCTGCCGGCCCGGCGTCGATCAGGCTTGCGTCGACCAGGCTTGCGTCGATCAAGACGGTGTCGACGCCTGCCATGGAGGCGGCCTGCGACGGATCGTCGAAGGCTTCGGCCCTGCCGCCATGCGCTGCGATCATCTCCACCAGAGCACGCGCCTCGATCGCGTTGGCCGTGGCAACGGCGATGCGGCGGCCATCGAGCGCGGCGGCAAGATCGATCCGCGGCGCCACCGGAGCGGTGAGCGGGATCTCGACCGTGAAGCACGACCCCTTGCCCGGCTCGCCTTCCGCGAAGATCGCTCCGCCCATGGTCTCGACGATGCGGCGGGAGATCGCCAGGCCGAGACCCGCGCCGCCATGAACGCGGGTCGCGGTGCCGTCGCCCTGCTCGAACTCGTCGAACAGGCGGGCGATGTCCTTGCGCTTCAGGCCGGGGCCGGTGTCGATGACGCAGAAGCGCAACCGCTGTTGTCCGCCTTCGCCCGCATCATCGCTGGCGCCATCACCAACGATGCCGACTTCGACGAGAACCCCGCCGGTCTCGGTGAACTTGACGGCGTTGCCGATGATGTTGACCAACACCTGCCGCAATCGGCCGGGATCGGCGCTGACCAGCGCCGGCACCTCGGGCGGAATGCTGCTGGCGATGCCGATGCCCTTTTCGTGGGCGCGAGGCGCGATCAGTTCGACGACGTTTTCGACCAGTTCGCGCGGACTGACGGGCTGTGGCTCGAGAGCGAAGCGGCCGAACTCGATCTTGGAATAATCGAGGAGGTCCTCGATCAGCGCCAGCAGCGCCGCCGCCGAGGTCGAGACCGCCGCGACATAGGTGCGCTGCTCGGGCGTCAATCCGGTATCGGCCAAAAGTCCGGCCATGCCCATGATGCCGTTCATCGGGGTGCGGATTTCATGGCTGACGGTGGCAAGAAAGCGCGTCTTGGCCTCGCTCGCCATCTCGGCGCGCTCGCGCGCGGCGATCAGCGCTCCTTCCGCCTGCTTGCGGGCGGTGATCTCGCGCGCGACGGCCCGGTGCGAGGCGGTGTCGTTCTCCTTGTCGCGCACCGACAGCTCGATCCACGAGAACCAGCGCTCGCCGGCTGCGGTGTGGAACACGATATCGGTCGAGGACAGGCATTCGCCGTCGTTGAAGGCGCTGTCCGGCACCACGCCGACATCGACGCCCAGATCGCCGAGCCGCCGGCCGCGCAGCGCTTCCGGCGCAACGCCGAGCAGCCGTGACAGCACGCGATTGGCATAGACGATGCGGCCTTCGCGGTCGCGGTGGACGACGATGTCGCCCAATGCCTCTGTCAGGCCGAGGGCGCGCTCCTCGCTTTCCTGCAGCTCCCACATCCGGTCGGCCAGCCGCTCGAGTTCCAGCCGCTCGCGCCGTTCCTCATCCCGCACCCGGTCGCTGCGCCGGCGCGCCGCGCGGGCATGCGCCGCAAGCGCCGCAAGACCGAGACCTGCCGGGATGGCGGCAAGAAGCGAAGCCCCGGAGATGGCGGCAAGGCCGGCGCAGGCGACCAGCGCCGCCGCCGCGATGACAAGGAAGCCCTCGCCCGGCAAGGGATCGAGAAGCGCTGCAGCTTGACGTAGCGGCAGTTCAGGTACCAGCGGCGGCACGGAAACGCCGCGCCTGCGCCCCTCGCTGCCCATGCGGGCCGACGCGGATGCGGCATCGCCGCGAAGCGTCGCGCCGATCAGGTCGTCATGCGGGTTTTCCTGCGCCATCATCACGCCGCAGGATAGCGCGGAGTGATTAGGGAAGCTTTTGGCCGCTCGCTAGAATTTTAGCGAACGCGCAACAGGCCCGTCACTCGCGCGTTCGCGCCCGGTCGCGCCGCCAGACGAGAAACTCGTCGAGGATGACCAGCCCGGCGCCCACAGTGATGAAGACGTCGGCGAGGTTGAAGATCGCGAACGACCATGACGGCAGGTGAAACAGGATATAGTCGACGACATAGCCGAGCCAGGCGCGGTCGACCAGATTGCCGAGCGCACCGCCGATGATCAGCGCGAATCCCAATCGCGCAAGGCGCTGGGCGGGATCGGTGCGCGAGGCGATGAAGGCGACCAGCCCCATCACCGCCAGCGTGACCGCGATCAGCCCGACGCTGCCGAAATCGTCGAGCATCGAAAACGCGATGCCGGTGTTGTGGGTGCGGTAGAGCGACAGGAACGGCAGCAACTGCACCGGCAGGTGCATGTCGAGCGTCGTTTCGACCAGATGCTTGATCCACTGGTCGAGCGCGGCTGCCGCCAGCACGATCGCGCCATAAGGCAAAAGACGCTTCATCCGGCTTTTCCTTCCGTCACCGGGAAGGCATGGCGGCGCACTTCATAGAGCGCGACCCCGGTGGCGACGGCCAGATTGAGCGAATCTGCCCGACCTTCCTGAGGAATCCGGATCAGCGTGTCGCAGGCGGCAGCCAGATCTTCGGGCAGGCCCTGCTGCTCGTTGCCCATCAACAATATGATCGGCCCCTTGCGGTAATCCGGCGTGCGGTAGTCGACCGAGCCCTTCAGATGGGTGCCGACAAGTCGCGCGCGCGTCGTCTTTTGCCAGCTAATGAATGCTTCCGCCTCGGCCCGCGCCACCGGCACGGCGAAGATCGAGCCCATGGTGGCGCGCACGGTCTCCAGCGAATAGGGGTCGGTGGTGTCGCCGACGAGAATGACGCCCTTGGCGCCGACCGCATCGACGGTGCGGATGACGGTGCCGAGATTGCCGGGATCGCGCACCCGGTCGAGCGCCACCCAGACGTCGCCGTTCTCCGGCCGGATGTCCCTCAGCGGCGTCCAGCGCTGGGAAAACACGCCGAGCACCGACTGGGCGTTGTCGCGGCGGGTGATGGCGACGAGAACCTTCTCCGGTACTTCGAGCACCAGCCCGCCAGCTGCCTTGGCGCGCGCCGCGACCTTCTCGACCGCCGCATTGCCGAGCTGCGACTTGGCGAAAACCAGCGTGCGGATGGTCCAGCCGAGATCGAGCGCATCGATGACCAGCTTCAGCCCCTCGGCCATGAAGGCGCCTTCGCGGTCGCGGAACTTCTTCAGCGCCAGCGCGCGAATGTCCTTGATGACCGGGTTGGCGAGGCTGGTCACCTCCTTGACCTGGCCGACCCTGCGAATATCCGACTGTCCGCTCATGCCGCCACCCAGCGCGAGAACAGCGAGGTCGACAGTCGCCGCCCGGCCGCTTCCTCGCGGATGATGAGTTCTCCCGATTCCACGCGCCCGCCCATCCCGGCAAAAGTGTCGCGCATCAGCGCGTGCATGGCGAAGAACGAGGCGCGGATCGAATAGGCGGTGAGGATCACCGCCAGCGGCTTCGGCGCAAGAATGGCGCGGCAATGCTCCGCCATTGCCGGCAGATGATCGAACAGCTGCCAGACCTCGCCCTTGGGGCCGCGGCCATAGGCGGGAGGATCGAGCAGGATGATGTCATAGCGGCTGTCGCGGCGTTCCTCGCGTTCGACGAACTTCATCGCGTCCTCGCAGATCCAGCGGATCGGCCTGTCGGCCAGCCGCGCCATTTCCTGGTTCTCGCGCGCCCATCCTATCGCCTTCTTCGAGGCATCGACATGGGTGACGTGAGCGCCGGCGCGCGCCGCGACCAGCGAGGCGAGCCCGGTATAGCCGAACAGGTTCAGAACCCTGACCGGACGCCGGGCACCGACGATCAGCGCTTCCATGTGCCGCCAGTGCGACGCCTGCTCGGGAAAGACGCCGACATGGCGAAACGAGGTGAAGCGGCCGAGATAGTCGAGCCCGTCATGCCGCATCGGCCAGGTCTCGCCGAGCGGCGACTGCGGAAAGCGCCAGCGGCCCATGCCTTCCTCGTCGGTGTCGCCGGTGAAGACCGCATCGGCCTTGAGCCAGTCGCGCTCGGCAAGCGCCGGCCGCCAGATCGCCTGTCCCTCCGGACGGTCGATCAGGTAGGGGCCGTAGCGCTCGAGCTTGCGGCCGTCGCCGGAATCGACGAGCGCATAATCAGCGCCGGGCTCGACCTCGAGAATCAGCGGCAGCGTCTCGGCCGGCAGCGTACCCGCCCGCCGCGGCAACGGCTTGCGGACACCGGCAATTTCGGCGATGCCGCCATCGCGCTTTGACACGGTCCTGTCCGGGCGCGCCGAAGCGCCCTTGCCGGCCTGTCTGTCGTTCCTGTTCTTCATCGGCGTTCCGGTGAAACTCGTCCGGCGCTTCTGCCACAGCGCGCAGGCTCCGGCAACAAGGGCCGCTTGCGGCCGGCTGGCGGCGACGCTAGATCGTTTCACAGTTTCCCAGAAACGGCAAAACAACCTACATCTTTGTTTTTACGCAATTCCGGGCGCAAAACCGCTTCGCACTTTTGCTGGAATTGCTCTAGATCGCGCTGATGAAAACGCTCGGCACTCTCGTCCGCAACGCCGCCCTCGGCGTCCTTCTCTCGGCTCACGCGCTCCCCGCCCATGGCGGCACCACGGAGATCGAAGTCGAGGCGCAGGTGGAAAACGGCCCTCTCGGCGGCACGCTCGCAATACCGGACGGGCCTGTCCATGCAGCCATGGTCATCATCCCGGGCTCCGGGCCGACCGACCGCAACGGCGACAATCCGCTCGGCGTCAATGCCGGCTATCTGAAGATGCTGGCGCCGGCGCTCGCCGGGCATGGCATCGCCTCTATCCGCATCGACAAGCGCGGCCTGTTCGCGAGCAGGGGGCAGTTCGGCGACGCCAATGCCGTCACCTTCGACGATTATGCCGGTGACGCACTGGCCTGGGTCGAAGTGGCGAAGGAAAGGATCGAGGCCGATTGCGCCTGGCTCGCCGGCCACAGCGAGGGCGGTCTGGTGGCGCTGATCGCGGCGGGAAAAGGCGATCCGTCACTGTGCGGGCTGGTGCTTGTGACCACGCCCGGACGGCCGATGGACACGGTGCTGCGCGAGCAGCTGCGCGCCAATCCGGCCAACGCGCCGCTGCTCGACGATGCGCTGGCGGCGATCGACGCGCTGGAACGCGGCGAAAGGGTCGACGTGTCGGGCTTTCACCCGGCGGTGCAAACGATGTTCGCGCCGGCGATACAGGGCTTTTTGATCGACGCCTTCTCGCGCGATCCGGCCGCGCTGATCGCCGGGCTGAAGCTGCCCGTTCTCGTCATCGACGGCGACGAGGACATGCAGGTCGCGCGCGCCGACGCCGACGCCCTGTCACGCGCCCTGCCCGCGGCCGAGAGAGTGACAATTCCCGGCATGAACCACGTCCTGAAACAGGTGGCGAAGGGCGATCCGGCAGCCAATCTCGCCGCCTATGGCGATCCGTCGCTGCCGCTTGCACCGGGCCTGGCCGATGCGATCGGCGACTTCGTCTTGCGCCGGCGCTGACCCTGTCAGCTGCGCGGCGCGGGCAGGCCCATGGCTGAGTGCGCCGCCGGCTGCTTCGGTGCAGTGACCGCGGGGGCGGCAATGGAGGCAGCAAGGGCGGCGTCACGCTGGCGCGCGGCCTTGCGGTAGCGTCCCTGACGCAGCCAGGTAGCGAGGCTGCCGATGACGAGACCGACGGCAACCGCCGCGAACAAAAGCGCGAACAACGGCAGAGAGACGGTCAGGCCCGGATTGCCGGGATTGAACGGATCGATGGTGAACGCGACCGGCGCGCGGTTTGCCACCGCCAGCGCGACCAGCACCACGGCGAGCGGGATGAGGACCAGAACGGTGACAATGCGGTTGACCATGTTGCCGGGCTTTGCCTTCAGTCCTCGTCGTCGGCGTTGAGCCGCTCGCGAAGCTCCTTGCCGGTCTTGAAGAACGGCACCCACTTCTCCTCGACCTCGACGGACTCGCCGGTGCGCGGGTTGCGGCCGATGCGCGCCGGCCGGTTCTTGACCGAGAAGGCGCCGAAGCCGCGCAGCTCGACGCGGTTGCCGGCGGCGAGCGCATCGGTGATCTCCTCGAAGATCGCATTGACGATGTTTTCGACGTCACGCAGGAAAAGATGCGGATTGCGATTGGCTATCGTCTGCACGAGTTCGGACTTGATCATCTTGTGCTCCACGCCGTCCTGTCGGGCCGCATATCACGGAAACAATCCGCTATGCAGGTGTTTTGCTTGTGGTTTTTCAGTTTCCGAAAGAGCCGGCGTCAGGGTGCCAGACCGATACGAGCCCGTCAAGGAACAAGCGATCCCTGCCGGCAAGGGCGTCGAGACCGGTCGCCGCGCCGATGGCGCCGGCCAGCGCCAGCGGCGAGAGCAGGCTGCCCTCCCTGACCGGCTTCCATTCGATGACATCGAGCTCTGCGTCGACGCCCTTCCTCGCCAGCCACTCGACGGCCTTTTCCTCGCCGCCCAGGCTGTCGACCAGCTTGCGCTGCAATGCCTGGCGGCCGGTGAAGATCGAGCCGTCGGCCACGGCCAGCACCTCGGCGCGGGAGAGCGGCCGCCGCGCCTCGACCAGCCCGACGAACCAGTCATAGCTGTCCATCACCAGCGCGCGCAGCATGGCGCGCTCTTCCTCGGTGGTGGGCGTGAAGGGGGACGGCTCGGCCTTGAGCGGCGACGATTTTACGCCTTCGAGCTTGACGCCGACCATCTCCATCAGGCCGGTGACGTCGGGGAACTGAACGAGGACGCCGATCGAGCCGACGATCGACGACTGGCGCGCCACGATGTGGTCGGCGGCGGATGCGATCATGTAGCCGGCCGAGGCGGCCAGCGTTCCGACCTGCGCCACCACCGGCTTCTGTTCGGCCAGCTTGCGCACGGCCTCGTAGATCGCCTCGCCGCCGGCGGTGGTGCCGCCGGGCGAATCGACGGTCAGGATCACGCCCTTGACATGGCCGGCTTCGCCGATGCGCTTCAGCCGCTTCAGGAGCTCGTCGTTCTCGGTGATCGTGCCCTCGATCCTGACCCGCGCGATCTGGTCGGCGACAGCGAGGCTGTCGCGCATGGCATAGGTGACCGCGCCCGCGACAGCCAGCGCCGCGACCGCCAGCGCCGCGATGCGCCAGAAGGTGAGCTTGCGGCGCAGCCGCCTGCGGTCGATGATGTCGTCGGCACGGTTGGTCATGTCGCGTCTTTCTTGCCTTCAGGCCCCTTGCGCCCGCTTTTAATGCAAGCCGCGCGCTACCGGAAGGGAGGATTTCTGCTCCGGCCAGCACATCCCGTCGGCACGGCAGGAGGCAAAGACTTCCCTGTCACGCGCCATGATTGTATGAATGCAACAAGGATCATCCAAAAACCACCATATTGGAGTGCAAGTCGAAGCCGCATGATGCGAACCTGCCGCACATGCTGATGCGATGGCGCGGATTTCGGGAACTGGTCGCTTCGGGCGCGAGGGCATGAACATTTCGCAAGCAAGGACAGCAACCAGCGGGCTGCGCCCGGCAACCGTCGGCACGCGCGACAAGCGTGTCGAGCGGGCATTCGCGCAGGCGCGCCGCCATTCCGGCCGGGTGCGCCTGCTCAAGCTCGCCCTGCCCGCCGCCGCGCTGCTGATGATCGTCGGCTTCGTCGGCAAGTCGTGGCTGTCGGCGCCTTCCGGCCTGCCCATCGACCTGCGGGCGCTGGCCATCGAGGACGGACGCCTGGTGATGACCGATCCAAAGATCGACGGGCTGACCGGCGCCGACAACCGGCCCTATTCCATGACCGCCACCCGCGCCGTCCAGGACATCGGCATGAGCGGCCGGATCGACCTTGAAGGCATCGACGCCAGGCTGCCGCTGGATGACAAGGGCTGGATGACGGTCGCTGCGCCTTCCGGCGTGTTCGACCGCGCCGCCAACCGCCTCGACATCGACAGCGAATTGACGGTGGAGAGCGAGGACGGCATGAAGGCGGTGTTCAAATCCGCCCGGATCGACATCGCCACCGGTAGCCTCGAGACGACCGACCCTGTGGACATATCGCTCGACGGCGCGCATATCACGGCGGATTCGATGTCGGTGCGCGACAAGGGCGCGGTGATGATCTTCGAGAACCGTGTGCGCATGCAGATCGATGGTGGACGCCTGCGCGGTGCGGCGGCCGGCGAGGAGGCCCAATGAGCAGTTCGAAGCACGCCTTGCGCCTGGCGCTGGTCCTGACCTTGCTTGCACCGGCGGCGCTGGCGCAGGAGGCCGGGCGCATGACCGGCCTCAAGCTCGACGGCGACAAGCCGATCCAGATCGAGAGCGACCATCTCGAGGTGCGCGAGAACGAGGGCCTGGCCATCTTCAGCGGCAATGTCGCGGTGGTGCAGGGGCCGATGCTGCTGCGCTCAGGCAAGATGACGGTCTATTACGACAAGGAAAGCGGCTCCGCCGCCACCGGCTCGGCAAATATCGACCGCCTCGTCGTCGAGAACAAGGTCTACGTCAAATCCGAGAGCCAGGTCGCCACCGCCGACCAGGGCAGCTTCGACATGAAGAGCGAGCTCCTCGTCCTTTCCGGCCAGGAGGTGGTGCTTTCGGAGGGAGACAACGTCATTGTCGGCTGCAAGCTGACGGTGCAGATGGCCTCCGGCCTCGCCAATCTCGAAGGCTGCGGCGGCGCGTCAGGCGGCGGCCGGGTCAAGATGCTGCTCAAGCCCGGCTCGCAGGACAAACGGTGAAATTTCCCGACATCCTGAAGAAACGCCCCGCCTCGCCGGCCCCGCGCCCGGACCGCGAGCGCTTTCGCGGCACGATGATCGCCCGCGGCCTGACCAAGAGCTACAAGGGGCGGCAGGTGGTCAACGGCGTCTCGTTCGGCGTCCGCGCCGGCGAGGCGGTCGGGCTGCTCGGTCCCAACGGCGCCGGCAAGACCACATGCTTCTACATGGTCACCGGGCTGGTGCCGGTCGATCAGGGCACGATCGAGATCGACGGCTACGACGTCACCGCCTTGCCGATGTACCGGCGGGCGCGGCTCGGCATCGGCTATCTGCCGCAGGAGGCCTCGATCTTCCGTGGCCTGTCGGTCGAGAGCAATATCCGCGCCATTCTCGAAATGGTCGAGAAGAGCCGCAAGGCGCGGGAGCACCGGCTCGACGAGCTGCTGGAGGAATTCCACATCGCGCATCTGCGCAAGTCGCAGGCCATCGCGCTGTCCGGCGGCGAGCGGCGGCGGCTGGAGATCGCCCGCGCGCTCGCCTCGAACCCGAACTTCATGCTGCTTGACGAGCCGTTCGCCGGCGTCGACCCCATTGCGGTGTCCGACATCCAGCAGCTGGTGCGCCATCTGACGGCGCGCGGCATCGGCGTGCTGATCACCGATCACAATGTCCGCGAGACGCTGGGGCTGGTCGAGCGCGCCTATATCATCCATGCCGGCCAGGTGCTGACGCATGGGCTGCCGGCCGAGATCGTCGAGAACCCCGACGTGCGCCGGCTCTATCTCGGCGAAT